>JAJTCK010000098.1 GCA_021323175.1 Solirubrobacterales bacterium | reverse complement strand
GGCGCTGGCCACCGCGCTGAACACATCCTTCTTCGCCGAGCAGGTGGCGAATTTCGGGATCGTGATGGGAATCGCGATGGTGCTGATCGGGATCGGCCTTCTGGTGCTGACCTTCGGGGCGCTGCGACCTACCCTGGCAAGCAGCGAGCGGACATAGGCTGGGTTGCGCGTAGGCGTCTGCTAGCCGGGCGATGTCGCAGGAGAACGTCGATGTCGCAGGAGAACGAAGGTCGGTTCGTCTCGCCCCGACCCGACCCGCCCCAGTGCCCAGCATCGGTAGTTTCTACCGGTGCTCACGCACGCTGCCCGATTGAGACGGATCGATAAGGAGGAACCATGTTCAGGACGATCGTGCTCGCCCTCGACGGCTCCGACGGATCGCGGCGAGCGATCCCCATCGCGACGGAGCTCGCCAAGCGCGACAAGGCGCGCGTCGTGCTCGTCCACGTGGCGGAACGGGTACCACAGCCCGGCACGACCAGCCCTCCGGGGGAAGGCGAGATGCTCGCCGAGCTCGAGAAGCAGGCCCAGGAGCTGTCCGAGGAGCGGATCGACACCGAGGTGAAAAGCGCCAGCATCGGGTTCGGAGGTCCCGCTGTTCCAATCGCTGAGATCGCCAATCAGGAAGACGCGGATCTGATCGTGGTCGGGACGCGCGGTCATGGCGCCGTGGCCGGCGTGCTCGTGGGAAGCGTGACCCAGCGGTTGCTTCATATCGCGCACCGGCCGGTGCTTGCCGTCCCGCCCGTTGGGTAGGTAGCCCGAAAGACAACTGAGCCACGTTCCCGTTCCTCAGGCCCTCGAAGCCGCCGGGCTGTCGGAGTAGGCGATGTAGATGTCAGCCCGGAGAGGAATGTGGTGCTCGGCACCGATGCAAACTGTCGGCGGCTGAGCGATAATCGTTTCAGTCTCACGTCCAATCAATGGGACGAAACGGAGGATTCGATGATGATGCGCCACCGCATGATGTGGTTTTGCGGGGCGATGATGGTCATCGCCGTCGTCTTGCTGGTGGCAGGAGCGGGAAGCGTCGCGTTCATTGCGCCGCTCGCGTGCGTGGCGATGATGGCCATGATGGTCTTAATGATGTTCGGGATGGGCCGGCGTCACTAGACTCGCCCCCCGGTTAGCACGGAAGCTCGCGAACTGGACCGGGTCGTCTGAGCGGCAGCTCTGCGCTCGCACCCTCCCCACCGTCGCGGAATACTGCGTGGGCGATGTCGGAGGAGAACGTGGAGATTGCGGCGCGTTGGTACGAGGTCGCCACGAGCAAGACGGAGCTGTTGGCCGCGATGTCCAGGACCATGTCGTTCTGCCATCCCGACGTCGAGTGGAGCGCACCTGAAGACGGAACGACCTATCGGGGCCGCGAGGGAGTCAGGCAGCGGCTCGAGGAGTGGCTGGAGAGCTTCGGTGACTACAGCTTTGAGGTTCAGCGGATCATCGACTGCGGCGGCGATGAGGTTTTGGTCGTGGCAACCGAGGTCGGGCGCGGCGCAACGAGTGGCGCTGAGGTTCGCTCGACCGACTACGAACTGCTCACGTTCCGGGACGGAATGATCGTGCGCATTCGCGAGTTCTACGACGAAGCTAATGCCCTCGAAGCCGCCGGGCTGTCAGAGTAGCTGCGCAGTCACGCCGCGACCTGGATCACCGGCAGAGGGAGCCCCTCCGGTTTACGGTGGAAGGGTGGAGGCCGTGGCGCTGCTGCCGCAGGCATGGCGCGATACTGCGTGGGCGATGTCGGAGGAGACCGTTGAGCTCATGCGGAGCATGTACCGACAAGGGGATCCAAACCGGTTCTTCGACTTGCTCGACGAAGAAATCGAGGTTGACGCCTCGGGGGTGGGGTTGCTCCCCGACCATCCTGGGCTGGTCCGCGGCAAGGATGCCGTGGTTGACTACTTTCGCCACTACTGGGGCACTTGGGAGGACTACGTCCTGGAGCCAACGGAGATCATCGATGTCGGCGAGGACCGAGTTGTCGTCGTCCACTACGAGCGAGGACGCGGAAGGGGAAGCGGGACCCCATTCGAGCGCCGTTGGGCCACCCTCTACACCCTTCGTGCGGACAAGATGGTCAGATTCAAGGGCTTTGCGACCCGCGAGGACGCCCTCGAAGCCGCCGGGCTGTCGGAGTAGCTGCGCGGTCACGCCGCGACCTCGATCACCGGCAGAGCGAGTCCCTCCGGTTTATCGGTGGAAAGCTGCGGGGATGTACTCGTTGTTCACGCCTTAAGCTCCTCTCCGACTGGGATGGAGAGCGGCGGGATCGAAACTGACCCAAAGCGGACCTCAGATAAAGCTCTACCAGGGGCCCTTCTCGACGAACGTCGAGAGGGTCGCGCTAGCGCTCGCATACAAGGGGCTGCAGGCCGAGCCGGTGGTGATCGACTGGGATGACCGCAGTCCGGTCGAAGCGGTGAGCGGGCAGAGCCTGGTGCCGGTGATCGACGACGACGGTCGCGTCGTCAGCGACTCGACGCGCATCTTCGGGTATCTGGAGGAGCGCTACCCGGATCCGCCCCTGTACCCCTCCGACCCCGCGCGCCGGGCCGAAACCGAGATCTTCATCGACTGGTTCAACGAGGTCTGGAAGCGATCGCCCAACGCGATCGACGAGGAGCTCGAAAAGAACGCCCATCCCGCCGCGATCGCGACCGAGTCGAAGCGCATGGCGGTGCGGATGAGTCTGTTCGAGGACATGCTCACGGGCCGGAACTACCTGATGGGCGACCGGGTCTCGGCGGCTGACTTCGCCGCGTTCCCCTTCCTGAAGTACGCAGCGCTGCCCGTGGACCCCAGCGACGACGAGCCGTTTCACAGGGTGTTGGCAGACCACCAGCCCCTCCGAAAAGGGCATTCGAGTCTGCGGGACTGGATCGAGCGGATCGACGCGCTGCCCCGCGCCTAGGCGGTCCGGGCCGCCGCCGGGATGGAGGAATCCGAGCGCGTGCGGATCGCGGTGATCGCCGACACCCACATGCCGCGCGGCTCCAGACGGCTGCCGGACCGGTGCATCGAGGAGCTTGAGCGAGCCGACCTGATCCTCCACGCGGGCGACTTCACCGAGGGCGAGGTGCTCGCTGCGCTCCGCCGGCACGCCCCTGTCGTCGCGGTGCACGGCAACGTGGACAGCCCCGAGCTGCGCCGCGAGCTGCCGGAGAGCGTCAGCGTCGAAGCGGGCGGGGCGAGGATCGCAATGGTCCACGACGCCGGCGCGCGCCGTGGGAGGGTCGAGCGAATGCGAGCCCGCTTCCCCGACGCCGATGCCGTCATCTTCGGCCATTCGCACCTGCCATTGCACGAGGAGCGCGACGGCTTCCTCATCTTCAACCCGGGCAGCCCCACCGAGCGCAGGCGCGCGCCGACCCGGACCATGGGCGTCGCAACCGCGGAGGACGGCGCCGTCCGCTTCGAGCTCATCGATCTCGATTAGGACCCCCGAGACGGCGATGGCGGGCTGCGATCATCGGCGGATGGACCTGCGAGCCCTGATCTCCCTGGTCGCCGCGGCGCTGGCGTGCCTCGCCGTCGCGGCGTGCGGCGGTGACGAGGATGCCGGCGAGTCGGCCGACCCCGGGATACCCGGCGGCGCCGACCCCGAGGCCGCGCGCGTCATCGACGACTGGGCGACGGCCCTGCGCGACGGTGACGTCGAGGCCGCGGCCGGTTACTTCGAGATACCCAGCGTCGCCCAGAACGGGACGCCTCGGCTGAAGCTCGACAGCAGGGAGGCGGTGCTCGCGTTCAACGAGGCGCTGCCGTGCGGCGCCGAGCTGATCCGCGCCGAGGAGCACGCCGGATACACCCTGGCGACCTTCGAGCTGACCGAGCGGCCGGGGGAGGGCACCTGCGGCGACGGAGTAGGAAACGAGGCGAGCACCGCCTTCCTGATCGAGAACGGCAAGATCGTCGAGTGGATACGTGCGGCCGGCGACGCGGCGCCCGAGGAGTCGGTCGAGGGCCCGGTCATATGAGGCTGGCGCGAACCCGCTCGATGACGGCGTCGGTGAACTCCGTCGTCGAGGCGTGTCCCTTCAGGTCCGGTGTCCGAATGCCGCCCGCCGTGGTCTCCATCACCGCGGCGTAGATCGCTGCCGAGGCCGTGGCGGCGCTCCCGTCCCCGCCCTTGCTTTCGGCCGCGAAGTCGAGCAGGGCGGCCACGGCCATGATCATCGCCATCGGGTTGGCGACGTCCTTGCCCTCCAGGGCGGGCGCCGTTCCGTGTGGCGCCTCAGCCATCGCGACTCTCGGCCGCAGCATCTCGTCGAGGGCGAGCAGGATGGACTCCGCCCCGGCGATGGACCCGAACAGGGGCAGGACCAGGTCCGAGAGCAGGTCTCCGTCGCGGTTCAGCGCCGGGATCACCAGCGGGGTGTCGGCGCGCCCGGTGATCAATCCGGCGTAGGTGGCGTCGATCAGCAGCGGCTCGTAGGCGACCTCGGGATGCCGCTCGGCGGCGGCGTCCATCTCCTCCTTCAGCATTCCCTCGTACACCGGGCTGACCGTCCACTTCGGCCCGCCATAGACCTTGCCGTCCAGCTTCCCGGCCGAGCGGAACGCGTACTCGGAGACGGCGCGACAGATCGAGCGGTGGATGACCTCGGTCCGGTAGGCGGCCTCATCGCCCGCGTCGTCTTCGCGCCATTGCTCGGCGCCATAGGCGTCCTCGACCGCCATGCGCACGACCGAGATCGGGTGGTGGATGCCGCCGAGCGGCGTGACCCCGGGGATCCGCCTCCCCGTCCGGACGATGACCTTGCCGTCGATGCCCTCCCGGATCAGGCGGTTTGGGCTGCCGACGTCCTCAGCCCCCTCGGGCGTGATGGTCGCCGCCTTGATCCCCAGCCCGGTCTCGACCATGGCCTCGGCAGCCTCCTCGCAGACGCGATTCCGCGTCGCCCGGCGATTCTCCAGGGAGAGGTCGTGGCGGTCGAGCCGGAAGTCCAGTCCTATCACCGCCGGGTCCAGCAGCCGCAGCGACTGCTCCAGCAGCTCCTGGCCGGTCTGGTCGCCTTCCAGCACGACTATTGTCAGGGCCGCCATGGTCGCCCGAGCCTACGCCAAGCCGTATGACCGCTCGCGGTTCGGCGCGAGTTGACCGCCGCGGAGATATGCAGCTGGTGCGGGACCGCCGTAGAGGCCGACGACGGCTACCGCGCTTACGAGCAGCCCGGCGAGCGCCGCGCGGTCTTCTGCCGCCTCGAGCACGTGGTCCCGTGGGTCCTGGGGGACGCCCACTGGGAAGCCGGCTCGCCCATCTCAGAGCCGCCTGGCCTGGAGGCGGAGCACACCTGCTCCCAGTGCGGAGAGCGGCTCGGCGACGTCCGCGTCGTGCTGGTCCACCACCGCGGCGAGGGCAGGATCACGGACGCCTTCTGCTCGGTCGACCACCTGGAGGCATGGGCGAAGGCCGGCGGGCGCTGGCAGTAGGCCGCGCGGGGTCGGCCTCAGGTCACATCTGCATGCCCCCGATCCAGCCGCGCCGACAGATTCTTCGCAGTTTGCGGTTTTGCCCGTTGACGTCCATTGAACAAAGCGGACGCCGCAAGGCGAAAGCGGAGTTCATAACGAAGGGCCCGGGCAACCGGGCCCTCTCGTTGTCTGGGGACCGTAACCGGCGGTTGTCTGGGGACCGTAACCGGCGGGCCCATGGGCGACTTCTTAGGGGCTTTCTGGTGGCGGCCGCTCCGAATCCTTGACGACGTCGACCGGCCCGGCCGGCTCCTCGTCGGAGCGCCTCGCCATCTCCTTCGCCTCCGGCCAGGATACGGCCGCGGTCCTGGCGATGACCATCGCCCTGAGGTACCCGAGGGGGCCGAGGCGGCGCTTCTTCGCCTGCGGGGCACTTTCCTGATCCGGGTCGCTCATGGAACCAAGCCTAGTTTCCCGCAGTTTGCGCCGAGGCGCTTCACGCGGTCTTGACAGCCGCTTCACGCGCGGTAAGGTGCCTCCATTGGACAAAGCGGACGC
>JAJTCK010000097.1 GCA_021323175.1 Solirubrobacterales bacterium | reverse complement strand
AGGCCGCTGCGGCGGAGCACCGCGTCGGCTCTGTTCCCCTTGGCGAGCCCAGCGTGATCGTCGCCGTCTCGGCGGCCCACAGGGGCGAGGCCTTCGCCGCGGCGCGCGAAGCCATCGACCGGATCAAGGCGGAAGCCCCGATCTGGAAGCGCGAGGTCGAGGGCGGCGAGACCCGCTGGGTCGAGGGAACCCCGGTCGAGCGCACGGATCCCGCGAAGCCCCCGGCAGAGGGCACCGGCGCCTCACCTGGGGCGCGCCGGTGAGCGAGAAGCGCCTCACCCACCTGGACGAGTCCGGGCGCGCCCGGATGGTGGACGTTGGGGCCAAGGCCGAGGGCGAGCGCCGCGCCCGCGCCGAGGCCCTGGTGCGGATGTCCCCGGAGACCGCGCAGGCCGTAGCCCGGGCGGACGGCCCCAAGGGGGACGTCGTCGGTCCGGCGCGCCTCGCCGGCATCGCGGCTGCCAAGCGCACCGGTGAGCTGATTCCGCTCGCCCACCCCCTTCCGCTCACCTACGCGGACCTGGAGATCGAGGTCGAGCCGGGCGAGGGCCTGGTTCGGATCACCTCGGAGGCAAGGGTCGTCGGCCGGACGGGAGTGGAGATGGAGGCAATGGCGGCCTGCGCGGTCGGCGCCCTGACGGTCTACGACATGGTCAAGGGCATGGAGCGCGGGGTCAGTATCGAGCGGATCGAGCTGCTCGAGAAGACCGGCGGGCGCAGCGGGACCTGGACCCGGGGTGCCGCCGATGGCGGCGAGGCCCCCTGAGCGTGCGCGCCGCGATCCTGACCATCTCGACCTCCAAGTCCTCCGGTGAGGGCGAGGACGAGTCCGGGCCCGCCCTCGTCGAATTCGCCACGAGCGTTGGGGTCGAGTCCGCCGAGCTGGACCTGATCCCGGACGAGCAGGACCTGATCGAGGAGCGCCTGCGCCACTTCTGCGACGAGGTCGCCTGCGACCTGGTCCTGACCACCGGCGGGACAGGGATGGCCCCTGGTGACGTCACGCCCGAGGCGATCCGGGCGGTGATCGAGCGCGAGGCCCCCGGCATCCCCGAGGCGATGCGGCTCGCCTCGCGCGAGCACACTCCCAATTGGATGCTCTCCCGAGGGGTGGCGGGGATCAGAGGCAACACCCTGATCGTCAGCTTTCCCGGCAGCCCGCGCAGCATCGCCCAGGCGGGCGAGGCGATCCGGGATGCGCTACCCCACGCGCTGGCGCTGCTGGCCGGGGAGCGAACCGGGCACTCGTGACTCAGGACGGTGCCACCCGGAACCTGTTGCTCGCGACGGGCGCCTACTCCGTCTGTTTCCTGGCCTGGGGCATGATCGCGCCCGTCGCACCCGACATCCAGGACGAGCTCGGCCTGACCGACACGGAGACGTCGGTGATGATCTCGATCCCAGTCATTCTCGGGTCCCTGTTGCGGATTCCGCTCGGGCTGCTCACCGACCGGGTGGGCGGCCGGGCGGTCTTCACCGTGCTGCTCGCCTACACGGCCGGAGCGGCCGTGCTCGTCGGCTTCGCCTCGAGCTACGCAGCCCTGCTGGGCGCCGGCCTCCTGCTGGGCGCCGCCGGCGCGTCCTTCGCGGTCGGCGTTCCGTTCGTGGCCCGCTGGTACCGGCAGAGCCGGCAGGGCTTTGCGCTCGGCGTGTTCGGGGTGGGCACGATCGGCACCGCGACCGCGGCGTTCTCGATCCCCGCGATCCGCGACTCGGCGGGCCAGGAGGCCGTGGGTTTCATGGTCGGGGCGATCGCCGGCTTGTACGCCCTCTTGTGGTGGGCGATGGCGCGCGAGGCTCCCGGGGCCGCTCGCCAGCCGACCCGTTATCGCGAGGTCCTCGCATCGGGCTGGGACCTGTGGCGGCTGGCACTCTTCTACTTCGTGACATTCGGCGGGGTGGTGGCCCTGGCGATCTTCCTGCCGAAGCTGCTGACCGACTGGTTCGACTACTCCCTGGGCGAGGCGGGGGTGCGGGCCGCCGGCTTCACCCTCCTGGCGACCGCCGGCCGGCCTCTCGGCGGATGGCTGTCCGACCGTGTCGGCGGCACCCGGGTGCTAGCGGCGTCGTTCCTGGTCGTGGGCCTGGGCGCGATCGGCCTGGCTTGGCAAGCGGCGGATCCCCAGATCGTGCCGGTCACACTCTTCTGCCTGACCCTCGCGCTGTTCCTGGGGCTGGGCAACGGCGCGGTCTTCAAACTGGTCCCGATCTTCTTTCCGACGGCGACCGGGTCGGCCACAGGCATCATCGGGGCCGCGGGCGGGCTCGGCGGGTTCTTTCCACCGCTCGTCCTCGGCATCGTCAAGGACGCCACCGGAGACTTCGTCCTCGCGTTCGTCTTCATGGTGGCTCTCGCATGGATGTGCGCAGGGATGGCGGTGTCGCTGCTGGATCCCCGGCGGGCCACGGCCGACTCCGCGGCCTCCTGAGGGACGGATCAGCCGCCGATCGCGCTCATGGTGCGGTCGGGCTGGATGAAGCCCGGCTCGTTCACCCGGTGCTTCAACTCCTTGCGCGCGACCGCGCCGCGGATCAGGGCCTCCAGCTCCTCGTCGTCCGCCCCCGCGCGGAGTGGGTCGCGCAGGTCCGTTTCGTTGAGCGAGAACAGGCAGGTGCGGAGCTTGCCCTCGGCGGTGAGGCGGATCCGGTTGCAGTCCGAGCAGAAGGGCTCGGAGACGGGGTTGACGAAGCCGACGGTCCCGGCCCCATCGGCGAAGCGATAGACCCGGGCGGTCGCCGACGGTTCCCGCTCGAGCTCGACCAGCGGGAAGTGGCGCTCGATCTCGAGGCGGATCTCCTCGCCGGTCAGCACCTTCTCGGGCTCCCATTCGTGGTCGGCGTCGAGCGGCATGAACTCGATGAACCTGACCTCGAAGCCCGTCGTACGGGCGAACTCGGCGAAGGGCAGGATCTCCTGCTCGGTGAACCCGCGGATGCCGAGCGCGTTCACCTTCACGGGACGAAGCTCCGGGTGCGAGGCTACGGCCTCCAGCCCGGCCAGCACGCGGGGCAGCGCGTCCCGCCGGGTGATCTGGAAGAAGCGGTCACGCTGAAGGGAGTCGATCGAGACGTTGACCCGGTTGATCCCGGCGTCGGCCAGGGCGGCGGCATCCCGTTCCAGCAGGTAGCCGTTGGTCGTCAGCGACAGGTCGCGCAGGCCTGGGATCCGGCCGAGCATCGCCGCCAGCAGCGGGAACTCGCGCCGCACCAGCGGTTCGCCGCCGGTCAGCCGGACGTCCCCGACTCCCATCCGCACCATCAGGTCGACGAGGCGCTCGATTTCCTCGAAGCTCAGGATCTGCTCGCGCTCGAGCCAGGGCAGGCCATCGGCCGGCATGCAGTACTGGCAGCGGAAGTTGCACCGATCGGTGACCGAGACGCGCAGGTCACCGATTTTGCGCCCGTGGCCGTCGAACAGAGGTTCCATGCCACTGATTGTGGCAGCCCGGCGCAGATAGGCTGACGGGGAGGTGACCGCCGTCCTCTGGCACATCGAAGTCTCCCACTACAACGAGAAGGTCCGCTGGGCGCTCGATCACAAGGGGATCCCATACGAGCTGCGGACGCCGATGCCGGGAACACACCGGCTCACCGCGCTGCGGCTGACTCGCGGCCGCCACGACAGGCTTCCGATCCTGGAGCTGGAGGGGCGCCGGATCGGCGACTCGACAGCGATCATCGCCGCGCTCGAGCAGCACCGGCCAGAGCCCCGGCTCTACCCGGATGATCCCGGCGAGCGCGAGCGCGCGCTGGCGCTGGAGGACTACTTCGACGAGGAGCTTGCGCCGCGAATCCGGAGCCTGGTCTGGCACTACACGCTGCTCGACGCGGACGCCACGATCGCCGCGGTGCTGGGCCCCGATCCGGGTATCCGCGGCGCGTTGCTGCGCCGGACGGCCCCGGTCGCCTCACGGATGGTCAGACGCGACTACGGGGCGGACCAGGCGGGCGCGGACGCGGCCGAGCACGAGATCAGGGCGGTGATGGACAGGCTCGAAGCCGAGCTGGGCGACGGGGGGTATCTCGTCGGCGACCGGTTCACGGTCGCCGATCTGACGGGCGCCGCACTGTTCACGCCGCTGCTCGCCCCGCCGGAGCGCCCGTGGGCGCCGCCGGAGCTGGTCGAGCCGCTGAGAGGGATCCGCTCTGAGCTCGAGGCACGACGCGGGGGTCGGTGGGTGGCGGAGATGTACGCGCGCCACCGCGCCGCGCCCGTTGCGGCCTGAGCGGTGGGGCGGGGGAGAGCCGCCGGGTCGGTGGCGGCGCGGGCCGTCCTCGCCCGCATCCGCTCGGTGCCCGAGGGGTACGTGACCACCTACGGCGACGTCTCCCCGGGCGCGCCTCGTTTCGCCGGCTCGGTCCTGGCCTCGACCGGCGACGAGGTTCCCTGGCACCGGGTTGTCCGCTCCGACGGGACGCTGGCCCAGGGCGCCCGGCAGCGCGCCCTGCTCGAAGCCGAGGGGATCCCCTTCCGGAGAGAGCGCGTGGACATGCGAGAGGCCCGGATCCCGCCCGAGGCGCTGCGCTCCGACTAGGCGGCCGCCGACGCCAGCAGACCGCGGACGTCGAGCGGCTGCGTGTACATGTCGATCGACCCGTCGTCTTTGCGGGGCCACTCCTCTCTGGGGCGGTCCCAGTAGAGCTCGATGCCGTTGCCGTCCGGGTCGGAGAGGTAGAGGGCCTCGCTCACCCCATGGTCGGAGGCGCCGCCGATCGCGACGCCTTGGTCGATCAGGCGCTGGAGAGCCCGGGCCAGGGCCGCGCGGGTCGGGTAGCGGATCGCGTAGTGGAAGAGCCCGGTGGTGCCCGGCGCCGGCGTTGATCCGCCCTGGCTCTGCCAGACGTTCAGCCCGATGTGGTGGTGGTAGCCGCCCGCCGACATGAATGCCGCACCGGGGTAGGTGGTGGTCAGCTCGAACCCCAGCGCGTCGCGGTAGAAATCGACCGCTCGGTCTAGGTCGGACACCTTCAGGTGGACGTGCCCGATGTCGGTGCCTGGATCGACGGTGTAGTCCCCGTCAGCCATGCCGCGACGGTATCAGCGGCCGTCAGGCAGATCCGCCGGTTCGGCCCGGGCGCCGGTCTCGACGGGCTTGCCCAGGGCGATCCGGAGCAGCGTGGCCGCTGACTCGCGTGGCCCGTCGGGTGCGATCGCGGACGGGGACGCGCCGGGGTGGGCGCGCGCAACCCGCACTCGCAGCACGCCGGGAAGGATGCGAAAGCGCAGGGGCGGCTCCAGGGACACGGCCTCTCCGTCGATCCCGGCGCCGACCTTGGCCTGCGAGCGCACCTCGAAGCTTGCCGCCGACCACTCACGCCACGGGCGCTGCAGCCTGCGCGGACGTGGGTGGTGCTTGTGCTTGTCGGGCTCGGAGACGATCGTGATGCCGAGCAGGCCGTCGTCGATGCGTGGCCGCGTCCCTGAGCCGACCGGTCGCCCGAGGCGGTAGCGGTTGTTCGATACGAGGATCGCTGCGGTGGAGTGGTGGGTGGTCCCGTGCGGACCGGTCCAGACCAGGTCCGCGGCCTCGGACTCGGGACCCATTACCTCGCTGTCCTTCTGCACCGCGGTGGCGTACAGCCCCAGCGAGACGTTGTTGACGAAGACCCTGCCGTTGACCTCCGCCAGGTCCACCAGGCGCTCGCCGCCATGCGTGAACGCGTCGAGTGCCCCGACTACGTCATCGCGGTCGACCCCCAGATCGAGCGCGAAGTGATTGCGGGTCCCGGCGGGGATGCACGCATACGGCAGGCCGTGCTCAGCCGCCACCGAGGCGACGATCGCCTGCGAGCCGTCCCCACCGGCCATCGCCAGGCCGTCGGCGCCCGCGGCGACTGCGCCGCGAACCAGCTCCTCCAGGTCGTCGCCCGGATTCAGGCCGACCGAGCGGATGCCTCTGGCCTTCGCTTCCCGCGGCAGGTCGAACCGCTCCGCCTTGCCGCCCCCGGACCGCGGGTTGTAGAAGAGGACCGCTCGCTCCGGCGCGTGCGCATCGGGAAGAGCGACGTGGATCCGGAACGCGACCTGTGCCATCGTCGTTGACAGCGCGACCGCGCCCGCGAGGGCAAGGCCGATCAGGTCATTGTCGGCTGACAGCGCGATCAGTATCCCGATCGCGACGAGCAGCCCGGCGACCGCCAGGCCGATCACCCTGCGAACGCCGCTCCGGAGGATCCCCGCCCACGCCGCCGCGACGGCCCCGATCAGGCAGAGGGACGCCGGAATTCCCTCGGGGAACGCTCGTATGGCCAGGCAGATCGCCAGCACGAGGGCCACGGCTCCCGACAAGAGCGCGCCAGCCGCGGCCAGCCGCCGGTGGGTCACCGTACCCCTTTGATGCCACGGCTCAGCGGCGCGCGCCCACGCCCCATACGATCAGCGTGATGGAGCCCACG
>JAJTCK010000030.1 GCA_021323175.1 Solirubrobacterales bacterium | reverse complement strand
GCTACGACGAGGGAACGAAGACGGTCACGCTCTCGTCGGCGCAGGCGGAGGCGTTTCGCTCACTGGAGGGCCACTACTCCGACTTCTTCTCCGAGCCGACCACTCGCAACGGTTTGCGCCCGGACGCGATCACTGATCCCGAAGAGCTGCACCAGCTCACCTCGTTCTTTGCTTGGACCGCTTGGGCGGGCTCGAGCGAGCGGCCGGGACACAACTACACCTACACGAACAACTGGCCTTCGGAGCCGCTGGTCGAGAACGAGCCCACCGCGAACGTGATCGTCTGGTCGGTCGCCTCGCTGATCGCGTTGCTGGGTGGGATCGGGCTGCTCTTCGCCGCCTTCGGCCGCTGGGGTCGCAGACTGGGCTGGCACGGCCGCGAGCAGGCGACGCTGTCGTTCCGTAACCCCGGCGACGTGGCGCTCACTCCGGCCCAGCGCGCCACGGCGTGGTTCTTCTTCGTGATGGCCGCGCTGTTCCTGATCCAGACTTTCGTCGGAGCGGCCTCGCAGCACTACCGGGCCGAGCTAGCCGACTTCTTCGGCTTCGACCTCGCGCAGATCGCGCCCTACAACCTGATGCGCACCTGGCATGTGCAGCTCGCGCTCTTTTGGGTGGCGACCTCGTTCGTCGCCGCCGGGATCTTCCTGGCGCCGATGATCGCCGGGCGCGAGCCCAAGCACCAAGGCAAGCTCGCCTTCGCACTGCTCGCGGCGCTGACCGTGGTCGTGCTGGGAACCCTGGTGGGCTCCTACCTCGGCATCCACGGGGTGCTGCAGGACGCCGCCTCGAACTGGTTCGGGCTTCAGGGCTTCGAGTACCTCGACCTCGCCCGCCTCTGGCAGGTGCTGCTCTCGGTCGGGCTCATCTTCTGGGTCTTCATGCTCTGGCGTGTGCTGCGCAAGCGGCTGCGCGGAGAGCACGCCGGCAACATGCCCTGGCTGTTCTTCCTAGCGGCCTGCGCGATCCCGGCCTTCTACGCGGTCGGCCTGATCGCTCGGACCGGCGACAACTTCACCGTCACCGAGTTCTGGCGCTTCTGGGTCGTGCACCTCTGGGTCGAGGACTTTCTCGAGCTGTTCACGACGGTGATGGTCGCCTACATGTTCGTGCTGCTCGGGGTTGTGCGCGAGAAGGTCGCCCTCGCCGTGGTCTTCCTCGACATCATTCTCTACTCGGTCGGCGGCGTCGTCGGGACGATGCACCACCTCTACTTCTCCGGCGAGCCGGCAGAGCACATGGCGCTAGGCGCCTTCTTCTCCGCCGCTGAGGTGATCCCGCTCACCTTCCTCACGGTCGAAGCCTGGTCCTTCCTCCAGCTCGGCTCGGCACAGGAGTCCCGCTCGAAGACGCCCTTCCCGCACCGCTGGGCGGTGATGTTCCTGGTCGCGGTCGGGTTCTGGAACTTCGTCGGCGCCGGCATCTTCGGTTTCCTCATCAACCTGCCGATCGTCAGCTACTACGAGATCGGCACAGCGCTCACCGCCAACCACGGTCACGCGGCGATGATGGGCGTCTATGGGATGCTCGCGCTCGGGCTGGCGATGTTCGCCCTGCGCTACCTGATCCCCGCCGACCGCTGGCCCGAGCGCTGGGCCAAGATCTGCTTCTGGTGCACCAACGCCGGCCTCGCGTGGATGTGCTTCGCAACGCTGCTGCCGCTCGGCTTCCTCCAGCTCTACAAGTCCGTCGCCGACGGCTACTGGGAGGCACGCGAACTGGAGTTCCTCACCAACGACACCAATACGCTGATCGAGTGGCTGCGCCTGCCCGGCGACATCGTCTTCATCGTGGGCGGCGCGATCCCCGCGCTCTACATCGCCTACATCGGCATCCGCCACACCGTCAAGCGCGTGACCCTGAGGGAGCCCGAGAACATCCTCTTCACCGAACTCTCTACCCCCGAGGGTGTCCCCGGCCCTGACGACACCGAGGCGACCGCAGCGGGGACCAGATGAACCTCGAGGTCATCCTCGGAGCAGGGTACGCGGGCGCCCTCGTCCTCGGCGCGTTTGTTCTCGAGTGGCTCTCCGCCCACACGCACCGCCGCTCTCTGCGCTACCGGACGGCCGGGTTTGACTACCAGCCCGAGCACGACCTTTGGGTCTGCCCCGAGGGCGAGCAGCTCTGGCCTCACCAGTTCGACCGGGAGCGACGCTTGGTTCGCTACCGCGCCAAGGCGGCCATCTGCAACGCCTGCCCGCGGAAGGCAGACTGCACCGACTCCGAGCAAGGCCGCGAGGTCGTCCGGCCCTTGGACCCCTGGCCGCACTCCGAGGCCGGGCGCTTCCACCGCGTCCTCTCGCTGCTGATGATCGTTCTTGCGGTGCTGATCCTCCTCGCCGTGGCGACGCGCAACCACTCGCCGGGCGAGCTGATCTTGCTTGGAGCGGTCCTACTCGTCTCCGCGGGCGCCGCCCGGTGGATGCTGCGGGACTTGCGCCACCATCCGGCAAACTTCCCCGCTCCAGCGGCCTCCCACGGGCTGGGGCTGACCGCCGCTGCCGCGGACGGCACTCGGGAGCGTTCCCGTTGGGCCTCGCAGCGGCTTCGCGGCCCCCGCGGTCCAAGCTGAGCGACGAGCCGGCGAACCGGTCTCGCGTGGTGCCCTAGGGATAGACCTTTGCGAGGTCATCTGTCGTCGTGATGACCTCGCTGAGCTTGGTGCGCTCAAATGCCTGTCTCACCCCGGGGGGAGGAATGACGATCACGAATCGCCTGCCGGCATCCCCCGCGCGGATATGGGCCGCAGCGATCACGCCCATGCCGCTCGAGTCCATGAAGCTCAGACCGCTCAGGTCGATCACCAGCAGCTCGGGCTCATCGGACTCGACGCGTGCCAGCGCCTCGGTGACCTGATCGACGATTTGGAGATCTAGGTCCCCTCGGATCTTGACGAGGGCGCTGGTTCCCTGGGTTTCGACCTGGAGGTCAAAGTTGAGCACGGTGGCCAGTATGGCCGACCGAGCGCCACCGCTTCGCACACAGGCGTCTAGTTATGGGTCCTCGCCGAGTGGGGCCGGCGCCTCGAGCGGGATCGAGACCCGGTCCTCGATCGTCGGCGCGCGCTCGTCCTCGGGCCAGCCGCTGACCCCGTAGGCGGTGATCGTCACCTCGTCGGTGCCGACGTCGATGCGGAGGAAGCTCTTGAAGAATGGCGGCGTTGTCGCCTCCGCGAGCTCGGACATGATGCGCCGGTAGGGTTCGCCCCAGTAGGTGAGCGCGGACAGGACCCAGGTCTTGAGGGTCGGCCTCGCCCGCCGGGCCGTCACCCTGACCGGCTCGACCCCGATCCGGTCAGCGAGCCAACGCGCGGTCATGTCGGGGTCAACAGGGCCACCGAGCCCGAACAGGGTCGGGATACCGAGCAGCCCGAGCAATAGCGCGATCGCGGCGAGCAGGAAGACCGTGAAGCCAAGCGCCGTCAGCACGCCCGTCGTGATCCATCCGGCGTCCGCGGAGGCGCTGAGCGCGGCGACCAGTCCCACGATGCCGGCCGCGATCGGGATCAGCTGACCGGCTCGCATCCGCCATTTGATCGGGCGCTCCTCCGTTCGCTTCGGATCGATGGGGGGCTCTCGCATCCACCCGATCACGAGCACGCTTAGCCACAGGGCGGCGAGTGCACCACCGATGAGCAGGAGCTCCTCGGCGGGGATGTCGATGTGTGCCCCGATGACCGTCGCCGCGAAGGCGATCCCGATCGCGAGGCCGATACCGGACCGCACCGACTCCGGGATGAAGTCCCGCAGCAGGAAGTAACCCACGAGGGCGACAACGGGGAGCGCGACAGCGATCAGGCTGCTGAGCGCCAGCTTCGAGATCCAGGAATCCCAGTCTTGGCCGAAGGCCTGGTTCCCCGCCCAGATCAGGAGCACCGCGCCGGCAGCGCCGAGGGTGGTCGCGCTGAGGGTACGAGAGCCCTTCGGGGTGATCCAGTTCGAAAGCCTCACGGCCAGCCCGCTGACGAGCGCCGCGAGCCCGATGGTCAAAGGGATGACCCATAGCGCGTTGGTGGCCAGGGCGTCGTCGAGTCGGTCCAGGCGCTCATCGAAGCCGTTGAGGAAGCCGAAGAAGACGCTGAGCAGAATCGCGAGCAGCAGCCAGACCGCCGCGAGGGAAAAGGCATAACCCGGCACGAACCGTCGGGCGAAGCGCGCAAGCGAGTCGCCGCGCAGGGGATAGCACCAGAAGTTCTCCTCTGTGATGGGGGCGATGTTCGTAGGCAGCCGCCCGGATTCGGGGCGCTTTGGGTTGTCGGCGGGGTCGAGGCGCACACGCCCGAAGCGATGCGTCGCGCTCATGTAGGCGCCGCCTCCTCCGGAGACCACGTACTCGATCCGTCTCAGCAGCTCCGGCGGGGTGTCCTCGCTCGGAGGCGGGCCCTGGTCCCGGGGCGGGACCTCGTCGGAAGCGGGCCCCGTGTCGTTGACCAGCACCGAGTAGCGCTGGTAGTTGTGGACGTCTCCGCCGATCGCCGCCAGGTAGCCATGGGCGGGCTCGCGGACGATGTCGTCGACCGTCTTGAAGCGCCCCGCCTGCTCCTCGATTCCGGGGTAGTTGTCAGGTCCCCAGTCGATCTTGCCAGGGTGGTACTTGCCGTCGGAGTAGAGCGGCTTTCCAGTCACCAGGAGCTTGGGGCGCTGATCGCGCGAGATCTGGCGCAGCCATTCGCCCTGCTCGCGGTCGAGCTTGCCTGTGATCCCCGTGTCGATGCACACGATCAGGAGGCTCCGCGTCTCGATCGCGAAGTAGGGCGCCGGCTGGGGGGGCTCCCAGACCGCGTCCTCGCGTTCCTGCTGGAGCTGTGCCCGGGTCCTGCGTTCGTAGAGGAGCTCGCGCAGCTTGGGCGCGGAAGGCTTGCGCCACAGCGTGCGCGCGAGACGCTCCTTCCAGGTGAAGCTGCCCGCGCGGTAGGCGACGGGCGGCAGCGGCTGGGCGCCGCAGAAATGGAACATGAACCCGTTCAAGCCGTCGTACCAGTCGTGGTTTCCGGGCAGCGCGTAGATCGGCTGCCGGTAGCGCTCGAACGGGAGGTAGAAGCCGTCGATGTATTCGTTGATGTCGCCGGCGGGATAGATCACGTCGCTGGCGATGAGGAGGAAGTTCGTGTCGTCGCCTACCTCGAGCAGGGGCTCGATCACGGCGTACTGGGACGCGTCCTGCTCGCCGGGGTCGCCGAGGATCAGGAACGAGAGCGCTTCCTTGTCGGCGTATGCGCGGACCGCGACCCCATGGTCGAGCCGCCCGGCCGCGCGCTGCGCCGCGAGCCAGCGCGAGCGGACCTCATTGACGAGGTCGTCGAGCCCCTTGACGATCTTGTCGTTGATCGAGGCGAGCAAGGGCGCCGGGCTGATCCAGAAGAAGTTGCCCCAGCGGGTGAGCTTGCGGCGGGCGAACATGTCCTCCCAGGCGGCGCCGTAGGGCCGCTTTGGCTCCTGCGTCTTCCAGCCCGCCCTGACGGTGGTCTCGCGTGAGTTGTCCTCGTCAGGTGGAGGTGTGGCGGGCGGCCCGGGAATATCCCACGTGTACCACGCCGCAGGGGACACCGTGCAAGATGGCGACTGGGCACTGGTTCGTGTCCAGTGCCTCATTGGAGTCGGCTGTCAGCGGCAGCGCCCTGGACTCAGGCCGCGCGCCAGCCGCTTCGCAGCACCCGTAGCGCGTTGCCTGAGGTGATCGCCTCGGCATCGTCTCCGTATCGCTGCCGCAGCGCGGTCTCCAGGCGGCGCATGTCGGCCATGCTCTCGAGGCCAGCCAGGGTCGGCTTGACGAAGCCGTCGAAATCGGAGCCGATCGCAGAGTGACGGTGGGACCCGGTGATCTCACGGATCCGCTCGACGTGCGCGGCAATCACCTCGAACGACTCCTCGAACCCGCGCGTCTGCCGTCGACGCAAGCCGTCGTTCAGCTGGTGCTGGGCGAAGATCAGCCCGATGGCGCCATCGCGGGCAGCGATCCGCTCCACCGTGCCGCGCTCGAGGTTGTACTCCTGGCCGCCGAAACGGTAGCCGACGTGCGTGGCGACAACGGGGACCCTGTTGCCGGGGTCCAGCTCGTCGAGGAGGTCGAAGGTCTCATGGAGTGCCCGCTCGCTCATGTGCGAGACATCGACCAGAACCCCCCGCGCGACCATGGCCTCAACAGCGGCCCGTCCGAGCTCGGAGAGGCCTTGCTTCGGTTGGGGAAACAGCAGTCCGTAAAGGCGGTCCGGGAGGAACGGGAGGGCCGGTGCATTGGTAGCCACCTGCCGCCACAGGAGGTGGGCCAGGGTGACGTAGACGACGCCGCGCCGGGCGAGCTCTTCGATGCCCCGCTCGACCTCGGTCCGCGTCGCTCCCAGGTGAAAGCCACCCTCGACGCAGTGAACAAAGGCGATCTTCCTGGCGTCCAGAGCCCGGTCGAGCTCGGCCGGCGTGTGGGCGACGACAGCCCGGTCGCCGTGCTCTCGGAGGATCTCCGCCTCGACATCGTCCAGCTGGCGGATCAGTGTCTCGAGGTATCCGGGTCGGGGCGCTGCGCCATAGGGCTCGCCGAGGTCGAGCTCGTCGAAGAAGCTGTAGAGAACAGAGAAGACGAGGCCAACGCCCCCCTTTTCAAGCAGCGGAAGGGTCACGCGCGGTCCCGACTCGAGCGACCGATAATTGGCGAAGCGGCCGGCCAAGCCAATGATCAGCGCCCGTATGCGGTCCCGCAGTCTCGTCCGGCCGCGCGCCGAGGCGAGCAAATCGAACGGCCCCCCGTCGGCGTCGGGCACGAGGTGCATCGGGTAGTGGGCGTGCAGGTCGGCGATCAAGTCTGCTCGGTTGAGGAGACCCTACTCGTAGACGATCAGCATTGGAGGAGGGCGAAGGTCGAGCACCTCCTTTGGGCTCATCAGGGCGACGTCCTCCTCGTAGAACAGCTTGAAGCCCGGGAAGAACGGCGTGTGAGGGTCGGGCCGTAGCGCGTTGTACTTCGCGATCTTGTTCGGCGGGTCGCCGAAGCCGTCAGAGTTGAGGACGATGGCCACTCCCGGCACGTCCTTAAGTTGCGGACGCGCGCTGATCATGTCTCGAGTGAACTGATGGATCACGAGCAGTTTCTCGGGCAGGCGATGGCGCTCGACGATCTGCGACAGGTGCGCTGCGATGTCGTTCACGGTCTGCGCGTCTACCGAGCCGATCACCTGGCCGGGGATCTCGGTCGGGCCGACATGCCACTCGGGGTCGAGCGCAAGACCGACGTCGGGCTCACGCAACCAGCGTTCCAAGCGTGCAACCTCCTTGCTGAAGTCGGCGCGCCCAGGTTGGACGTCGAGCAGCAACAGGCCGCGCTGTCGCCTCGCCTCGGCGAGGTAACGCTCGATCACCGAGTGCGGCTGCAGCAACCGGTGGTTGCCGTCATCGCCGGCGTCGCTGGCCGCAATGGAGGCCAGCAGTTCCAGCACCGGCAGTATGGGGCGCCGGCCCTTGTATGCGCGGGCTTGCGCGCGCAGACGCTGAGACGCCTCGGCCGGCGAACCGACCCCGAGTGCACCGAGCTGCTCGTCCTGAGGTGCTCCGTAGAAGCCAACCAGGACATGGCCTGGCAGTAGATCGTCACCGCCTCGCGGCAGCTCTTGGCGCGCGGAGGGCGGCGCTCCCGTGCCGTTATCGAGGCCACTCTCGCGGCCCGCTCCCAGCGCAGCCCCCACGGCGAACGCAGCAGCCCCCGCGACACCGAGCGCGCCAAGGCGGCGGCGCCTGACCCGCCTCTGTCTCGCCTTCGCGCGCCGCCGCCGGAGGAGGTACGAGGAACCCGATGGCTCTGGTGACGTATTCACGGCGAGGAAGAGGGAGGCAGCTTAACCGGCGTTCCGTCGCCGCCAACCTGGTGGCGCTAGACACGGGCACGGCGGCGGCGGTCGGCCCTGAGCTCGGTCACCTTCATGCCGACGCCTTACCCCCCCGCACCTCGTGATCCGGCCCAGCGAACCCCCGGCGCGGGTGGAAGGCCCGCGCCGGGGTGAAACCGCTAGGCCCTGCCCGACAGGGGCGGGTCGTACCTGCTCGCGAGCCGCGCCAGAGCCAGCGCGCCGAGCAGCAGCCCGAAGTCCCGCAACGCGATGTCGTAATAGCCCGAGAGGGTGAGCAGGTTGACGATGATCCCGCCGAGCCAGGCCGCGACTACGTAGGCGGCGTAGCGGGGCTTCAGCGCGACTGCGATCCCGGCCAGGATCTCGATCACGCCGACCGCATACATCGCCTCGGCGGCCGTGCCCGGAACGATGTCGTTGATCCAGGGCGCGAGGTAGATCTCCCAGTTGACGAGGACATCGAAGAACTTGTCCAGGCCGACCAGGAAGGGCAGGGCCGCGAACCCGACCCGCAGCAGCCAGAATGCCTGGTAGGCGGGATCGCTCTTGAGCCGATCCGCAGCTGGGGCATCGCCGTTGGCGCTCTGAACGCCATGGGCGGACCCGCGGCCGGCGAGGGTGGCCGACGACATGTGAACCTCCTTGATTGATTGGTGAGAGTGCTCCACTGATCCCTTGGCGTCGGCGGCGAGCCGTTGCTTACGTCGGATCGTCACAGAGGCCATCCCCACCCCCCGCGTAAGAACCAGCACCCGGCCAACGCTAAGAGGGCATCAACCAACCCCGAGAAACCCAGATGGCCGCTTGCACGCAGGGCCCAGTGCTGGATGGCTGGCGACGCAGGCGCCTGCTCGAGGCAGGCGTCCCTCCCGACCTCGCCACCGAGGTCGCCAGTGACCCCCGCTACGACCTCCACGGCCTGCTCCTGCTCACCGATCACGGCTGTGATCCCGAGCTGGCGGTGCGAATCCTGGCGCCGCTGGAGGGGGAATCCGGCCGATGCTGAGCGCTGAGCGTGCGGCGGCCGGCGGCTGCTCGCCGACCGCCACAATGAAGGCGATGGATTCGGCCAGCCCGTCCCAAGCAAGGCCGGCGATGGACGAGGAGTCGCGCGCGTGGCTGAGCGACCTACGCAGCGAGGGCCGGCGCCGCGAGGAGGCGATTGCCCGGCTCCACCAGCTCCTGTTGGGAGCCGCGCGCTTCGAGGTGAATCGGCGCCGTGCCGCGATGCCCCATCTGCGCGGCGATGACTTCGACGACCTCGCCCATCAAGCCGCGAGCGACGCTCTTATGGCCGTGCTTGCCAAGCTCGACGACTTCCGCGGCGACAGCCGCTTCACCACCTGGGCCTACAAGTTCGCCCTGCTCGAGGCGGCGGTGAGGCTGCGCCGTCGTGCCTGGCAGGGGCGTGAGTTGCCGGTGGATCCCGAGCAGTGGTCCGCGATCGCCGATTCCGGCTCCTCTCCGGCGGCCGACGTCGAGCGGCACGAGCTGCTCGATCAGATCCAGGCGGCGATCAAGACCGAGCTTTCGCCCCACCAACGCGAGGTGCTGCTGGCGATCGCGGTCAACGGCGTCCCGATCGACGTCATGGCCGAGCGACTCAACACCACCCGGGGAGCCCTGTACAAGACCGTTCACGACGCGCGCAAGAAGCTCCGCTCCGGTCTCGAGGACGCCGGGTTGGGATCGGAACCGGGAGGGGAGGAGGCTGAACGATGACTGAGAGCGACCGGAGGAGCGATGTCCTCGCCCGCCTGCTGGGGCCGAGCCGGCCCGAGCTCAGCTGCGAGCAGTGCTTCCAGGAGCTCGATCGCTACGTGGAGCTGGTGGTCGCGGGCGCTGACGCTGAGACCGAGATCCCGGGAATGCGGGCCCATCTGGAAGGTTGCTCCGCCTGCGCGGAGGATTACGAGAGCCTCAGGGACCTCGTCACCAGCGGCGGGCCGTCCGCCGAGTCCGGCTGAGAGGCGACGCTTGAAAGCAGGCCGTCCAGACGAGGTCGAACTCCCGCGGGTCCAGCGGTAGAAGCCAGCACTCCGCCACCCGGTCCCCGCGAAAGCGATAGAGCCCGACGGTCGACCATTTCCGGGTGACCCCGTTCAGGATGACCGTGCCATCGGTGACGGCGGCGACGTGCTCGCCTGCTCCGACGAGGACATCCACTGGGTGCATCGTGAACGTACCCGCGGAGATCTCACGTCGACGCGCGAAGTACCCGAGGACGGAGTCCAGGCCCTCGTAGACGCCCGCGATCGGGCTCTCGCCGGGCACGCGCCATACCACGTCATTGGTCAGCAGATCAGTGAGCCGTTCGCTCGGTCCACCTCCATAGAAGGCGGCTTGCGCGTCGTGCAGGCGCCGCAGCTGCTCAACGGCGACGTGGGACTGCTCACGGTGCATCGTCGCTTCCGTACCGGTTCGCGGTCTGGTCCCCGTCGGGACGAACTCGGCAATCGTGCGCGCGAGCAGGTGCGGTTGGTCGAGCGGGATCAGGGTTCCGCTGTCGGGGACCTCGACGAACCGGGAGTTGGGAAACGACGCAGCCAGCCGATGCCCGCAAGCGATCGGCATCACCCGGTCCTCGGCCGCCCAGGCCACCAGCACCGGTTTGCTGAAGCTCGCCAGGCTCTCGTTCGCCTCGCGCAGGCGTCGCCTTCCCGTCCGCGTGTCGCCGGCGTACTTGCGGAGGTCGCGCCGGATGCGCGCCTGAGAGGAAGCCGGCTCCAGCCACTCGTCCATGAGCCCGTCTGGGATCGGTCGCTTCGACATCAATCCGAAAGTGAGCGGAAGCCGTCGCAGTGGTTTCAGGCGAAGCGGCTTCAAGGTCGCGAAGTATCCGCCCGGGATCCGTGCCGCCAGCCCGGCGACCTTGCCCGGAAGCCCCGGGGGATAGTTGTCATAGGTCTCGCACGAGGCGAAGACCAGCCGCGCAACGCGCCGGTCCCAGCCCTCGGCGATGAGCAGCTGCGCCCCGCACCAGTCGTTGAAGATCAGCGTTGCCTCCTCGACGTCCAGTCGATCGATGAGCTCCACCAAGAGCCGCACCTGGCCTTCAAGGGACAAGTCCGCCTGGGGCCGCATCGGTCGCCGATGAGCGCCCATCGGCATCGTCGGCCGGATGCAGCGAAAGTCCGGGTGCAGCTGGTCGACAACCCGGTCCCACAGTGATGAGGTCATCAGGAGGCCGTGGAGCAGAACGATCGGGGGCCCCTCGCCACCCGTGTCCTCGTACTGCACCGCGCCTGCTGACAGCTCGATCTCGGGCATCTCGGCTATGTCATACAGCGCTCGCGATGACGTCGCCTCGCTCCACGGACGATAAGGTAACATACATACATGCATGTACGGACCGCGCAACCGGCAAGCGCCGACTCAACGGCGGCCGAATCCGCAAATGACCGCGCCTCCAATCAAGTGGAGCGCAGCGCACGCACACGTAGCGCCCTGCTCGTTTCCGCTGCCAGGGGGCTCTCTCGCTACGGCTACGGCAACCTCATCCTGGAGCGGGTGGCCAGCGAGGCCGGCTACACCCGCGGCGCGCTCTATCACCAGTTCGAGGACAAGGAGGATCTCGCCTTGGCCGTGCTCGACTGGGTCCAGGAGAACTGGCTGCGCGAAGTGGGCGATTCGGCAAAGCAAGAGCCCGATCCGGTCGCTGAGCTGATCGCGCTGGCGCGCGGCCACGCCGTCTTCTGCAGACGAGACGTCGCCCGCGTCGTGATGGCGCTGCGGGTCGAGTTCAGCGGCCAGGACCATCCGGTTGGACGCGCGATCTCGCGGATCTCAGAGGGGGGCGTCAGGCGCGTCGTTCGTCTGATCGACGCGGGGCGTAGAACGGGCTCGATTCCACCGGGCCCCCCCGCCAGGGTGGTTGCGCGCGCGTTCTTCGGTGCCCTGGAGGGGACGGTCATACAGGTCGCTGGACAGGCACCACACGATGAGGCGCTGGCCGCGCGCGCGGTGTCCGGCGTCCTTGGGCTTGACCCCCGAGGCGCGATGAGTTCTCCGTGATGGGCCACCCGCTTTCGGCAGCACTCGCGGTCGCGGAGGCGATGAGAGCCGAGGTTCCCGTGATGCAACGCGAGCCGGGCGGGGGTCGATCATGAGGCTCCCGAACACGGCACACACCACCCGGCCCTGGCGGATCCACGAGTTCACCCGCGACTTTCGGCTCGAGGACGTCTGGGCGCTGCCGACGCCGGGCGGCCCGGACGACTTCCATCTTCTTGTTGAAGGGGTTACCTCCGGGAATCCCTCGTCACAGAGCTCCTCCCGCGCCGCTCGCGCGCTCTGGGCGATCCGGTTGAAGCTCGGGGAGCGGTTCGGTTGGGACGACGCGGACGCCGGACTCGGCTCCAGGGTTCCGACGCTCCGCGACCGGCTGCCGGAGGACCTGCGCGACGCCTCTTCCGGACCGCAGTTCGACACCCTGCCCTTCCGCTCGCTCTATTTGCTCGAAGACGAGTGGGCCGCGGAAATTGCAAACAAGACCGTTCACGGGGTCATGCACATGGGCTGGGTCCGGGACGGGACCGGCGGCTACCGCGGGCAGATGGCGGTCCTGGTGAAGCCGAACGGGTTCTTCGGGACCGCGTACATGGCGGCGATCAAGCCCTTCCGGCATCTGTTCGTATACCCGCCGATGATCCGGCAGATCGGGCGACAGTGGCAGGCGCGCGTCAAGTCACCCCGCGGTCCTTAGCCCGCTGGACGGGGGCGAGGCGCTTTCGGCACCTCGCCCCCGCCTCACCGCAGATCAGAGTCAGTCCGGGTAGCCGGCCGCGTCGACACGGCGGTGGTAGCGCTCCCCCGCCTTGCCGCCGGCGATGGCGGCAAGCAGGGTCCCGATCGCGATTGCGACCAGCGTGATCGCGCCGCCCGCAGTCAGCGAGCCCTCGTCAACCGGGATCCGCGGCAGGTCAATGCCGCCGAACAGGTTGTACTCTGAGCCCGCGACCGCCCCGAGGATCGCCAACACGATCACAGCGACGATCGCCCAGATCCAAGTCGCGATTCCCTGGCGGGCGCCGTCGAATCGCGACATCCGCCCGGCGACGTAGCCGCCGGCGAAATACGCGATCAGTGCCACCGCCACGAGCAGCGCGGCGCTGACGATGCCGACGGTCTCGGCGTCGCCCGCCTGATCGGTCAGCTCGGTCAGCCCGATGGCCGCACCGGCAGCCGAAAGCAGTGCGGTCAGGAGGGCGCCGATGCCCACGGCCGTGATCCAGCCGAAGAAGGCGGCACCCCAGTTGATCCCCCCGAATCTCTCGCGGCGACGCTCCGTGGCTGACGCCTCCCGGCGCCGCGTCCTGTCGACCGTCCTATCTCGGCCGTCACCTCGATCCGTCCTTCGCGGGCGCGTAGCCCGCTCGTCAACAGTTGCCATCTGCCTCAACCTCCATGTAGTCCCAGTGGTCCCTGACTTCCACTTGGGCTTTACCCCCCGCGGGTGCGGGGAAAACTGAGGAGGAGGCCCGCTACGGCGGACCTCCCCTCTGCGTACGTGCGTCCGGATGGGTGGCTCGCGTGTGGTGCTCGGCCTGGACGGGTAACCCTGGCAGGCGTTCGGTACGCCCTCAACCGCTGAACGTGGTTCTCTGAATCACCGAGGCGTATGCAGCTAACGGCAGCCCGACTGAATGGAGGATCGAATGACGAAGAAAGCCGACTTCAATGCCGAAGAGTGGTCGCTGCTGCTCGAGGCGGCGCCCCTCGCCGGGATGTTCGTGTCCGTGGCCGGGCGCGGCGGAACGATCCGGGAAGGCTTGTCGATGGGACGTGCGTACAAGGAGGCGCGTAAGAGGCATGAGGGAAGTGAGCTGGTCGATGAGATCGTCTCAGCACAGCCGCAGCTCGACCCGCAGCGCTTCAATTCGGCCGATCGAGTGCGCAGCGAGGGACTGCAGAGGATCCGCGCGGCGACCGAGCTGGTGGAATCGAAGGCCACCAACGAGGAGGCCGAGGGCTACAAGCGGTTCATCCTCGCCCTGGCCGACACGGTCGCCCACGCAAAGAAGGAGGGTGGTGTGCTGGGAATCGGCGGCAAGCAGGTGAGCGAACAGGAGCGCGCCGCGATCGAGGAGATCGCCTTGACGCTCAGCACTGAGCCGCCGCCGGCCGATCGGTAGACCGGGGCGGTCGCGGGCCCGAAACCCTCGGCTCAACGAGGCGTCAGCTGGACGATCGGGATCGTCCTGTTCGCTCGTGCCGCCTCTGCGCGGTATGCCGCGTAGGGAGCGAAGACCCGGTCAGCCAGAGTCCACAGCCTTCGTCGCTCGTCCTCGTCGCCGACCACCGTCGCCCTCATCGGATATCCGCCCAACCTCACGTCCGGGTATGCCCGCAGGTTGTGGAACCAAGCCGGGTGCCTTGCGTCGCCTTGTCTCGAAGCGACGATGATTACTCGGTCTCCGTCGTGGAAGTAGATGACCGCGTTGCGTCGCACCGCGCCGCTCCTCGCCCCGCGGGTCTCGAGCAGCGCGGTGGGGAGGACGAGGCCCATTCCGACTCGGCCCCGTGTCATCCGCAGGAGATATGGATCGAGCTTCCAGGCGATCTTGGCCGAGAGAAAGCGTCCCAATCGCGTGTTCGATAGCGACGCGTAGGCACGGCTGAGGGAGGAACGGGGGAAATCGGGATCGACGTGCTTAAGCGCGGCTGGCATTACATACTAGAATAGTCGCTCTAATATGATCGACGCAGGGCGGTGCCACAGACCGACGAGCGAGATTGGAGAGCCAAAATGGACAGCAACGCCGAGATTATGCTGGCAGTCTTCGATGCAGTCGAGAACCGGGACGCGGGGAAGCTCTTCGGGCTCTACCAGGAGGACGTCGAGTTCCACGAAGCGCCCTCTCTGCCCTACGGGGGCTTCAGCCGCGGCAGGGATGCGCTTCGCGAGCAGCTCGAGACCACCCCCGAACAGACCTGGCTTGGGACCTGGGGGCCGCTCCAGCCGACGGAGAAGGAGCGGCGAATGGACCCCAGGGTGGTCTACGCCGACGGTCACGAGGTCGTGGTCTCCTACCGCCAGCGCGGGGTCGGCCCCGGTGGCGAGCGCTTCGATAATCCGGTACTGGGGCTCTATGAGGTTCGGGACGGCAAGCTCGCGCGAGCCCAGATGTTCCACTTCGACACAGCTGCGATCCTGAGTTTCGTCGGACGGGGCGCCGGCGCCACGCCCGGGATGGCTGCGTGAACATCGCGCGCGAGAGCTGCCGGGCCGGAAAATCGCCGGGCCCGGTTGCTGATCAGCGCCCCGACCGGCCCACCACCGCAAGAACAGCTGGTTCGAGGTCAGCGCGAAGCCCGCGTGGAATCGCAGTTCCGGTGAGTAGATATCGGTGGGTCGCGCCGTAGGGAAGGTCAAAGACGGCGAGGAGCGTGCGGTTCAACGCCGCCCGCGTCGGCCGGCCATACAGCCGGCGAGCCAGCCTGATGACGGCCCGCTCGACTGGCTTGTTCACCACTTCAAGTTCAGCGGCGAGTTGATCGCTGGTCGTCCGGATTAGGTCCTCGCGTCTGAATGACGCCAGCAGACGTGCATCCGCGAACTCGGTCTCGCAGAAATCGACGATTGACATCGCCGCGGTGAGCGCCGCATCTCGCGGATCGTCTTGCTCCAGCGCCGCGAGAAACCCCGCCTGGGACCGGTGTACGGCTCGAAGCCACAACCGGGCGAGCAGCTCGTCTCGCGAGCCGAAGCGATGGTAGATGGAGCCGGTCGGAGCGCCGCTTGCGCCGGCAATCGCCTCGACCGTCGCACTGCCGGCGCCTCGCTCGAGCAAGAGCCCACGCGTTGCATCCAACATCGTGTCCGTGAGGTGGAGCTGAGGTCTCGCCATCCGGCCATAATAGAGTTGCTCTTCTATTTCCCAGGCAAGCCGTTTTTCGGCGCGGACAGCGGGTACATGCCGGGGGATGGGCTCAGCCGGGGCCGAAGGCAAGATGCGCAGCCGCACCGAGGAGCCGGAGGTCAGATGGTGGCAGCGAGGGGCGATCTACCAGATCTACCCCCGCAGCTTCGCCGACTCGAATGGCGACGGGATCGGGGACCTGCGGGGGGTAACCGATCGGCTCGACTACCTCAAGGACGGCAGCCCGGACTCGCTCGGCGTCGAAGCGATCTGGCTGTCTCCGTTCTACCCCTCGCCGATGGCTGACTTCGGATACGACATCAGCGATTACACCGGCGTCGACCCGGTGTTCGGAACGCTGAACGACTTCGACGAGCTGCTCGCTGAGGCTCATCGGCGTGAGATCCGGGTGGTGGTCGACTGGGTCCCGAACCACACATCCGATCGCCATCCCTGGTTCTTGGAGTCTCGCGAGGGCGTCGACAGCGCGAAGCGCGACTGGTACGTGTGGCGCGACGCGCGGCCGGACGGCGGTCCTCCGAACAACTGGACCTCGTCCTTCGCGGCGGTCGGGTCAGCGTGGACCCTCGACGAGGACACGGGGCAGTACTACCTGCACTCGTTCACCTCGCAGCAACCCGACCTGAACTGGGACAACCCGGAGGTGGAAGCGGCGATGCACGACACGCTGCGCTTTTGGCTCGACCGCGGAGTGGATGGCTTCCGGATGGACGTCATCAACAGAATCGCGAAGGACCCGGAGCTGGCGGACAACCCCTCCTCGCCTGAGCCCGGAGAACCGCGGGAGATACATCACGACCAGGATTGGCCCTCCATCCACGAGCGCCTGCGCGGGATCAGGGCGGTCCTCGACGAGTACGACGACAGGATGATGGTCGGTGAGGTCCACGTCTACGACCTCGGCCGGCTGGTTGAGTACATCGCCAGCGGCGACCAGCTCCACCTCGTCCACAACTTCGTCTTCATGTACCTGCCATGGGATGCGGCGGCGATGCGAGCCTCGGTCGATGAGTTCGAGGCGCTCAGCGGAGGACGCGCGTGGCCGGCCTGGTTTCTCTCCAACCATGACCACAGCCGGGTCGTCAGCCGCTTCGGGGGCGGCAAGCTCGGGGAGGCGCGGGCGCGGGTGGCCGCGATGCTCCTGTACACGCTGAGGGGGACCCCGTTCATATACCAGGGCGAGGAGCTCGGGCTTCCCGACGCGCCGATCCCCCCCGACGCCGTGGTGGACGTCGACGGGCGAGACCCCGAACGCGCTCCGGTCCCATGGGAGCCGCCCTCGCGGGCCGGGCCCGCCGCCGGGTTCAGCACCGGCGAGCCCTGGCTACCGCTGAGCCCCGAGGCGGAGCGGCTCAACGCCGCGAGCCAGTCTGGCGACTCGGACTCGCTGCTCTCCCTGGTGCGGCGGCTCGCCTGGCTTCGCCGCGGGGACCAGTGCCTTCAGCGCGGCGAGCAGCGCTCACTCGACGCCGGCCCGGGTGTCTTCGCCTACCTGCGTGAGCTGCACGGGACGCGGATGCTCGTTCTCTTGAACTTCTCGGAGCAGCAATGCCGCCCCTCGACCACGGCGCTTCCCGAATCCGGCCTGCTGCAGGCAAGCACGCATCGCGGGCGCGACGGCAACCCTTCGCAGCTGTCGTTGTCGGACCTGGTGCTCGGGCCCAACGAGGGCCTGCTGCTTCGGGTGTGAGTGGTCATCGCCGCGGCTGCCGCCCCGACCCACCCCGGCGGGTCAGCGTGGGGGCAACGGGCGCACCGCCGGGCCCTCTATGACCTCGCCGTCCAGGGCGAACCGGGAACCGTGGCATGGGCAGTCCCAGGTCCGCTCCGCATTGTTGAAGGAGACGATGCAGCCTAGGTGGGTGCACCGCGCGGAGAGCTCATGCATAGTGCCCGCCTCGTCTCGGTAGACGGCGCGCTGCCCGAGGCCCGATCCCAACACCGCGCCCTGTCCCGGGGCGAGGTCCTCGGCGTCGCCGCGCCTCCGCAGCCGGTCAATGAAGAAGCGGGCTCCGTCATCGGCGTTCTCCTTGATGAAGGAGGGCCCGCCGGCGGCTGGGTGCAGGCGCATCGGGTCGAAGGTGTCGGCCCAAGGGTTCGGTCGCCCGGAGATGCGGTCGGCGAGGATGCGCCCCGCCGCGGTGCCCATCGCGAGTCCCCATTTCCGCATCCCAGTCGCGGTCAGGACGCGATCCGAGAAGGGCCAGAGCCTGCCGATCATCGGCAGCGTGTCGTTCGGAATGTTGTCCTGGGTCGCCCAGCGATGCTCGACCGAGACGACGCTGAAGCGCTCTCGTGTCCACTCCTCGAGGCTGCGGTAGCGCTCGGTCGCATCCGACTGTCCGGCCTTGTGGGACTCGCCGCCCACCATCAGCAGCTCGCCCGCGGGCGACGGGACGGCGCGCAGGGAGTGAGCGGGGCTCTCGTCGCTCAAGTACATCCCCTGCGGGACGGAATCCCGCAGGGTGGCGAGCATCACGTATGAGCGCTCGGGATGGGTCCGTGCGAAGTAGAGGCCGCGGTCGAAGATCGGCAGATGGGTCGCGACGATCACGTGCCCGGCCCGCACACGCGCCCCCCGCTCCGTCCGCAACTCGCACGGCTCCCCCTGGTCCAGGGAGACGACCCTGGTGCGCTCGTGGATTCGGACTCCCGCATCGCTCGCCGCCCGGGCCAGGCCGTGCAGGTACTTGAGGGGGTGGAATTCCGCCTGGCGTTCGAAACGCACCGCCCCCCCGACCGCCACCGGCAGCTCGGGCAGATCGTCCTCGAAGGTGGCCGGCAACCCGAGCCGCGCGGCCACCTCGGCCTCCTCGCGAATCGAGTCACGGCCCTGGGCGCCGGCGGCATAGGTGTAGTTGGGCTTCTCGCGCAGGTCGCACTCGATCGAGTGCTCGGCCGCCAGCTCGCGCACGGCGGCCAGCCCCGCCTCGTTCATCTGACCGTACGCGCGCGCGACCTCGTCGTCGTAGCTGCTCACGAGCTTGTAGTAGGTCGTCGCATGCAGGGAGCTGACCTTTGCTGTGTTGTAGCCCGAGGCGCCTGACCCGATCCGCCTCGCCTCGACCAGCGCCACGTCGAGTCCCGCACCGGCCAGGGCAAGCGCGGCGGTCACCCCGATGATTCCGCCCCCCACGACGGCCGCGTCGACCTGGAGATCTGCGCTCAGCTCCGGATGCTCCTCACCCGTGGAGGACTTGGCCCAGTACGAGAGATATTGGGGCGCCGCGGTCGCGGAGCGGTCGTCGACTGCGGTCATCACACGCCTTTACCCCCGGCCGCTGTTCTGAATCGGAGCCCCGACACGTTTCGTCTTTGCGCCTACGTGGCAATCCCACACTCGTGAATCGGAACCCTAGGACCCAAGGAATCTGCGAGCTGACGCTGGAATCACGAGATCCTGAACGGCTCGCGCGCTTCTACGAGTCGGCTCTCGGCCTGCCCCGCATCTCCCACGAGGGAGACCGGATCTGGCTTGCGTGTGGAGACCGCGCCCGGCTGGGGCTCTGGCGGGACGGGGAGAAGGAGTTCGGCGACCGCGGCGGACGCCATGTTCACTTCGCGCTCTCGGTCGCCCCGGGGGAGTTGGACGCGCTGGTGGCCCGCCTGGACGAGCTGGGACATCGGGAGCGCGACCCAGTCGAGCACGACGGCGGCGACCGCTCGCTGTACCTCCGCGACCCCGAGGGCAACGTCGTAGAGCTCTGGGACTTCTTCGAGCGCGATCAGCGCGCCGACGTCGGGGACCTCGCATCCGACGATAGGACCGCGGCACTCTGATGGCCCGCAACCGCGTCTTCGTCCGCGCCGCTCGCAACAGGCTGGCCTTGCGCCGAGGGTGGCTGGCGCGCGCCTGAACCGCGCGGCCTGCTCCGCGATCGGCTGGGTCGGCCCCTTGGTGCCCCGTCGAGCGGTGCGAATGAGGTTGGCTCGCCGCCGGCAGGGGTACGGAGTGGAACGTGGCGTCGCGGGCCGCATCCGAGTCCGAAGAGGCCGCCGCCGAGCCGGGTCTTGACCTGACCCTCAACTTCGGGATCGAGGCGCCGTTCGCGCTCGGCGTCGAGGAGGAGCTGCTCCTGATCGGCCCGGACCGCCGGATTCTGGAGCGCGGGGAGGAGGTCGCCCGGGAAGCCGATCCTGACGAGGGTGGCGTGGTCGGTGAGTTGTTCAAGGCGATGGTCGAGACCAACTCGGACGTCTCGGCCAACGCGGGGGAGGCGATCGCGACGCTGCGCGCCATCCGCCGTGAGCTGATCGAATCCGGAGCGCGGATCATGGGCGTGGGGGTGCACCCTGACGTCCGCTCCGGCGAGGCCGAGGTCGGATCGGCCCCGCGGTACCGCGAGATGCAGGGCGACCTCCAGGGCGTGCTGCGCACCCCCATCTGCGGACAGCACATCCACGTCGGCATGCCCGACGCCGACTCCGCGGTTCGCGCGTACAACGGGATTCGCACCCATATCCCGCTGCTGAACGCCCTAGCGGCCAACTCGCCGTTCTGGTTCGGCAGGGACTCCGGGCTCGCCACGGCGCGCACCGTGATCTTCCGCAGCTACCCGCGCGCGGCGATGGCGCCCGCGTTCGCCGACATCGACGACTTCCGGCGCGTCACGCGGCAGGTGTGCGCGGCGGCGGGCATCGACGATTACACCCACATCTGGTGGGACGCCCGAATACACCCCATGCTCGGGACTATCGAGATCCGAGCGGCCGACACGCAGTTCGACCTGCGGCGCAGCGCGGGATTGGCGGCGCTGACCCACTGCCTCGTGCGCCGCGAGGCCGAGCGGGACCAACGTGGGATCCCGGCCCGTGAGGCGCTGGCGGAGTCGAGCTTCCAGGCGACCCGGCACGGGCTCGAGGCGCACCTGCTCGATCGCCGGGCGCGCCGCGTGCCCGCTCGCGAGCTCGCTCGCGGCTGCCTCGACTCGGTGGCGGAGCTGGCCTCCGAGCTGGGGTGCGAGCGAGAGCTCGCACAAGTGGAGCTCATGCTGGAGGAGGGGAACGGCGCCGACCTGCAGCGCCGGGCGTATGCGGAAGGCGGAATGGAGGGCCTGCTCGAGTTCCTCGAGGAGCGGACCAGCGACCTGTTGGACTAGGTGGATCGCGAGCAGGGCATGTTCCCGCCGAACTGAAGGCGATGAGGTCCGAAGGCTCAGCCGACCAGCTTCCGGACGCGGTAGGTCTTGCTGCCGCGCGGGGTCTGGACCTCCACGGCATCACCCACGGGCAGATCGCGCAGGGCCTGCCCGACGGGCGACTCGGCCGAGAGCTTGCCCGCGCCCAGGTCGGCTTCGGTCGATCCGACGAGCGTCCACGTGGTCACCTTGCCGGACCCCTCTTCGAGCACTTCGGCGGTCTTCCCGAACGCGAAGGTCCTGTCCTGGGAGTGGTCTGCCTCGACCACCTCGGCGTTTTTCAGGCGCCCGCGCAGGCGCTTGATCCGGGTCTCCAGGTGCGCCTGGTCGTCCTTGGCGATGTGGTAGTCGGCGTTCTCCTTCAGGTCGCCGAGCTCGCGGGCCGCCTTGATACGCGCCGCCATCTCGGTGCGCCGGGGCCCCTCCAGTTCATCGATCTCGGCGCGCAGCGCCTCGATGCCCTCAGGCGTGATCGCTTCCCTATCCGAACCGCTCCCGCCCACGACCCCGAACCTTAGACCCAGCTGAGTCAGCGAGTCAGGCAGGATCCCGCCCACCCCCGTGGCGGCCTCCCTTGGAGCGTTAGTGAAGGCGGTGTGCGACCGAGACCAGCCGTCAGCCCGCTGCGGGCGTCCGCTGGGTCTCGAGCACCTCCGCGAAGGCGTTGGCGAGGCGGTCGGCCGTGTCGACGTTCGCGTTTGGGCCCATCAGGCCCAGGCGCCAGATCGCGGGCGCCTGGGGGCCGAGGCCGCCGCCGACCTCAACTCCCCGTTCCAGCAGCTCGGCCTGCACCGCCTTCCCGTCGACGCCGTCCGGCACGCGCACGGCGGTCAGCGGAGCCAGCTGGTGCGCCGGCTCAGCGAGCAGCTCCAGGTCCATTTCGCGGATCCGCTGCTGCAGGCGCTCCCCGGCCTCCGCCTGGCGCGCCCAGCGGTTC
>JAJTCK010000029.1 GCA_021323175.1 Solirubrobacterales bacterium | reverse complement strand
CGCCGTCACGGCGCCAGGGGCTACTGGCCCAGGCCCTCCAGCTCCCGCAGCTGGCGCTCGACCTCGGCGTCCACGTCGAGGGGCTCCTTGCCCTGGCGCTCGCGCCGCTCGTTCCGCGCGATCACTAGCTGGCGCACCTCGTCGCGAAGGCCGGGATCTTCGCTCGGCCCTGGCGCGGGGGCACGCTCCAGCAACCTCTCCACCTCTGCGGACACGTCGAAGCCCTTCTCGCCGCGTGCCTGGGCGCGGTCGGAGCGCGCCTGGACCATCTGACGGATCTCCTCCTCGCGCACCTCGGCCGAGGCGCCGTCGCCTGGACCCGCGGCGCCGGAGTCGGTGAGGCCACCGGGATTCTGGGGCAGCTCCTCGTCACCGATGGACGCTGAGCTCGGCGAGCGGCATCCATGCAGAGGGTAGACGCGTGCGGACGCTCTACGCGTGCGCGGCGATGCGCTGGTCTGGGCGTCCGGATCTCCACCGATTCGCCCGCGCCGGTAGCGTCATCCGTTACCCTTCCGGGTATTGGCTGACTGACCAGTCAATCGGTACGGCACAGGAAGGGCCCGCGTGCCCCGCCGGCCGTGGACAAGACTTCAACGCAGACAAGGAGCACGACCCGTGGTCGATCTGACCCTCACCGATGAGCAGCAGGACCTTCGCGAGCTGGCTCACAGCTTCGCCGAGAAGGACATCCGCAAGGTCGCCTGGGAGTACGACAAGGACGGGACGTGGCCCCAGGAGATCGTCGAGAAGGCCTGGGAGATCGGCCTGATGAACACCCACATCGCCGAGGAGTACGGCGGTCCGGCGCTGGACTACCTGTCCGGCTGCCTGATCGAGGAGGAGATGGGGTGGGGCTGCTCGGGCATCGGCACTTCGCTGATGGCCAACGGCCTTGCGTTGTCCCCGGTCTCCCTGGGCGGCACCGAGGAGGTCAAGAAGAAGTACCTCGGGATGCTGACCGAGGGGCCGGCGCTGGCGTCGTTCTGCCTGACCGAGCCCGACGCCGGCTCTGACGTGTCGGGGATGAAGACCACCGCCGTGAAGAAGGGCGACAAGTGGGTGATCAACGGCTCCAAGTGCTTCATCACTAACGGCGGTTACGCCGACTGGTTCACGGTCTACGCCAAGACCGACAAGGACGCCGGGCACCGCGGCATCTCCGCGTTCGTGGTCCCGAAGGACGACACGGTCACCGTGGACAAGAAGGAGGACAAGCTGGGTCAGCGCGCCTCCAACACCGCCACGATCACCTTCAACGACACCGAGATCCCCGCCGGCAACCTGCTCGGCGAGGAGAACCACGGGTTCAAGCTCGCGATGATGACGCTCGACCGCACCCGTCCCGGCGTCGCGGCGATGGCCGTCGGCATCGCCCGCGCGGCGTTCGAGTACGCCGCGGAGTACTCCAAGGAGCGCGTCCAGTTCGGCGTCCCGATCGCCATGCACCAGGCGGTCGCGTTCATGATCGCCGACATGGCCACCAAGGTGGAGGCCGCCCGCCTGCTGGTCTGGCAGAGCGGCGTCCTGCTCGACCAGGGCAAGCGCAACACGTTGGCCGCCTCCCACGCGAAGCGGTTCGCCGCGGACTCCGCGATGGAGATCACCGTCGACGCCGTGCAGGTCTACGGCGGGTACGGCTTCATCAAGGAGTACCCGGTCGAGAAGCTGATGCGCGACGCGAAGATCATGCAGCTCTACGAGGGCACCAGCCAGATCCAGCGCCTGGTGATCGCCAAGGAGATCCTGATGGGCCGCCAGGCCGATGAGGAGACCCCCGAGGCGAAGGCGAAGAAGGCCAAAGCCTCCGAGAACGGGAGCGCCGACGCGGCGAAGGAGCAGGAGGCCGCGTCCGCGTAGCCGTTGCGATGGCCTGCAGGTCGGATCGACCTCAGGCGTCACGATCCCCTTCGGAGCGCCCCGGCCCCCGCCGGGGCGCTCCGCGTTTGGGGGCCGGTGGGGTGGCCCCGTCCTAGACTCGGAAAGGTGACCGACGCGACCGACTCCCCGCTCTCCGTCCTCGATCTCGCGATCGTCGCGGAGGGGTCAGAGCCCGCGGACGCACTGCGCAACTCCGTGGAGCTGGCCAGGCACGTCGAGCGCCTCGGCTACACGCGCCACTGGGTCGCCGAGCACCACAACATGCCGGGGATCGCGAGCGCGGCTCCGGCCGTCCTGATCGCCGAGCTGGCCGCCGCGACATCCGAGATCCGGGTCGGCTCGGGCGGCGTGATGCTGCCGAACCACGCCCCCCTGGTGGTGGCCGAGCAGTTCGGGACGCTCGTCGGGCTCCATCCCGGCCGCATCGACCTGGGCATCGGCCGTGCGCCCGGAACGGACCCGGTCACCGCCGCCGCCCTGCGCCGCACCGCCGACGGGCTCTCGGCCGACGACTTCCCGCAGGAGCTCGGCGAGCTGTTCGCGTTCTTCGACGGCGAGTTCCCCGAGGGGCATCCCTATGGGCGAATCACCGCCGTGCCGGGGCAGGGCTCCCGGCCGCAGATCTGGCTGCTGGGATCGAGTGACTACAGCGCCCAGGCCGCCGGAATGCTGGGCCTGCCGTTTTCGTTCGCTCACCACTTCAGTCCTCGCAACACGATGCCTGCGCTCGAGACCTACCGGAACAGCTTCCGGGCCTCGGAGCACCTGGACGAGCCCTACGCGATGGTCGCGCTCGGGGTGATCTGCGCCGAGGACGAGGAACGGGCGCGCTGGCTCGCCGGACCAGCCCGCCTCTCCTTCGCGCGCCTCCGCCAGGGGCGGCCCACGCGCTTCCCCACGCCCGAGGAGGCGGCCGCCCACGACTTCACCGCGCAGGAAGAGGCGACGGTCAAGACCGTCTCCGGCTCGGCTGTCATCGGCGACCCCGACAGGGTCCGCGAGGGCCTGCTGGAGTTCGCGGCGAGGACAAAGGCGGACGAGCTGATGCTGACCACGATGGTCCACGCGCACGAAGATCGTCTGCGCTCGTACGAGCTGGTCGCCGAGGCCATGGAGCTGGCCCCGCGGGCTGATCACGCCGAACTTACTTAGGCGTAACAGTCCCTACACTCGCGCCGTGGCCGAGGAGCGCAAGCCGGCTGAGAAGCCAGTCGCCGAGGCCGTAGCGGATGCGGCGCGAGCGGGTGAGGAGGCCGTGCGCGAGCGGAAGTCGCGCGGCAAGCGGGGCGGACGGCCGTCGGACGTGTTCGGGGGCGAGATCCGGCGGCGCGACGTCTTTCCCCTCCTGGTCCTGCACCTGGTCGCCAAGGAGCCTACCTATGGCAACCGCCTGATCGAGGCGATCGAGGAGATGACCCAGGGCGTGATCTCGGTGAACCCCAACACGATGTATCCGCTGCTGCGCACGATGGAGAGCGAGGGCCTGGTCGAGGGCCAGTGGGAGTTGCCCGACAAGCGAACCCGCCGCTACTACTCGATCACCACCAAGGGCCGTCGCGAGTACAAGCGGCTGCTGGGAGAGGTCGAGCCGTTCCTTGATTCGGTGATCCGCTCGGTCACCTTGATCAAGGACGAGGTCTATCGGGACGGAGCTGTGCCTGGCGGGCCGGGGACCGGCGGCGCGACGGACCGCGACGCGAAGACGTAGCCGCGCCTGCCGTGAGGCTGAGGCGGCAGCTCCCGGCGGATCAGAGGTCACGTTCGTACACGTACATGACAGGACCCTCCCGCCCGCCCTCACGGTTCGTGAACCCGGCGCTCTCATAGAGGCCGCGCGCGGCCGTGTCGTCCTCGCTGGTCCCGAGATCCATCCACTCGGCGCCCGCCCGCCGCGCCGCTTCGATCGAGGCCTCGAGCAGCGCCCGCCCGATCCCGTGCCCCCGCCTGTCCGGCACGACGTATAGCTCCTGGAGGTGAGCCTCCAGCCCCGCGACGTACAACGAAGGCCGTAGGCGAAGCTGGGAGAAGCCATCGGGGCGCTCGCCCGCCAGCACGAAAGTGGAGTGACCCTCCCGGATGTGCTCGCCGATCCGGCCGGCGATCACCACCGGGTCGGGGGTGGGCTCGTCGAACTCGTGATTGAAGTCGGTGAACAGGCGCGCGAGCTCGGCGGCATCCTGCTCGCCGGCGATTCGGATCGACTTCGCTTCGCCCATGGCGGCAGTATCGCGACAGCGCGCCGCGTTCGTTCGCCGTCTAGCCTTCCGGCGGCCAACCGACCGACCTTCCGGAGGAATCCCTTTCATGTTCGTCTTCAAGGCCGCCGTGCTCGGCGGCGGCACCATGGGCGGCGAGATCGCACAGACGATCGCCGCCGCCGACATCCCCGTAATCGTCAAGGACGTCGAGCAGAAGTTCGTGGACGCCGCGCTCGAGAAGTCTCGCGAGGTGACCAAGGGCCAGCTCGACCGACTGGTCTCCAAGGAGAAGCTCATCCAGGAGCAGGCCGACGCCCGCCTGGACGAGGTCATGGATCTGATCACCGGGACGACGACGTACGAGGGCTTCGGCGACGTCGACATCGTCGTCGAGGCCGTCCCCGAGAAGATGGAGATCAAGCAGGCCGTCTACGCCGAGCTCGACCAGGCCACGCCCGGCCACGCGATCCTGGCCTCCAACACCTCGTCGCTGTCCGTGACCGAGATCGGCAGCGCCACCCTGCGCCCGGACAAGGTCGTGGGGCTGCACTTCTTCTGGCCGGCCTCGGTGATGCCGCTGGTCGAGGTGATCAGCGGCGAGGAGACCTCCCGCGAGACGGTCACCTCCGCATACAACTTCGCCCAGGCGATCCGCAAGCAGCCGATTACCTGCAGGGAGGTGCCGGGCTTTGTCGTCAACAGGATCCTGACCTCGGCGGCCGGCGAGATCTGGCGTGCGCAGGAGGATGGAAAGCTCTCGATCAAGAAGATCGACGAGGCGATCACGAGCGCCAACGTGTTGCCGATGGGGCCGTTCTTCCTGGCCGACATGAGCGGCTTGGACATCGCACTCCATACCGCCGAGTACATGCACAGCTCATACGGAGATCGCTTCTACGTCCACAAGGGCATGCGCCAGCTGGTCGAGGAGGGGAAGCTGGGCGCGAAGAGCGGCGGCGGCTTCTACAAGGACGGGGAGCCCCAGCTCGACGGAGACGCCGACCCGAACTCCGGCGAGCTGGCGGACCTGATCATGCTGAAGGCGCTGGTCGAGGCGTGCGGTCTGCTCGAGGAGCGGGTCTCCACCGTCCGCGAGATCGACCTGGGGATGATGGCCGGCGCTGGGCTCGACCCCCGCCGCGGCCTCTTCCCGCCCTTCTGGAAGGCCGACCTCGAGGGCCTCGACACGGTCCTGGAGAAGCTCGAGCGCTACGAGTCCTCGCACGGCGAGCGCTTCTCGCCGCCGCGGATCCTGAAGCGGCTGGTCGCGCAGGGTCGCCTGGGCCTGAAGTCGGGCCAGGGGTTCTACGCCTATCCGCAGAGCGACGGCGAGGGCGCCGCGAAGCTGGAGAAGCGCGGGGACGGCGTCGCCATTGCGTGGCTCGCCAACCCTCCCATGAACGCGATCTCACCCGACGTGATCGCCGACCTGGGCAAGGTCTGGGAGCAGGCCAAGTCCGACGAAGAGATCAGGGCGATGGTGATCTACAGCGCGCTTCCGGTCGTCTATTCAGCCGGGGCCGACATCAGGGCGTTCACCAAGATGGACAGCCCCGAGAAGGGCGCCGAGCTGATCGACAACGGCCACGCCCTGCTGCGGGAGATGGGCCAGTCGAGCCTCAGCACGGTCGCCGCCGTGAACGCGATCGCCTACGGAGGCGGCTGCGAGCTGGCGATGGCATGCGACTTCCGCGTCGCGGCGGAGTCGGCCGTCTTCGGCCAGCCCGAGATCAACCTCGGGATCATCCCCGGCTTCGGCGGGACTCAGCGTTTGCCCCGTCTGGTCGGCCCCTCCAGGGCCCTGGAGATGAATCTGACCGGCGACGCGGTCCTGGCCCGCGAGGCGCACGAATGGGGCCTGGCCGACGAGCTGGTTCCCGACGAGGAGCTGCTGGACGTGGCGCTGTCGTGGGCGCGCAAGCTTGCATCGCAGGCGCCGCTCGCCGTCGAGCGGGTGAAGCTCGTCTCGCACAAGGGCGACCTGGACGACGGCATCGCCACCGAGAAGGAGGGCTTCGCTGCGGTCTTCCTGTCCGAGGACGGGCGCGAGGGGATCTCGGCGTTCCTTGCCAAGCGGAAGCCGAACTGGAAGGGCAAGTGACGGTCGCTACGGGGGTCACCCCTCCTGCCGAGAGCACATGCCTCCCGCGAGCGTGACTCCCGCGTCCACCAGATCAGCCGTTTTCAGGCTCGCCGAGCTGATCCAGGAGTCAGACTGCACCGTCGCGCTGACCGGCGCCGGGATCTCGGTGCCCTCGGGGATCCCCGACTTCCGGACCCCGGGGACGGGGATCTGGGAGAACGTGGACCCGATAGAGGTGGCCCACATCGATGCATTCCGCCGCGACCCGGTGCGTTTCTGGAGCTTCTACCGGCCCCGCCTGCACAGCCTGGGCGGGATCGAGCCGAACCCGGCACACCACGCCCTGGCCGAGCTGGAGCGCCGAGGCCTGCTCGCGGGGGTGATCACCCAGAACATCGACATGCTCCACACCAAGGCGGGATCCGAGGCCGTCGTCGAGGTGCACGGCTCCATACGCTCGGCGAGTTGCCAAGCGTGCGACTCGCGCTACGAGCTGGCGGCCATGGATTCCCTGTTCGACGAGGAGGGGGTGGCGGTCTGCGCCGCGTGCACCAGCCTGGTGAAGCCGGACGTGGTCCTGTTCGGCGAGCACCTGCGGGCGGAGGAGATGGCGCACGCGGAGGCGCTGGCCGCGCGCGCCGACCTGCTGCTCTGCGTCGGGTCCTCGCTGGAGGTGTATCCGGTCGCGGGCCTGCCGTCGCTGACGATGGCCCGGGGCGGGGCGGTCGCGATCTTGACGCAGGGACCCACCCCTTACGACGGCGACGCCCGGGTCAGGCTCGACGGCGACGTGGCCCGGGAGCTGCCCGGCGTCGTCGACGCGCTGCACTAGGCGCGGGCCGCCAGAACGGGGCAATTACATCCACAAGTTGATGTAGCCTCGCCCGATTCGCCAAGTCCCTGGCGCGGTTCAGGGGAAGCCTCTTCGCCCGACTCACTTCATGCGCGGGACCTGAGACACCCGGATGGTTCCGATCCGGAAACCGAATGCTGGAAGCGATTCGAATCCAACTCAGCGCAAGATGCGCGTCCCGCCTGCGGGCACTGGCCCTCCTGGTGGTCGCCGGGATCGCCTGCGCGCTCACGGGCGCGGTGCCCGCGGTGGCCGAGGCCGCCCGGTGCGCCGGCCAGAAGGCCACGATCGTCGGGGGTCCCGGAGACAACGTGATCAGCGCCGCGAAGCAGGGGCCGCAGGTGATCGTGGGCGGCGGCGGCGACGATCGGATCGTGTCCAAGCGCGGCAAGGACGTGGTCTGCGGCGGCGCCGGCGACGACAGTCTCTCCACCGGCACCGGCACCGATATGGTCTACGGCGGGCTCGGCGAGGACTATATGCACCTCGGGCCGGGCCGGGACAGGGCCGACGCCGGCGGCGAAAGCGACACCGTGGTCGGTGCCGCGGGAGGCGATCGCATTCGCGGCGGTCCCGGCTTCGATCGGATGTTCGGCGGGATCCAGGACGATCACCTGTTCGGCGACACGGATATCGATCTCCTGGTGGGGGGTCAGGGGATAGATAGGCTTCACGGCGGGACCGACGACGACTGGATCCGCGGCGACTCCAACACTGACCTCTATTTCGGCGATGCGGGGTCCGACACGCTGAGCTTCGCCACGGCGACGCCTCCGGGTCCCGATCCGACCCTCAGCGGGATAGACCTCCACCTGCAGCCGGGCTGGGCCCGCGGCGACGACTCCCACGAGCCCATCTACGGAATCGAGAACGTGGTGGGCACCTTCTTCAGCGACCGCCTCCACGGCGCCGACGGAGGGAGCGTCGACGGCGGCTACGGCCCGGACGAGTGCGGCGGCTTCGCCGTGATCGACTGCGACCGCAACGCCACCGGGGGGCCTCGCGTCTTCATCGCCAACCCGGGCAGCCCGGACCCCGGTCTGGTCCTGATGGGCGGTGGCGGGGGCGACGACTGGACCATCGGGCGCTCCGGCTCGGGCTACCGGGTCAGCGGGTCCGGCGCCAGGGCGGGCCCGGGTTGCGACCCGGATGGCGGCGAGGTCGTGTGCGATTCCACGGTCCCGGTGGGCTACGTGCTCGCCTGGGGCGACGGCGGCGGCGACTCGCTCGCATTCGCGAACGGCTTCCCGGAGGCGACCGTGCTCAAGGCCGACGGGGGCCCGGGTGACGACACCCTCCGAGGCAGCCACGGCGGGGACATCCTGTGGGCAGGCGAGAGCGGGTCGGACACGCTGATCGGAAACGGCGGGGACGACGCACTGGTCGCCCGCGCCGGCGGCGCCGACTACCTGTTCGGCGGCTCCGGGAACGATCAGTTGGTTACGAACGCACCCTGCACGGCCCACCTCTACAGCGGCGGGGGCGGTAAGGCCGACGTCGCCGGGTTCGCCCACACCGACACCCGCGGCGTCGTCGCCAGGATGGGCGGCCGCGGCAAGCTTCGCGGCGCCAGGTGCCCCGGCACGCGCATCCGAGGCAACAACGAGGTGCTCGAGGGCACGCGCTTCGCCGACAAGCTGATCGCCAGCCACCGCTTCGACCTGCTGATCGGCCGCGAGGGCAACGATAGGTGCCTCGGCGGCCGCACGCGGACCTGCTGAGCAGTCCTTGATCCGGCTAGTCCGCGGTCAGGCGCTGCTCGGCCTCGGCGATCCGCGCCGCGAGCGCATCGCTCCCTTCGCCGGGTTCCTCATCGAGTGCGGCACGGGCGGCCTGCAGGCCGAGGCGAGCCTCGACCGGGCGCAGCTGCTCGATGTCGAGCCTGGCTCGTTCCAGCAGCGTCTCGGCCGGATGGACTCGCTCTCGGCGAGCCAGGACGGCTGCGACCCTGGTCTGAGGGTCGATGTCGTCCAGACGGCCGCGGCGGGGCGGGGGCAGCTCGCGCGCTTCGGTCCAGCGGCCCTCGGCCAGCTCCTCGCCGTCCCCGTAGCCGATCCGGATGGCCAGCGCCCTCGTCGCGCCGACCTCCTGGACCAAGGGGTCCCTGGCGCCGGCGCGGAGGGCGCCGAGCGCGCGATTCAGGACCCTTACGGCCGAGCGCACCTGAGCGGCTCTTCCGGGCGGGTCCGCGGCGATGGACTCGAGCCATTCGCGCGCGGTCCCGGTCCCGTCGAGCGGCTCTGATCCCGTCACGGTCGCCCGGCTGACGGGGACCTGCTCAGGAGCGCCCGGATCGACGGGGCGCGCCCTGCGCCGCAGTCTGCCGGGAGGGGCCGGCGCGCCGGCCGACTGCACGATCAGCACACGCTCCGCTCCGTCGTCCTCGCGCGCCAGGTAGCGGCCCTCGGGCAGTCCGAGCAGGCCGGGGAAGTCAAGCTGGACGAACGGAAGCAGCGACATCGCCACTCGGATCATGCCCGTCGACGGCGACGGGCGTGGCGGCAGGGAGCGGCTACTCGCCGCGGTGGGCGTCGCTGCCGCGCTGGAGGTCGAGCTCGGCGGCGGTGGGCTTCTGGCCCTTGCCCGCAGGCAGGGAGGCATCGGAGGGCTTCGCAGGCACCTCGGGGTTGTCGATCTCGCCGAGGCGGTCGATCAGGCGCTCCCATTGGTCGGGCTTCAGCACCTGGGCCAGCTGGGTGAAGGGCTCGCCCGCGCCGGCTGCGGGGGTGTAGCCGACGTGGATGTGGTCGTCGTGGTCGCTCATCGCGAAGGTCGGCCCGCCGAACTCCATCAGCGTGATGATCTGGGCCGGTCGCATCGTGCCCTGCAGCAGCAGCAGGTCCTTGACCACGGCCTCCGTGACCGAGCCGGCACCCTGGTTGCCCAGGATCGGCAGCCCGTTCACCTGGGCGATGTCGACGGCGTTGCCCGAGGAGTGCGCGGAGACGTTGCCCGAGGACGTGTAGAAGCTGTGGCCGCACTTGAGGGAGGTGATAGTCAGGCGGTAGCCGCGCTCTGCCAGGTACTCGAGGACCGCAAGCGTGCGGCGGTCGACCTGGCCCGACTCGATGTCGGAGCGCCCGCAGGAGTAGATCTCGAGGTGCGGGTCGGCCAGCACGCGCTGGGCCAGGACCTCCTTGCTCATCAGCAGGATCTGGCCGATGGTGGCGTCGGTCCCGAAGGGATCCTTGCCGGCGGCGCGGTAGATGGCCGTGGTCTCGAGCAGCTTCCAGCCGTCGAGGATCGGCTTCGGGTCGATCCGAGGTGCCCCGCGGCCGGCGGGCTTGATCGCGAAGTGGACGTGCGGCGAGCCCGAGCCCACCTCGCCGATGCGGCCGAGGACGGTGCCGCCGGTGACGTTGGAGCCGACCTTCAGCTCCCGGAGCTCCATGGTCTCGGAGTCGAACTTGAAGGTGCTAGAGAAGTATCTCTTGAAGGTCTCGTAGCCGGGGACGCGCTCGCCCAGCAGGCCGTCGAGCTGGCCGGTGACGCCGGCGCGCTCGCTGTTGGCCGGCCGCTCCGGAAGCGCGAACAGTCGCTCGCGCATCTCCTCGGTGTTGAGGGCCGCCGGCTCGTCGCCCTTCTCGTCCTTGTCCTTCGGTCCGGCACCCGGAGCGGAGTCGTTGGCGCCCGCCGTCGCGGGATCGGCCGGCTCGGAATCCCCCTTCTTGCCCACGATCTCGAAGTCGCTGGAGGTAAGCGCACGGTCCTTGGGGACGGGGTGGAGCTCGGAGAGCTCGCCGAGCTGCGCGTAGGTGTAGCGGTTGCCGTAGGCGTCCTGAAGGACGATGTGCTTGCCGAGCTTCGGCGAGGTGCCCATCTCGATGATGACGCCGTCGTTCACCGCGACCACGGGTGCGTTCACCCTCGAGTAGATGTTGATGCCTCGGCGGGTGGGACTTTCGGTGATCACGTCAGCAGCGTTGCCAGGGACCCCGCGCGCGGTCGAGCTCTTGCGCAGCGCCTCGCGCTCGGAGATGTCATCGGCGTAGCGGGCGTTGGCCGCGACCGGGAAGTGGGCGCCCTCGGTGAGTCCGGTGAGGCTGCCGACCAGGTCATCGGGCAGCTTGCCGTACTGGTTGGCGTAGAGCAGGACCTCGTCCACGTACCAGTCGGCATGGTTGTAGGCGAAGATCGCGTCGCGGGGGCTTTCGGACCAGCCGGCCGCCTTCAGGTAGCGGGCGGCGGCGCAGATCGCGTCGACCGGGTTGTAGGGATCCTTGCGTCCGTCCTCGTTGGCGTCGACACCGTAGGCCTGCCAGCTCGAGGGGATGAACTGCATCCATCCGAGCGCCCCGGCCGAGGAGACGTTCAGGTTGGTGCCGAAGGCGGTCTCGATGCGGTTGATCGAGGCGAGGATCTGCCACGGGACTCCGTACTCGGTGCCGCAGGCCTGATAGATCGGCAGCAGGAAGGGCGGGATCTCGAACTGGTCGATGACGAAGTTGGGGACCCCGATCGGGGCGGCTCCGAACTGCGCGATGGTGAGGGAGGGGTTGTCGTTCGACGGGGAGCCGTCGGGGTTTCGGATCGGAGCCGCCTCGAGCTTCTCCCGCTCATCCTTCCCGTGGACCTTCGCTCCCTTGGGGGCCTTGTTGCCAAAGGCGCCGGTGTCGGGGGACTTCTTGACCCGCTTGCCCGGCTTCTTGTCCGGGGCGCCGGGACCGAGAGTGCCGTCACCCGGAACGACGATGTCGGGGTCCGGGTCCTCGTCGGGCGGCACCGGAGGCGGGTTGTACTCGTCCTCGTCGAGCGGGCTCTCGCAGCCGACGTCAGCCTGGTCGATGCTCCCGTCCGCGTCGTTGTCGGTGAGGTCGGCGCACGCGGGGAGGGCGCCGCCGGCCGGGGCCTCCCCCTTCAGCTCGCCGCCCAGGTCGACCGTCGCCGACGTGGCTACGCCGGCCGTGATCACGGCCAGAGCCGCGCCGAGCGCGATCGTTAGTAGCAGCCTCTTCGTCATGAGTACCCCGCCCGCAGGCGCTCCGAAAGCTAACGAGTCGCCATGGGCTTCGCAACGGACAAGCCTTCGTGCCTGAAACCTATCTCAGGCGTGCGGCGGAATTATGAATTTTGTGTGGTCTGCCGAGCCGCCGGGACCGCTCCGGAGCGCTCGGAAATCCGCAGCGGTAACGTGGGTGCCTATGCCAGAAGACGCCGATCACCGAGGCGGCGCGCGTCCCTCGTCCAGGGGAGAGGACGCGCTCGGCGAGCTGACCGATCTCCTGCTCGACAACCCGTGGCTGAAGCAGGCGCTGGCGCTCGCCCTCGACGCCCGCGAGCGCGCCTCGGTGGCGGGGGCCCAGGCGATCAGGGGCCTCAACATCCCGACTGCGTCCGACACCGATCGCCTTGAGCGCCGCCTCCGGGCGGTCTCGGAGCGGCTCGAGACCGTCGAGGACGCGCTCGACCGGCTGGGACGGGAGCTGGCCGAGGTGCGCCACAGGCAAGGCGACTGAACGCTCCTCGACCTCTGGTCGAGGTCGCTGAGCCGTCGAATTCGCCCGGCTAGCGCAGGGCGAGCGCGTGCGCCGCAGCCCGGCCCATCTCCTGGACTGCCGCCTCCAGCCGCTCGGGCTCGATCCTCACCCGCTCGCCGCCGGGGAATACGTCGGTAACCAGCAGCAGGCAGGCGAGCGCCACACCGAGCCGGGGGCCCAGGGTGAAGAGGGCGCAAGCCTCCATCTCCACGGCGCCCGCCCCGGCCGCGCACCAGTCACGACGGGGCGAGTCGTCGTACTCATAGAAGAAGTCGGTCGTCACCGCGGTCACCGGAGCGCCGGCTCCCAGGGACTCCAGCCGCTCGAGGAGCGCCGGGTCGGCGGGCACCGGCCGGCCGTCCCCGAGGGCCTTGGAGACACCGTCCTCGGGCAGCGCCGCCTCGACCCTCAGCAAGTCGCCCAGCTGCAGCGATTCGTCGACGGCGCCGCATGTCCCGACCCTGATCGCGCGGCGCACCCCGAGCTCGGCCAGCTCGTGCAGGACGATCGCCGCGCTCGGCCCGCCCATTCCCGTGGACTGGACCGTCAGGGGATGGCCGTCGTCGGTTTCGCCGGTGTAGCCCCATAGCCCGCGGTTGTGATTGCTCATCAGCGGCTTGGTCAGCAGCTGCTGTGCCAGCAGCAAGGCGCGTCCAGGATCGCCCGGCAGCAGCGCGTCCGTTGCGATCTCCCTCGATGGCAGGACGTGAGGCGGCACGGCGGTGAACGCTACGCTGTCCGCGATCGTGGCCGAGCCACAGCGAGACGATCGAGGCGGTGTCTCCGACGCCCTGCGCTCGGCGATCGAGCGAACCTTTGCGGCCACCGCCGACTCGGCGGCCGAGACACGCGAGAAGGCCGTCGAGCTGCTGGACGACGCTGCCCGCCGCGGGCAGGAGGCCCGCGACGAGGTCAGCCGCCGCAGCCAGGAGGCTCGCGACGAGGTCGCCCGCCGTTCTCAGGAGGCCCGGCAGGGGGTGGCCCGGCGGGGACAGGAGGCGAAGGACGCTCCCCGCGCGATCCTCGACCGGCTCGGCGCCGCGCTCCGGCTGGGGGGCGGCGAGGAGTCGTCGCTCCGGGCCGAGAACCGCGAGCTCCGCCGGCGGGTCGAGGAGCTCGAGTCCGAGCTGAGCTCTCGACTTAAGCCAAAGGGTTAGCCTGGATGTCGTCGAAGGAGCTGCGGCAGATCCTCGACGAGGTCATGCGCAGCATCGACGCGGATCCGGAGGACGCGCGCCGGCTCAGCGGAGCGCCCGCGCCGCTGCGCTTCGAGTTCACCGACCTGCGGCTGGCGCTCAACATCGCCCCCGGCGCGACGGGACATCTGCGCTGGGACTTCGCGCAGCGCGCGAAGCCGAAGGCCCGGATTCGTCTCCGCATGGACTCCGAGGTCGCGAACCGCCTGCTGCAGGGGCGCGAGAACGCCGCGATCGCGATCGCGCGCGGCCGGCTCCGCGCCAGCGCCGCGGATCCTGGCGCGATCCTGCGGGTCTTCCCGGCGGTGCGACCGCTCTTCTCCCACTACCGCGAGCTGGTCGCGGCCAGGTACCCGCAGCTCGCCGTCAGCGGCGACTAGCCGAAAGGCGGGAGGAATTGACTTGGCCGGGTGGACGGGCGTAGTCTCAGCGGCACCGGAGAGAAAGGCTTGGGCCGCAAGTGGGCCCGCATCCTCTGCGCCCCCCGGCGACTGGGGCGCGGGGTCGGGGCCTGCGAGGCGCCTTACGTGCGCCGCTGGCCGACGAAGCGGGCCGTGTGCCCGCGGGCGACGGGGTCTCGCGACCCCGTCGTCGCGTCAGGTGACCCGAAGAAAGGGATGTCCGCGGTGACGCCGGGCGATTCGCAGCGGATCTCGCTGGCCGAGGCGAGCCGGATCTCGGGGGTGAAGGAGTCGACCCTGAAGCGGTGGGCTGGCGACGGCATCGTCCCCGTCGACGATGGGACCTGGACCCGCGCCGCCGCGGCCCAGGCCCGGGTGGTGGCGAGGATGCGGGAGCGGGGCTACTCGCCTGAGTCCGTCCGCGAGGCCGCGCTCGGGGGGCGTCTGGCGTTCGGCTACACCGAGGACGTCTTCCAGGCTCCGGAGGCGGAGCACACGCTGGAGGAGGTCGCTCTCCAGACCGGCCTGGAGCCGGAGCTGATCGAGCGGCTGATGACCCTGCTCGGGACGCCCCTGGGGATGGAGGGCCGGCTGAACGAACAGGACCTGCGCGCCATGCGCCACCTCGCCGAGGTTCTCGCCTCAGGCTTCCCGTTGGTGGCGTTCCTCCAGCTGGTTCGCGTCTACGCGCAGGCGCTCCGCAGGGTCGCGGACGCGGAGGTTCGCCTGTTTCACCTCTACGTGCACGAGCCGATGATCCAGGATGGGATCCCGCCCCTAGAGATGGCGGAGGAGATGGGCAACCTTGCCGCCGATCTGCTGCCGGTCACCACGCCGCTGATGGAGTACATGCACAACCGCTATCTGCGCTTCTACATCGAGCAGGACGTCGTCGGCCACATGGAATCGGACGTCGGCGGCGGCGACGGCGGCCTGGCCCGTGTCTCCATGGCCTTCTGCTTCGTTGACCTGACCGGGTTCACTCGCTACACCGAAGAGGAGGGGGACGAGGAGGCGCTCGACGTGGTCGAGCGGTTCGTCGACACCGTCGAGGCGACCCTGCCGTCGGAGGCCCAGCTGATCAAGACGATCGGCGACGAGGTGATGATCGTTTCGCCGGACCCCGCCACCCTGACCGAGTGGGCGGTCGGCTTCCTGCAGCTGTTCCGGGAGAGGCCCCAGCCGCGGGTCGGGATACACCATGGGGCCGCCGTCTTCCGCGACGGGGACTACTTCGGCGGGGACGTCAACCTCGCACACAGGGTGGTGACGCGGGCGCTCGGCGGCGAGGTGATGGTCACCGAGGCGGTGGCGGAGTCGATCCCGGACTCCGAGTACCTGCGCTTCGACCCGATCGGCGAGGTCGACTTGAAGGGTTTCCCGGACGCCACCCGGCTCTACGTCGTGACGGCGACCGCCGGTTAGCCGGGCACGCCCGTCCTAGAATCGAGGCATGGACGCGGCGCCGCTCGATTCGCTCGCGGGCGCGGTTCGCTCCAGCGGCCTGCTCGCGGAAGGCTCATCCGGCGTCGCCCTGTGCTCGGGGGGCGCCGACTCGGCCGCGCTGCTCGCGGGGCTCGCCATCGCTTGCGGCCCTGAGCGCGTGCACGCACTCCATCTGAATTACGGCCTCCGGGAAGACTCCGACCGCGACGCGGAAGCGTGCCGGGAGCTGTGTGACCTGCTCGCGGTGAAACTCTCGGTGGAACGGCCACAGGTCGCGGAGAGCGGCAACGTCCAGGCCGCTGCGCGGGCCCTGCGCTACGCGGCCGCGGAGCGCCTCCGCGCCGAGGGCGGATCGGACTGGATCGCCACGGGCCACACCCGGACCGATCTGGCCGAGACGGTGCTCTACCGGCTCGCCAGCTCGCCTGGCCGGCGGGCCCTGCTCGGCCTGGCTCCGCGGCGGGACCGCGTGATCCGGCCGCTGCTGGAACTGGGCCGGGACGAGGTGCGCGCGCTGGCGACGGCGGCCGGCTTGCCGTTCCGCGACGACCCCACCAACGAGGCGCCCGCCTATGCCCGCAACCGCATCCGCAACGAGGTCCTTCCCGTGCTCGAGGAGATCGCCCCGGCCGTCGAGGCGACGATCGCCGCGACGCAGTCGGAGTTGCGCGCGGAGTCCGAGCTGCTGGACCGGCTGGCGGTGGAGTCCGCCGATGCCGCAGCGGGGGCCGTCGCAGCCGCGCCGGGCGAGACGGCCGCGATCGCAGCTGATGCACTGGCGGCGCTGGAGCCGGCCCTGCGGCGCCTGGTCCTGCGAGAGCTGGCCGAGCGCGCCGCCGGCAGGCCGGTTGCGCTCGGACGTGAGCCTGCCGCTGAGATCTCGAGGCTGTCCCGGGCTCCGGAGGGAGGGGTCGTGGAGCTGCGCGGCGGGATCGAGGCCCGCGTCGAACACGGTGTGGTCCGCTTCGCGGCCGCCGCCCCCGAGGTTCCCGACGAGGCCGCGTTGGGCGTCCCGGGCGCCTGCCGGTTCGGAGCCTGGCGGGTCCGGGCCGAGCTGCGCAGTCCGCCCTCCGACCCCCTGGGCCTGGACGTCGCCGTGCTCGACCCGCGGGCACTCGGACCGGTCCTGACGGTCCGGCCCTGGCGGGACGGCGACCGCATCCGGCCGCTCGGGCTGGGTGGCAGCAAGGCCCTGCAGGACCTCTTCACGGACCGCAAGGTCCCGCGCTCGCTGCGCCGGACCCTGCCGGTGGTCACCTCGGGAAACCGGGTCGCCTGGGTCGCGGGTGTCGCGGTCTCGGAGGAGTTTGCCGCATCCCCCGGGTCCGACCGCGCCGCCGTGCTGAGCGCGTCCCGCCATCCTTAGACTGCGCCGCGTGGAGGGAGAGGAGCTGATCGGCGAGGTTCTCGTGACCGAGGAGGACCTGCAGCGCCGGGTGGGGGAACTCGCCGACGAGATCAGTCGGGACTACGCGGACCGCCCGCCGCTGCTGGTTGCGATCCTGAAGGGGGCGGTCCCGTTCCTGGCCGACCTGATGCGGCGTCTGACCGTCCCGTGCGAGCTGGACTTCATGGCCGTCTCCAGCTACGGATCCGAGACGGACTCCTCCGGCGTCGTCCGAATCCTCAAGGATCTGGACATCGCGATCGCCGGCCGCGACGTCCTGATCGTCGAGGACATCATCGACTCGGGCCTGACCCTGCACTACCTGCTCCGAAACCTGCAGGCCCGCGACCCCGAGTCGCTGGAGGTATGTGCCCTACTGACCAAGCCGGAGCGAAGGAGAGTGGACCTGCCAATCCGCTACGTCGGCTTCGAGATCCCGAACAGGTTCGCGATCGGCTACGGACTCGACCACGCCGAGCGCTTCCGCAACCTCTCCTACGTCGCCGCTTTGAAGCAGGGCGACGGGGCCGCCTGAGCGGCCGCGCACCTTCGGCTCCGGGGGCCGGCCGTCAACCGGCGGCCCGGAACCGAAGGACGGCGTTCAGGCCGGACCCGGTGGCCGGGTCGGCGACGGTGGCGTACAGGTGGGGCTCGCGCACCGCGATCTCGCTCAGCCCCCGGAGCTCCGGCAGCCGGGTGCAGCCGCTGCGCTTCGCCGAGGAGAGGCACTGAGCCAGGGCGACGGTTCCGCGCTTCGGGTTTACCTTGAAGCGGAGCAGGAAGCTGTCCTCTCCTGCGCCGGAGGCGGCGATGAGCGTGCCGTCCGACGTGAAACGGAGGTCGCTCACGCTCCGCAGACGCTTGTCGAAGGCGCGCCGCTCGAACGAGAGCTTGCCGTTGCGCGCGCGGTCGAACAGCGTAAGCCAGCTCTTCCCCCGCTTGGGGTTGACGACGGTGACGACCGAGCTTCCGTGGGGGCTGACCGCGATCGCCTCGGCCTTGCCCATCTTCCGCACCCTCTTGCACGGCCCGTAGAAGCGCCTCTTGCGTGGCCACAGGCACTGCGTCCGCTTGAGCCCGGAGCCCCCGATCCGCTTATGGACGCTGATGGTCCCGAAGTCCGAGTCGAGCTCATACACGGTCCCGCCCACCGGCGTAACCGCGAAGGGGCCATGGCCCTGGGTGGCGGGTCTGCTCCGACCGCTCGGCGTGAGGAGGCTGGTCGCCGGATCGCGGGTGTAGACCCCGACGCTTGCGAAGCACTCGCCCGTGTTGTCGGCGCAGCCCTCGTCGGCGACGTAGATTGTCCGGCCGTCGCGGCTCGACTCCACCTGAAGCGCCCGCTGGAACGGACCGAGCGGGCACCCGGGAGGCCCAGGCCCGCCGCCGTAGTCCGACACGCTGCAGGAGCTGAAGGTGAGCGTGCCGTCGGCGGGATCGCGCTGGAACCCGATCAGGGTCTCCCGCCGGCTGGACCCCGCGAGGTACACCGAGCGCCCGTCGGGGGGCACGGCGATGTCGCGCGCGGTCCCAAGGACGCCCGGGACCTGGGTGCAGGGCGCCTCGCCGGTGGCGCTGAAGCACTCCTGGAAAGACAGCTGCCCATCTGGGGCGCGCCGGTAGACGCTGACGCCGTCCGGGAAGCTCGCGTAGGCGCTCGTGCCGTCGAGGCTCACGGCGAACGCGCCCGTGTACGAGAGACCCTCGAGCTGCGAGCAGCTCGGCTCGACCGGCCCATCGGGAGAGCTCTGGCAGCCGGCGTAGACGAGCCCGCTCTGCGCCGCAGAGGCCGGCGGCGCCGACATCAGCCCAACGACGATCGCGACGGACACGGCGATCGCGAGCCCGACCATGCCCGTCGCGGCGATCGCGAGCGCCGTCTTCGCGCTCCTGCCCGCTCGCTCCATGCGCGGCTCCCAGACCAGTCCCGGGTCCCAGAGTCCCATCCGTCCCTCCCCGGTTTCGTTGTCGACTCCCCCCAGCGGCACTCTCAATGGAACACGCGTAACGGGACAACGTTGCGTCGGCGTCCCCATATTCAGTCTCGATGGTGAACACGCGTAACCGGACACCGTCGTCTCGCGATCAGGGCCGGCGGGACGGCCGCTGCCCTTCATGCGGGCTTGATGGGCACTGGTACCCTCGCGAGACATCCGCGGACGCAACTTCCGCGTAATCCTCGGTTGAGGGAACCATCTTGAAACGTTTCTTCCGCAGCGCTGCATTTCCGATCCTGATCGTCGTCGTGCTGGCGTTCTTCGCGCAGAAGATCATCAGCCCGCCGGACCGCGAAGAGACGCCCAGCTACGACGGGTTCGTCGAACAGGTCGAGAGCGGCCAGATCGAGGAGGTGACCTTCAACACGAAGGACAACACCCTCGACGTCAAGGAGACGAACGGCGACGAGTACGAGACCGGCTTCCTCGACAGCGACGCCTCGCAGGCCCAGCTGCTGAACACGCTGGAGCGCAACGACGTCAAGACCGAGATCAAGGGCAAGGGCGGCGGCGGCATCCTCTCGCTGCTCACCTACATATTGCCGTTCTTGCTGTTCTTCGCGTTCTGGATCTTCCTGATGAACCAGATGCAGGGCGGCGGTTCGCGGGTGATGAGCTTCGGCAAGTCCCGCGCGAAGCGGATGTCGGTGGACGCACCGAAGATCACCTTCCGCGACGTGGCGGGAGCCGACGAGGCCGTTCAGGAACTGCACGAGATCAAGGAGTTCCTGGAGAACCCCAAGAAGTTCCAGTCGCTCGGCGCGCGCATACCCAAGGGCGTCCTTCTCTATGGGCCGCCCGGCACCGGCAAGACCCTGCTCGCGCGGGCCGTCGCGGGCGAGGCCGGCGTCCCCTTCTTCTCGATCTCGGGTTCGGACTTCGTGGAGATGTTCGTCGGCGTCGGCGCCAGCCGCGTGCGCGACCTGTTCGAACAGGCGAAGCAGAACTCCCCCTGCATCATCTTCATGGACGAGATCGACGCCGTCGGGCGCCACCGCGGGGCCGGAATGGGCGGCGGTCACGACGAGCGGGAGCAGACGCTCAACCAGCTGCTCGTCGAGATGGACGGCTTCGAGATGAAGGACAACATCATCCTGATCGCCGCCACCAACCGCCCGGACATCCTCGATCCGGCCCTGCTGCGGCCCGGCCGCTTCGACCGTCAGATCGTGGTGGACCGGCCCGACCGCAAGGGGCGCAAGCAGATCCTCGAGGTCCACACCCGCGGCAAGCCGCTCTCGACCAAGATCGACCTGGATGTCCTGGCCGGGCAGACCCCCGGATTCACCGGCGCCGACCTGGCGAACCTGATCAACGAGGCCGCGTTGCTGACCGCCCGCAGCAACAAGCGCGAGATCACGATGAATGAGCTCGAGGAGGGGATCATGCGCGTGATCGCGGGGCCCGAGAAGAAGACTCGCGTCATGTCGGAGAAGGAGCGGACGGTCACCGCCTACCACGAGCTCGGCCACGCGATCGTCGGGCACGTGCTCGAGCACGCCGACCCGGTGCACAAGGTCTCGATCATCAGCCGCGGCCAGGCGCTCGGGTACACGATCTCGCTGCCCACCGAGGACAAGTTCCTGACCACTCGGGCCGAGCTCTCGGACACGATGGCCATGACCCTGGGTGGCCGTGCGGCCGAGGAGCTGATCTTCGACGAGATCACGACCGGTGCTTCCAACGACCTCGAGAAGGTGACCGAGACCGCGAAGCAGATGGTGATGCGGTTCGGCATGTCCGAGCGCCTCGGCCCCCGTGTCTTCGGCCACGACCGCGGCCAGCCGTTTCTGGGCCGCGAGTTCAACTCAGAGCCCGACTACTCCGACGAGGTCGCGCGCGAGATCGACGACGAAATCCGCCGCATCGTCGAGGACGCCCACCAGACGGCGAAGGCCATCCTTGGCGAGAAACAAGAGCAGCTCGACCGCATCTCACAGATCCTGCTGGAGCGGGAGACGATCGAGGCCGAGGAGTTCGTCGCCCTGCTCGACGGCAAGCCCGAGGAGGAGGTCTTCCCTCCCGACGCCGATGAGACCGCCGCGCCGCCCGAGCAGGAGGCCGAGGCCGAGAAGAAGTCGGCCCGCGAGGGTCCTCGTCCCCGCGTCCAGCCCAAGCCCGGGCTGGCAGGCGGCGGCGCTGCGGAGATGCGCGGCGACGACTCCTAGCCACCCGGCTGCTCCTTCTGGCCCCCGGTCGATACTCGGCGGGTGAGCCGAACGGTGCGGATCATGGGAGTCGTCAACGTGACCCCGGACTCGTTCTCGGACGGGGGAGAGTTCCTGGACGCCGAGAGGGCCATCGCGCACGGCCGCCTGCTCGTCGCGGAGGGGGCCGACATCGTCGACGTTGGCGGGGAGTCAACCCGTCCGGGATCCGCGGGAGTGAGCGCGGAGGAGGAGCTGGCCCGGACCCGCCCGGTTGTGCAGGGGCTGGCCGGCGTCGCGCCCGTCTCCGTCGACACCTCCAAGGCCGCCGTCGCCGAGGCGGCTCTCGACGCCGGTGCCACCATCGTCAACGACGTCACCGCGCTGCGATCCGACCCGGAATTGGCGCCCCTGTGCGCAGACCGCGGCTGCGAGCTGGCCCTGATGCACATGCTCGGCGACCCCAGGACCATGCAGGACGACCCCCGCTACGACGACGTGGTTGACGACATCAAGGCGTTCCTGTCCGAGCGGATCGAGGTCGCCGTCGCGGCGGGCGTGGACGAGGGGCGGATCTGGGTGGACCCAGGCATCGGCTTCGGCAAGACCGTGGACCACAACCTCGAGCTGATCCGGCGCCTCGGCGAGTTCCGGGACCTGGGGCGGCCGATACTGTTCGGCAGCTCCCGCAAGAGCTTCATCGGCAAACTCACCGGCGCCGAGGTCGGCGACCGGATCGGGGGGACCATCGCCTCGACCGTGATCGCATACGCAAACGGCGCTGAGGTCCTGCGCGTGCACGACGTGGCGCCGATGCGCCAGGCGCTCACGGTCGCGGAGGCCATCCTGGACCCCGAGCGCGCGGCCGCGATCCACGACCGCCGTTAGCCCGCCCTTCGCCGCAGGGCGACCCCGGTCGCGATCTCGCGCACGATGCGGTCGGCGACCAGGCAGGTCAGGTCGGCCGACCCGACGGTGCGGGGGATGACCTCGACCACGTCGGCTCCGACGAGGTCCAGCCGGGAGCACAGCTCCCGGCAGGCCCAGAGCAGCTCGCCCGAGGTCATGCCGCCGGGCTCGGGCGTCCCCGTGCCCGGCGCGAAGACCGGGTCGAGCACATCCACGTCCACCGACAGGAACGTGGGACCGTCGCCCGCGACCGCCACCGCCTCCTCGACGACGGCGCGGATGCCGCGCTCGCGGA
>JAJTCK010000096.1 GCA_021323175.1 Solirubrobacterales bacterium | reverse complement strand
GTGGTCGGAGCGATCACTCCCTGGAACTATCCGCTCCACCAGCTCTGCGCCAAGGTGGCTCCCGCGCTCGCGGCCGGCTGCTCGGTGGTCGCGAAGCCGAGCGAGGTCACGCCGCTCTCCGCGTTCGTGCTCGCCGAGATCATCGACGGGCTCGGCCTGCCGCCCGGCGTCTTCAACCTCGTGACGGGCTATGGGCCCGAGGTGGGACAGGCGATCGCGGCGCATGCCGGCGTGGACATGGTCTCCTTCACCGGCTCCACCCGCGCCGGGAAGCTCGTCGGCGAGGCCGCCGCCGAGAACGTCAAGCGGGTGTCGCTGGAGCTGGGCGGCAAGTCGGCGAACGTGATCCTCGACGATGCCGACCTGACCAAGGCGGTGCCCTACGGCGTCGCGAACTGCTTCCTCAACTCGGGACAGACCTGCTCGGCACACACGCGGATGCTGGTGCCGCGCTCGAAGCTCGCCGAGGCCGAGAGGATCGCGGCCGGGACCGCCGAGATGATGAACCCGGGCGACCCCTTCGATGGGGACAGCCGCATGGGCCCTCTGGTCTCCGATTCCCAGCGCGAGCGGGTGCGCTCCTACATCGCCAAGGGCGAGGAGGAGGGAGCGAAGCTCGTCAGCGGTGGAGCCGACCCCCCCGAGGGACTGGAGCGCGGGTACTTCGTCCGGCCGACGGTCTTCAGCGAGGTCACGCCCGACATGGCGATCGCCCAAGAGGAGATCTTCGGGCCCGTGCTCTCGATCATGCCCTACGACGACGAGGACGAGGCTGCCGAGATCGCCAACGGGACCATCTATGGCCTGGACGGTGGGGTGTGGTCGGCCGATCCGGAGCGCGCGAAGGCCTTTGCGCGGCGGATGCGCACAGGGCAGGTCCAGGTCAACGGCGCCACGTTCAACCCGATGGCTCCGTTCGGCGGCTACAAGCAGTCCGGCCACGGCCGCGAGCTCGGCCGCTTCGGCCTCGAGGAGTTCCTCGAGGTCAAGTCGATCCAGCTGTAGTCGCGTACACGTTTGCCCGGATCGCCGCCGGGTAGCCGTGGATCAGGGCCGCGCGCCCGCGGGGGTGTGCGCCCGGAAGACGCAGACGCACGCACCTCACGAAAGGAGTGATCGTGGCTGGAGAGCTGCAGGGCAAGAAGATCGCGTTCCTCGTCGCGAACGAAGGTATCGAGCAGGTGGAGCTTGTGGAGCCGCGCCGGGCCCTCGAGGCTGCGGGGGCTGAGACCGTGCTGATCGCTCCCGAGGCGGGCGTCGCCCAGGCGTTCAACCACCTGGATAAGGCGGACCAGTTCGACGTGGACGTGACCGCGGCTGATGCGAGCGCCGACGAGTACGACGGCCTCGTGCTGCCGGGCGGCGTCGCGAACCCGGACAAGCTGCGGATGGAGCCCGCAGCGGTGCAGTTCGTCCGCGCGTTCTTCGAGGCCGGCAAGCCGGTCGGGGCGATCTGCCACGCGCCATGGGCCCTGATCGAGGCCGGGGTCATCAACGGGCGCAAGGTGACGTCCTTCCCGAGCCTGCAGACCGATATCCGGAACGCAGGCGGCGAGTGGGTAGACGAGCAGGTCGTGACCGACTCCGGCCTGGTGACCTCGCGGAAGCCCGACGACATCCCGGCGTTCAACTCGAAGCTCGTCGAGGAGTTCGCCGAGGGCGTGCACGAGGGTCAGCGCGAGAAGACCCACGCGTAGCCGACCGGACGGGGCGGGCGCCGAAACAGGCACGAACATGGGACTGCTCACGCGCGAGATTCGGACCGGCGTCATGCTGGCGGGGCGCTACCGCGTTCGCCGCCGGCTCGGTGCCGGCGGTATGGCGACCGTATTCCTGGCCGAGGACGAGCGGCTGGGGCGAGAGGTCGCGATCAAGCGTCTCCACACCGACGCCCCCGAGGCCAGCTTGCGTCGCTTCGAGCAGGAGGCACGCCTGGGAGCGGCGCTCAACCACCCGAACCTGGTCTCGATCTGGGACACGGCCGTGACCGAGGAGGGCGCGCTGATCGTGATGGAGTACGTGCCGGGTCGTCCCCTCGGAGAGGTGGCGGGGGGCCGGCCGATGAGGCCCTCGCGGGCGCTTCCCATACTCCGCGACGTGGCGTCCGCGCTCGACCACGCCCACGCGAACGAAGTGGTCCACCGAGACGTTAAGCCGGGCAACATCATCGTCGGCGACGACGGGGTCGTGAAGCTTGCGGACCTGGGGATCGCCAAGGCGGTCGGCTCGACCCAGATCACCATGGAGGGGAGCGTGGTCGGGACGCTTCCTTACATGTCGCCCGAGCGGCTGCACGGGCCCGGCGCGGGCGGGCCCGAAAGCGATATCTACGCGCTGGCCGCCGTTGCGTTCGAGCTGCTCTCTGGTCGTCCGCCCGCGCAGCCCGCGGACACGGAGGAAGCAGCGGTGTCGCCGCCGCGGGACCTCCGCAGGGAGTGGCCCGAAGGGCCACCGTCCGCAGTGAGGATCCTCGAGCGTGCGCTCTCAGATGACCCTTCGGTCCGCCAGGCCTCGGCGGTTCGGATGATCGAAGAGCTGGAGGCGGCTCTCAAGCGCGGTGGCACGCCTATACAGCCCACGCGGCGGATGGCTGCCGCCGGTGCGCCGCCAGCTCGGGGCCGGCGAAGCGGTGGTGCAAGTTCGGTAGCCCGGCGCGACGACCGCCCGCCGCCGGTCGAGGGCCCTAAACGGCGCTTCTCGCCGGGCTGGGCACTGGGGGCGGCGCTCGTGGCGATGCTGATCCTGGCCGGCGCAGTCTCGGCTCTGACGGGCGGCGGCGGCGATGACGAGCCGCGCTCGGCCGCGGACGGGAAGCAGAACAAGCAGGCCAAGTCCGAACCGACCACGACCGAGCAGCAGGAGCCGGTGGCCGTCGCGCCGGAGCCGAAGCCGGAGCCGGAACCTGCGCAGCCGGCAACACCGGCCGCCACGCCGTCCGCGGATGGTCGCAGTGCCTATGAACTGAATGCCGAGGGGTACGAGCTGATGCAGCAGGGACGCTTCGCGGAGGCGATTCCGCTGCTCGAGGAGGCCGTCGCCCAGTATCCGGAGGGAAGCACGGACCTGACATATGCTTACGCACTGTTCAACCTTGGCAGCTCGCTGCGCCAGGCCGGGCGGCCCGACGAGGCGATCTCGGTCCTCGAGCGGCGCCTGGAGATACCAAACCAGCAGGGGACCGTGATGCAGGAGCTGGAGGCTGCGCGGGCGGCTGCCGGTTAGGGCGGCCGAGGCGAGAATTGAGGACTCGCGGGGGGCGGACGGCTAGTCTTTTCCGCATGGCCACGACGACGCCGACCGTGCACGAAGTGTGCGTGGCGGCCAAGGACGCATCGCACGTGCTGGCGCGCACCGACCGCGCCGCGAAGGACGCGTGCCTGCGGGACCTCGCGGAACGGATCGAGGCTCGGGACGCCGAGATTTTGGAGGCGAACACCGCCGACGTCGAGGCTGGCCGGGAGGAGGAGCTGACCGAGGCGCTGATCGACCGCCTGACCCTGACCGAGGCGCGGATCGGGGACATGGCGACTGGGGTGCGCGAGATCGCCGGTCTGGAGGATCCGGTGGGCGAGATCGCCGAGAGCTGGACGCTTCCCAACGGGCTGCGGGTGCAGAAGCAGCGCGCGCCACTCGGCGTGATCGGGATCGTCTACGAGGCCAGGCCGAACGTCACGATCGACGCGGCCGCCCTGTGCCTGAAGAGTGGGAACGCGGTGGTGCTGCGAGGGTCGAGCGCGGCGGAGACGTCGAACGGAATCCTGGCGGGGCTGGTGAGGGAGTCGCTGCGGGATTCCGGGCTGCCCGAGGCGGCAGTCTCGCTGCTGTCGGGGGGTGGCCGCGAGCAGTTGGGGGAGCTGGCCACGCAGGAGGGCCTGGTGGATCTGATCATCCCGCGGGGAGGTGAGGGGCTGAAGATCGCTTTGAAGGCGGTGGCGAAGGTGCCGGTGATGTATGCGGCGGCGGGTAACTGCCACGTCTACGTGCATGAGGACGCTGATCTGGAGATGGCGGCGCGGATTGCCTACAACGCCAAGGTCCAGCGGCCGGGAGTGTGCAACGCCGCGGAGACGCTGCTGGTGCACGAGTCGGCGGCCTCGGCGCTGCTGCCGAGCGTGCTCGCGGATTTGGAGGCAGCGGGAGTGGAGCTGGTGGGGGACGAGCGGGTGCGCGCGAACACGGGTGGCGCCTCCGTTGAGGAGGCGACCGAAGAGGACTGGGGCACGGAGTTCCACGGTCTCAAGATGGCCGTGGGAGTGGTGGATTCGCTGGGCGATGCGATCGAGCACATCAACCGGCACGGGACCGGTCACTCGGACGCGATCGTGACCTCCTCGGACGATGCGGCGGAGGAGTTCACCGACAGCGTCGACTCGGCGGCGGTCTACGTCAACGCGTCCACCCGGTTCACGGACGGCTACGAGTTCGGGATGGGCGCCGAGATCGGGAACTCGACGCAGAAGCTTCATGCCCGCGGCCCGATCGGGCTGCGCGAGCTGACGTCGACCAAGTACGTGGTCCACGGCAGCGGGCAGGTCAGGGAGTAGGGCTGTCGGGGCGGAAGCTCTAGGTGTCCTGGGCGGTGCATTTAATCCGCCCCATGTCGGACATCTGCTCCTGGCGCAGGAGGCCCGAGCCCAGTTGGGGCTCGAGCGGGTGCTGCTCGTGACGACGGGGGCGGCGCCGCACAAGGAGATCCCGGAAGATCCTGGGGCCGAGGTGCGGCTGGAGATGACTCGCCTGACGGCCGAGGGGGAGGAGGCGACCGAGGCGTGGGCGTTCGAGGTGGAGAACGAGGGGCCTTCGTATACCTATCTCACGCTTGAGGCGCTGACGGAGGAGAAGCCTGACAGGGAGCTGTTCCTGCTGCTCGGGGCCGACGCGGCGGCGGGGTTGGCGAGCTGGAAGCGCCCGGAGCGCATCGCCGAGCTGGCTCGGATCGGAGTCGTGCCCAGGGCGGCGGTTGAGTTGGACGCGGTGCGCTCGGCCTTGGACCGCTTCGGAGCCGCCGATCGGGGGGAGATCATCCAGATGCCACTTTGCGGTGTCTCCTCCACACTGATCAGGGAACGGGCGGCGGCGGACAGGCCGCTGCGGCACCTGGTCCCGGATCCCGTGATCGAGCTGATCGGGAAGTGGGGCCTGTACAGGTGAGCCCGGCGGCGGAGCGCGGCGAGCCGGACCGGCGCGCCGATGGGGATTCCGAGTCGTTGGCGCGCAGGATCGCGGAGCTGGCCGAGGGGAAGGGTGCGAGCGAGCTGGTGGCGCTCGATGTGCGCACGCTCGTGGGGTACACGGACTTCCTGGTCATCTGCAGCGCCAGGAACGAGCGCCAGGCGAAGGCGATCTATGACGAGGTCCATCAGAGGCTGAAGGACGATGGACGGCTGCCGGCGCGGGTCGAGGGGCAGTCCGAGGCGGAGTGGGTGCTGGCCGACTACCTGGACTGCGTGCTGCACGTGTTCACGCCGCAGGCGCGCGAGCGCTACAGGCTCGAGGTGCTCTGGGGAGAGGCCGAGACGCTGGACCTGGAGGCGGCCGCCTAGGACGCGGCTGCCGGGAGCGGGCGTCGTGTCCGCAGCCGGACCTAGGCTGGGTTTCGTGGCGCTGGTGCGGCTGGAGTCCATTCGGGAGAACGCGAGAAAGCACGCCGGGCGGCTGGGCTTGAGCGCGCAGGAGGTCGGGCAGATTCGCCGGCGGGCGGCCGAGCTGTCCAGGCTGCGGGACGAGCTCGGGTCGCTGATCTCGGAGCTCGCGGGTCTGGCGGGGTGGAGGTCGAGGTGGGCCCGCTCCGCGACTTCGCCCAGCTGACCAGCTTCGAGGACGCGGCGGCGGGGATCGAGTCTGCCTCGGACGTGGCGGTCCGTGGACTCTCAAAAGGCCGGGCCACCTTCTCGATGAGCTTCGCCCAGCCGGTGGACCTGGTCAGCGAGTTGAAGGAGCGGACGCCATTCGGGCTACGTGTCCGGGCAGCGCGGGGTGACAACCTTGTTCTGGACGTGGATCCCGATTCGCGGCTCGGGCGCGCCGCCTGACCTCGTTTTCACACTTTTCAGTCGAACGCGCCATGCCATTCAGGTCGGTTTCGCGAGCCTTTCATGTGTTTTCGCCTCGCTCGGATCCGGCTGGGTCCCGATAATTGGCTCCATGAACAGCAACTCCAAGGGAGCGCTTGTTGAAGCCGCCATCGCACTGGAGGCCACGAGGGGTGGAGTCGAGGTGTTCAAGCCGCTGTCAGGGCACTCTCGAGCCGACCTGATCTTCGCCCTCGGCTCTCGCCTGTACAAAGTTCAGTGCAAGTCTGCCCGGAGGGTAGGAGAGGTCCTGTGCATCGCTCTCACCGGGTGCTCGCACAGTCCCGGGGGCTACGTACGAACGAAGTATGAGCCGCACGAGATCGACCTCATCGCCGCCCACTGCGTGGAGCTCAAGCAGAGCTTCTTGATTCCGTTCGCCGGCATTTCGGGTGAGCGATCCGGGATCCAGTTGAGGCTGTCACCGCCGAATAACGCACAGCGAGCGGCGGTACACTTCGCAGCTGATTACGAGTTCTCTGGGGCTGTAGCTCAGCTGGGAGAGCGCCGCCATGGCATGGCGGAGGCCAGGGGTTCGAGTCCCCTCAGCTCCACTTCAGGCGGCGAAGATCACGACCCGAGTGAAACCGTCGTCGGCGCCCATCGGTTCCGCAACCTCTTCGGCCACTTCATGGAGCGCGCCGCCGGCGGCGAGAGCATCCTCGTTACCCGCCGCGGCCGGCCGACCGTCCGCCTGACCCCAGCCGCCGCGCGGCCGTCGCTCGCTCGGGCTCCTCACCAGGTCGCAGCCACGGCGTCAATGACGGATCCCGCGC
>JAJTCK010000095.1 GCA_021323175.1 Solirubrobacterales bacterium | reverse complement strand
CGGCAGGCCGGAGAAGTTCGGCATCCCCTCCGGCGGGTTCCGCAGCGAGCGGGCGATCGCCTCGCGCGGCAGGCGGGCGCCGATCTCGGTCAGCTCGGGCCCCGGGCCGTCGTTGCCGTTCTCTCCGATCTTGTGGCAGGCCAGGCAGCCGGTCTGGGCCGCGACCTGCTTGCCTGGCTCGTATTCCTTCGAGACGGCCAGATCGATCTCGGTGGGGGTGCCGGCGGTGGCGCCGAGGAAGGTCAGGTAGGCCATCGCGATGATGGTCAGGATCGCCGCCGTGACGGCGATCGGGCGCCGCTCGGGCCGCCGCTCGGGGTTGCGGTCATAGAACGGGAGGAGCAGCAGCAGGACCATGCAGATGGTCGGGATGCCGATGGTCGCCAGCGGGACCAGCTCGGGCGGCTTGATCACGCGCAGCAGCTCGAAGAGGAAGAAGAAGTACCACTCGGGACGGGGCACGTAGGTGGTGGTGGTCGGGTCCACCTTGGGGCCCTGCTCGGCGCCGAGCATCAGCGACATGAAGGCGATCACCAGGACCACGACCAGCGCCATGGCCGAGTCCTTCATCACCGCGTAGGGGAAGAAGGGCTTGCCCTTCTTCTTCAGGACCTCGTACTCGACGAGGTAGTCCTCCTTGTCCTTCTGCCTCAAGGAGCGCCTCCTCCGCTGCGCGTCGGGGGGTGCAGCACCTATCCCACCTCGGTCTTCTTGGCCGCGGTCTTCGGCCGCGCTGCCTTCAGCCACGGCGGGGCCGTCGTGCCCAGCTTCACCACCAGGTAGAGGTGGGCGCCGATCAGCGCGACGATCAGCCCGGGCACGAGCAGCATGTGGATGGCGTAGAAGCGCTGGATCGTGGTCGCGCCAACCTCGGGGCCGGCGCGCAGGAAGTCCGCGAGGTAGGGGCCGACGACCGGACCGGAGGCGGTGATGTTGTTGGCGACGACGGTCGCCCAGTAGGAGCGCTGATCGAACGGCAGCAGGTAGCCCGTCAGGCCCATTACCAGGGTGAGGATCAGCAGCACGACGCCGATCACCCAGTTCAACTCGCGCGGGTACTTGTAAGCCCCGAAGAAGAAGGTCCTGCCCATGTGCAGGAAGATGAGGACGATCATCACCGTCGCGCCCCACTTGTGCATGCCGCGGACGAACTCGCCCATCCATACGTCGTTCGTCAGGTGGGTGACCGACTCGTAGGCCTCGGTCGGCGAGGGCGTGTAGTACATCGCCAGGAAGACGCCGGTGATCGCCTGGACCGTGAACGCGAACAGGGTCGCCGAGCCCAGGGTGTAGAACCAGTTCGTTCCCTTGGGAACCTTCCGGTAGAGCATCCCGGTGAGGAACCCGGTCGCGCCGGTACGCTCGTCGACCCAGCCGGCGACACCGCCGCCGATGTCCTTGGCGGCCTCCGCCGCCGGTGACGCGCCGTCGCCGTTTGAGCCGTTGCGACGCTCGCCGGGCTTGCCGGGGCGGCGCAGCGGGGCGGGCACGGGAAGCTTGGGCATTCGCGGCCTCCTAGGGCGGCGGCGGCACCGAGGGCCGCGGCGGGTAGAGGTACTCCCAGACACCGCCGGTGAACTCGCCGGGGTCGCGGGTGCGGACTGGGTCCAGCTGCGAGGTGACGCTGAAGCGAGGGCCGACCTCGACCTGGCCGTCATCGCTCGGGCGGGTCTGGAAACGGTCCAGCGGCCGCACGGGCGGTCCGCCGATCACCTTGCCGTCGAAGTCATAGACGCCCCCGTGGCACGGGCAGATGAAGTTGCCGGCTGCCTGGACGAAGCGGACCGGGCAGCCCAGGTGCGCGCAGCGGGTGGAGATGGCGACGAAGCCGTCCTCGCCCTCGCGCTCGTCCTCGCCGCTGCTCCTGCGGATGTAGGCGGTCGTCTTGCCGGCCTCGCCGATGCCGGGAACGGCCGTCAGCACGACAGGCGTGTACGTGTCCTCGTTGAACTCCTCGATCGGGCCGACCTTCTGCCAGCTATCCCCCTCCTCCTCGAACAGCGGGGCGACGGCGAATCCGATGGTCGGCAGCAGAACGACGGCGCCGGCGGCCCCGCCGAGCGCGGCGGCGCCCGCCGAGAACACCCCGCGCCTGGTCATGGTCTCGCCCTCGAAATACCCCGCCGGATCCGGCTTGGGGAGGTGCTCGGGCGCGCCCTGCTTGCTGTTTCCGTCGTCAGCCAAGGTCGAAAAAGTCCTGCGAAATCAAGCCTATCGAGTCGGCTGCGTCCGCCAGCGCGGCCCCCATGCCTCCGCGCACGGCCGCCTGGGTCGTCGCGCCGCCCAGCAGCCCGGGGCCCTCGGGCGCTCCCTCGCGCAGTGCCAGCTTGCCGCGTTCGTGCCCGGCGTCCGCGCCCGCGCCGACCGCAACCGCCGACGACAGCCATAGCAGGTCGATTCGGTCGGCTGCCTCGTCGCCACCCCTGGCGTGAAGCTGAGCCGAGAGACTGATCAGGTCGGCAAGCTCGTGGACGGCGTCGGTGTCCCCGCGCGCGGCCAGACGCTCCAGCCCGAGGGCGTAAAGGTAGTCCCCGGCGAGCAGCTTCAAGTCCTCGTCGGCCCCCTCGACCAGGCGCGGCTCGCCGTAGTGCATCAGGAACCCCTCGCGGATCGCCTCGAACAGCAGGCCGTATTCCCCGGGCGCCTCGACCGCCCGCGGGCCCGAGGCGACCAGCGGGCCGAGCACGGGCGGGGCAGCGGGCTCGCGCACGTGCGGCGCGATCACCTCCTCGCCGCGCAGCTCCTGTGCCAGCAGCCGCAGGGCCTGGCTCGGGTCGAGCGAGCCGTTGCCGCTCACGCGAACGCCTCCTCGAAGGCCTCGCCCGCGGCCTCGACGGTGCGGTCCACGGCCTCGTCGCCGTGTGCGAGCGAGGGGAACCAGGACTCGAATTGCGAGGCCGGCGGGTACACCCCGCGCTCGAGCAGGGCGCGGGCGAAGCGGCCGTAGGCCTCGGTGTCGCAGGCGGAAGCCGCGGCGAAGTCGGTAGGGGAGCTGTTCGCGAAGAAGACGGTGAGCATCCCCGGGAAAAGGGTCCCGGGAGGCCAGGGCTCAACGGGGCCGCCGAACACCACGGTCACCGGATGCCCGTCGGCGGCCTGTTGGAGCCCGTGTCCCAGCCGCTCGGTGGTGCGAGCCAGGGTCTCGTAGGCGGCTGCGTCGAGGTGCGCGAGCGTCGCGAGCCCGGCCGCCACGGCCAGCGGGTTGCCCGAGAGCGTTCCCGCCTGGTAGACGTCGCCGGCGGGGGCCACCCGCTCCATCAGCTCGCGCCGCCCGCCGTAGCCCGCGGCCGGCAGGCCGCCGCCCAGCACCTTGCCCATCACGGTCAGGTCCGCCCGGGCGCCGAGCAGCTCCTGGGCCCCGCCGCGGGCGACGCGGAACCCGCTGATCACCTCGTCCAGGATGAGGACGGCGCCCGACGCGTCGGCCAGCCCGCGCAACCGGTCGAGGAATCCCTCGGCGGGGGGCACGACGCCCATGTTGGCCGGGATCGGCTCGGCGATGATCGCCGCCGGAGTGCTGTCCTCCACCGCCCGCGTCACGGCCTCGGGGTCGTTCCAGGGCACGATCACGGTCGCGGCGGCCTGGGCGTCGGTGACTCCCGGAGAGGCCGGCACGCCGGCTGTGGCCAGGCCGGACCCGGCCTCGGCCAGCAGGCCGTCCACGTGGCCGTGGTAGGCGCCCGCGAACTTCACGATCCGCTCGCGGCCTGTGGCAGCCCGGGCCAGGCGGATCGCGCTCATCGAGGCCTCGGTGCCCGACGAAGTCATGCGGACCATCTCCACGCTCTCGAAGCGCTCGGCGACCTGGGCGGCCAGTTCCACCTCACCCTCGGTGGGCGCTCCGAAACTGGTTCCGCGCGCCGCGGCGGCATCCACGGCGGCGACGACGTCAGGGTGGGCGTGGCCGAGGATGAGCGGGCCCCACGAGCAGACCCAGTCCACGTAGCGGTTGCCGTCGACGTCGGTCAGATAAGCACCCTCTCCGCTCTCGATGAAGAGGGGCTCGCGACCGATCGAGCCCATTGCCCGGACCGGGGAGTTGACCCCGCCGGGCAACAGCGCGGTCGCGCGTCCGTACAGATCCTGTGAACGCGTCACTTCGGGGAGGTGGCGCCTAAGAGTGCTCGCGCTCCCAGCGCGAATACTCGTCGGTGAAGTAGCGCAGCCTGATCTTCTTGAACTCGGTCGAGGAGTAGAGGACCGCGCGGTCGGCGCCGTGCAGGTCGTGCTCGGCGGCGATCCCGTCCAGGATCGCGTCGCATTCGTCCTTGGAGCGGCCGTGGGCCATCGTGAAGACGCTGTAGGGCCAGTCCTCGTAGGTCGGCCGCTGGTAGCAGTGGGAGACGCCGCGGACGGCGGCCATGCGCGCACCGGTCTCGAGCACGCGGTCCTCGGGGACGCGCCACACCCCCATCCCGTTCGCAGAGAACCCGGCGCGCCGGTGAAACAGGATGGCCGCGACCCGCCGCAGGAGCTTGCGCTCGGTCATCCCCTCCAGGTGAGCCAGGAAGTCGGGAGTGGACATTCCCACCTCATTCGCCGCCTGGTCATAGGCCCGCTCGGTCACATCCATCGGGCCCTGGAGAGCCCGGATCACCTCGATGTCTCGCTCGTCGTAGTCCTGCGCATCGAGCTCGCGCGGGACCACGGCCTCGGCGGCCGCGGCGGCCAGCGCCTCGGTGCCGCCCTCCATCTCCAGGTTCATGTTGATCTTGAAGAGAGTCAGCGTCGGAAGCTGGCGGATCGACTCGGCGCCGGTCAGGCGCTGCAGCACGTCCAGGGTCCCCTCCAACCCGAGCTCGGAGTCCGGCGGGGTCGCAATCGTGAACCAGAGGTTGAACTCGTGGGTGCGCAGGTAGTTGTGGGAGACCCCCGGGTGCGAGTTGATGATCTTCGCGGCGCGGTGAGGGTTGTCCGAGTCAACCTTCGCCGCGACCAGCATCGAGCTGTAGCCCAGGGCCCGGGTGTCGAAGATCGGCGTGATCTCGCGGATGATCCGAGCGTCCAGCAGGCGCTGGGTCCTCTCCAGCACATCGTCCAGCGGCAGGCCGGCCAGCTCCGCGACCGCGGCGAACGGCTCGGGGTCGAGTGGGAAGCGCGACTGCAGCAGGTTCATCAGCCGCTTGTCGCCGTCATCCAGCGGGATCGCGGCGCCGTCCTTGCGCGACCGCAGCTTCGGCGTCGCCTTGGTGGTGGTGATGCCGTCGGAGCTCATCGCCGCGCCGCCTCCTCGGCGAGCCACCCGGCGGCGTCCCGCGCGTAGTAGCTGATCACGATGTCGGCTCCCGCTCGCCGGATTGCCGTCAGGGCCTCCATCGCCGCGCCGCGCTCGTCCAGCCAGCCGTTGGCGGCCGCTGCCTTCAGCATCGAGTACTCGCCGCTCACGTGATAGGCGGCGACGGGCGCCCCGGTCTCCTCTTTCACCCGGCGAACCACGTCCAGATAGGGCAGCGCCGGCTTCACCAGCACGACATCGGCGCCCTCCTCCAGGTCGAGCAGGGCCTCGCGGACCGCCTCGTCGGCGTTGGCGGGGTCCATCTGGTAGCCGCGGCGGTCTCCCTCCTGCGGCGTCGAGCCGGCGGCATCGCGGAACGGGCCGTAGAAAGCCGAGGCGTACTTGGCGCTGTAGGCCACGATCGGCACCTGGGAGTGGCCCTCCTCGTCGAGCTGGCTCCGGATCGTCCCGACCCGTCCATCCATCATGTCGCTCGGGGCCACGGCGTCGGCCCCGGCCTCGGCGTGCGAGATCGCTGCCTTCGCCAGCAGTTCCACCGTCAGGTCGTTGTCCACGTCGCCCGGCGCGGCGCCCTCGCGCACCACGCCGCACTGGCCGTGGCTCGTGTACTCGCAGAGGCAGACGTCAGTGATCACGACGACGTCAGGATGCGCCTCCTTCAGCGCGCGGACGGCCATCTGGACGACCCCCTCGTCGTCGTATGCGCCGGTGCCGTACTCGTCCTTGCTTGCCGGGATCCCGAAC
>JAJTCK010000094.1 GCA_021323175.1 Solirubrobacterales bacterium | reverse complement strand
ACGCGCGGCGCGCTCTATCACCACTTCCGGGACAAGCGCGACCTGTTCCGGGCCGTGTTCGAGAGCGTCGAGCAGGACCTGATCGGCCAGATCGCAGCGCGCATGGAGGGGGTCACTGATCCCTGGGACGTGCTGCGGACCGGGATGCGGGCGATGCTGGACGCCTGCGACGAGCCCGCCGTCAAGCAGATCGCCCTGCTGGACGCGCCCGCGGTGCTCGGCTGGAGCGAGTGGCGGGAGATCGACGAGCGCTACGGCCTGGGCCTGTTGCGGGCGGCGCTGGGGGCCGCGATGGACGCCGGCGTCCTGCGCACGGTCCCCGTGGACGCGCTCGCCCACGTCATCTTGGGCGCCCTCACCGAGGCCGCCTTCGTGGTCGCGAACGCCGACGACCCGGCGACGGCGCGCCGGGAGGCCGAGGCGGCCCTGATCGGGATACTCGAGGGCATGCGGGCCCAGCCCGCCCCCTAGCCGGGGTCGGGCGCCTCCGGCGGATCGCGCTCGCCGCGTGCTCCCCGCTGCTTCATCCCACGCCGGATCGCCTTGCGCAGAAGCACCAGCAGGCCGATGCCCATCGCCAGCAACACGAGCACCACTGCGAGCGCGATCACGGGCTCGGCCAGGACCAGGGCGATCACGAGCGCGACGATCCCGTCTTCGATCAGGCTGACGAAGATGTTCGAGGCCGGTTCGGGGGAAGCGTTGATGCCGAGCCTCACCCCAGCTTTGATGCCGTGGCTGAGCAGCGACGTCCCTCCTGCAGCGCCGCCGGAGACGATCTCCTCCGCGGCGCTGACCTGTTCGTACTCGGCGAACTCGACTCCGATCAGGCTGGCCACCGCGGGGCGGATGACCGTGTGGGCCACGTCCCAGAGGCTGTCGAGGTACGGGACCTTGTCCGTGACGAACTCGATCGCGTACATGACGGCGGCGCCGATCAGGACCGCATCCCCTGTGAGCGGGTCGGGCACCTCCCCGAACCCGGCCCGCCCCAACAGGTTCAGCAGCACCACCGTCCCGTAGGCGTTGATCCCGGCCGCATAGCCGGTGCTGATGACCGTCGGGGCGAGTTCCATCGCGGCAGGAGCCTAAGGCCGCTTCGGGCTACATCCATCGCTTCAAGGGGCGAGACTGACAGCGGCTTCGCTTCGGCGAAGGAGAAAGGCCCCGCTCTCCCGGGGGCCTTTTTTCCGTTCCGGGGCCCGCCGCGCAGGTCAATTCAAGCGCTCGACGGGATCCCCTTCCGCGGTGCAGGGAGGGGCGACCTCGGTCAGGCGGGACGCCTCCGTCTCCTCCTCGATGGTGTGGAGGGCGTGCTCCATCTCGATTGGGGTGATGGCGCCGTGCTCGTCCGCAAAGGGGTGATCGAGGAACCACACCAAGAGCAGCGCCGACATCACCATGATGGACACCGACACCACGACGGCCCCCTGGACCAGGAAGCTCCCCTTCCGGCCGGCGCTCAGGATCACCCAGCCGATGGTCAGGGCGGCCCCGATCAGCAGGACGATCCACAGCGGCAGCGGCACCACGCGAATCGCCTCGGCCAGCCGGGTGCGGCGGCCCTCGATCCGCTCGTCCTGTTCGATCAGCATCTGGCGAAAGGAATCCTTCTGGATGAAGGTGGAGGGGGTGAGGGCAAGGACCTCCTGCCTGAACCGGGTGCTCCAGTCGTTGACGAGCGGGCTCGAGCTCTCTTCGCGCATCGCAGGCCAGCCGTCGTGAATCACCGCGCGGCCGTAACAGACCAAGGCGCCCTTCAGCCGTGCGTTCTCATCGGGCTCGAACGCCTCCGCGGTCCGGGAGAGCTCCAGGACGGCCTGGGCCTCGAGCTCCGTGCCCGATTTGGCGCTGTTGTAGCTGTCGTAGGCCTCCAGGACGACGAACGCGAGCAGTACCGCGAAGGCCGTGCCGAGGAAGTCGAACGCCTTATTGTGCTCTCCGACCTCACCGGCGAAACGCTCGTTGTACGGACCGCGGCGCGCCGCCCACAGGAGGCCGACGGAGATCACAGTCACGCCGAGCACGATCCCGGCCTGCGCGACTAGCGTCATTCGCCGGAGCCTATCCGCGAGCGGCCGGCGCGCTCAGCTCAGGGACCGCTCAGTTCAGGCGCTCTACGATCATCGCCTCGCCCTGGCCCCCTGCCACGCACATGGTCTCCATGCCGACCTGGTGGTCGTCGGTCTCCATGACGTTCAGGAGGGTCCCCATGATGCGGGCTCCGGTCATGCCGAAGGGATGACCGAGGGCGATGGCGCCGCCGTGGGTGTTGAGCTTCTCGATCGGGATCCCGGTCTCGCCCATGATCGGGATCACCTGGGCCGCGAAGGCCTCGTTCAGCTCGACCGCGTCGACGTCGTCGATCTTCATCCCGGCTCGCTCCAGCACCGTCTGGATCGCGCCGATCGGCGCCACGCCCATCAGCTCGGGCTCGTTGCCGTGGGTCGCGGCCGTGACGATCCTGGCGCGAGGCTGCACGCCCAACTCCTTCGCCCGCTCGTCGGACATGACCAGCACGGCGGCCGCGCCGTCGTTCAGGGGGCAGGAGTTGCCCGCGGTGACCCCTCCACCGCCCTCGAACGCCTCGGGCAGCTCCGAGAGCTTCTCGAGCGTCGAGCTGGCCCGGGGCCCGTCGTCCCTGGTCACCTCGTTGCCTTCCTGGTCCTTGACCGGGACGATCTCGCGGTCGAAGAACCCGTCCTCCTGGGACTTCACGGCGAGCTCCTGCGAGCGCTGCGCGTACTTGTCCATGTCGGCGCGGCTGACCTCGTACTTCTTTGCGACGTTCACCGCGGTGATGCCCATGTCGATGTAGGCGTTCGGCTGGCCGTTCTCGCCGATCAGGTTGGGGTTGCGGTCGGCGACACCGGCCGGCTCGGTCCGCTCGTTGAACCTGCTAACCCACTCGACGCCCGCGGCGACGTAGGTGTCGCCCTGGCCGGCCTTGATCGAGTTGGCGGCGTGGCGGATCGAGTCCAGGCTCGATGCGCAGTAGCGGGACATCGTGACCGCGGTTGTCTCTTTGGGAAGCTTCTCGGAGAGCAGGGTCATGATCCGGGCGATGTTGAACGCCTGCAGGCCCTGCGGCATGCCGCACCCGGCGAAGACTTCGTTGACCGTCACCGGGTCGACGTCCGGGTTGCGCTCCAGCAGCTGGTCGATGACGTAGGCGCCGGTCTCCTCGGGTCGCAGCTGGGCCAGCGAACCCTTGAAGGCGCGGCCGATCGGGCTGCGGACGGTGTCGACGATCACTGCTTCGGGCATCTGCTCGATCTCCTTGCGGGTCGTTCCCGGCCCTTTTGGGCCGGTGGAAGTGAGGGGCGCACAGTCTAGGATGCGCGCGATGGCGGAGAGAAAGTCCCCGAAGCCGGATGGGGAAGACCAAGGGGGCCCCAAGGACGAGGCCAACCCAGAGGCCGAGGGCAAGGCCGCCGAGAAGACCACCGCCGAGATCTCCCCTGGGGAGGAGTCCCCCGCGCCCAGCTTGGAGGAGCGCATGGAGGGGATGCAGGGGTGGATGGCCGAGATAGAGAAGAGGCAGGAGCGCAGCAGCCGCTTCGGAGGCATCGCCGTGCTGCTGGCGATCCTGGCCTCGGCCGCGGCCCTTGTGCTGGGCGTCATGAACAGGCAGGACGCCGCCACGCAGGACGACATCGACGAGCTGACAGACAAGGTGAACGACCTGGGAAGCTCGGTCGAGCGGCAGACCGAGACGCAGCTGTCCTCGATCGACCAGCGCCTCTCAGCCCTGGAACAGCAGATCAAGAGCCTGACGACCCGCCAGCGCGAGGCCGAGGCGCAGACGAAGAAGCTCCAGACCCGCGTGGCCGACGCCGAGACGGCCGCGCAGGCCGCGGAAGCCGCGGCGGCTGCAGCCGAAGCCACGGCCAACAGCAATCGGGGCGCGAACAACCCGTAGAGCCGGGACGGCGCAGGCGTGTTTGTGCCGTAACGCACCAGGTAGGGGCCGTCTGTGCCTCGACCGTCCGAGGAGTGGTCTAGCGTCATCTGCCTAGGTGGGCTACGCGCAAGCGTGCGAAGCCTGGAAAAGGCCAATTCGGCTCCGAAAGGAGGCTCTCAGTGGCTGAGGGCTACTGCGTCAAGGAACGAAAGAAGGTCGAGATCAAGGACCCGCAGCAGGTCACGATGAAGAACGGGCGCCCGGCGATTCAGGGCACGTGCCCCGACTGCGGCACCAAGATCTTCAAGATTGGGAAGCTCGAGGGCTAAGCCCGTCGCTTACGCACCCGTGGGGGCCCGCCCACGAGTGCCCGGCGGCCAGCAGGTGTGGGCGCGACGCGGTCTCTGATCTCGTCGAGCAGCCGAGCTGACAGCACTGGGGCCTCTTCGCCCGGCCGCGGTTCTCCCGCGGCCGGGCGAAAGAAGGTCACCGCCACGCGTGGGCGGCGGGGGAAGCGGACGTAGTCGGTCGTCCCCGCGATCGCGCACAGGATGACCTGCGCACGCGGGCACGCCTGGGCCAGGCGCGCCACGCCCGTGCGGGCGCGTAACACCTCCCCCCACGACAGCCCGCCCTCGGGAAAAACGCAGAGTGCCTCGCCGGCGCCGAGCGCCTCGACGGCACGCTCGAGCGCGGCGGCGTCGCCCGTGCCGCGCCTGATCGGGATCTGGCCCAGGCCGTGCAGGAAGGGTCCGAGCCCCGGAACTCGCCACAGGCTGGCCCGTGCCAGGAACCGCAGGCGGCGACGGGGCCTGACCGCGAGCGCGATCAGGATCGGATCCCATTGGCTGTCGTGGTTGGGCACGACCAGCAGCGGGCCGTCCGCCGGCACCCGCTCAAGCCCCTCGACCCGCAGGCGTCCCCACCAGGCGGCGGGGAGCATCAGCCGAGCGACCACGTCATAGAGCACGGCGTGAACCTATGCCAACGCAGCCAGCGGCCGGAGCAGGGCTACTCGAGCGCCACCAGGCCGCCGAGCACGCCCACGTAGGCGGTCCCGTCGGGAGCGATCGTCACCGGGGCGTAGTTGTTGTTGAACCCGAACCCACGGCCGGCGAGGCGGCGATAGACGGTCTTCCCGGTGCGGAAGTCGAGCGCGGTCAGATACCAGGGGTCCTCGCCCGAGGCAAGCGCTGGCTTCGTGTAGGTGTAGACGAGGCCCGCGGCCAGGGAGAGCTTCGGTACGACCGAGGGCGCGCGCTCCCGGCTCGTCCAGACCGCCACGCAGCGGAAGCCCCGCTTGCCCTTCCGCTTGCGGACGTCGACGCGGGCGAGGCCGGGGCTGGTGCTACCGCCCATCTCGGTCGCGGCGACCGAATAGCCGTAGTTGTTCTCGGTCACGACCGAGCGGCCGGTGGAGATCAGGGACTGGTCGGTCGCGCTCGCACCCTTCGCGAACACGGAGCGGGCGCAGACGGGGCTTCCCTTGGAGCCGCGCTTACGGCGGTACACCCGCACGTTCATCGGATCGGCGTTGTCGGTGATCGCGACCCACCTGCGCCCCATGAGCGTCGGAGTCGTGCCCGAGCCCGCGTCGCTCTGGCCGGGCTTCTCGATGCCGCTGTTCGGGTAGCTGCGCCGCCAGGTCACCCTCGGCCGCCCCTTGCGGGAGGCGTCGAACCTGTACAGGGCGCGGTCGGATACGACGAACACGCCGCCCGTCTCGTCCACCGCGAAGGAATTCGAGATTCCCTCTCGGGCGAGCCTACGCACCTTCGCCCTGCCGCTTGCCCGGTCGACCGCTCCCACCAGCCCGCCTCGCGTCACGAACCAGATCCGCCCGTCCCAGTCGGGCAGAACCGAGAGGATCGCGTCGTCTTGGGGTACGACGCCCGACAGGTCATATTCCCGGACCATCGAGAAGGCCGGCCCGGCGGATACGCCGACGACGCGCACGTCCCGCTCGCTGGTCGCGAACACGGCGCGGTCGCGATGGTCGAGATAGAAGTACCCGCCGCCGGAGAAGTCCGAGAAGGGGTCGGCCGAGGGCGCGCGCGGCGGCAGCGGCATCGCTGCAAGGGCCTCGAGGGAGT
>JAJTCK010000028.1 GCA_021323175.1 Solirubrobacterales bacterium | reverse complement strand
GGCATCCCGATCTCGACCCAGTTGTAGATGAACCGAGAGAACGGAATCGGGTTCCGGACGCAGCCGTGGGAGGCGTTGTAGTTCGGAACGGAGCTGTAGCCGTGGATGGCGTAGCCCCCGCGGAAATAGACCGAGTAGTACATGCGCTTCGAGTTGTAGCCCGGCTGACGCAGGTAGAAGCGGAACTTGCCCCGGATGGTCGGGGTCGACGGGGCGCCTGTCGAGACGTGGAAGGTGTGGACGGGCGTGTCGCCCTGGATCAGGGACATCACCTGGCGGGAGATGTCGACCTCGACGTGGCGGCCGTCCGTGTGGCGCGGCTTGAACGCGCCCCTGCCCATCAGCAGCTTGCTGAAGATCGAACGGCGGTAGGAGAAGGTGCGGGCCATATCGTTTGTCTTGCGGAAAGCCTTGATCGCAAGCCGGGTGCCGACCGTGACCCGCGAGCCCTTGGTTCCGGTGTGGTAGCCCTGCGCCTGGAGCGACCTGTTGAAGAGGCGGGCCACGGGGCCCTTGCCGAGCTTCTTCGGCAGGTCCACGGCGAACGCGGCCTTGTCCCGGTCGCCGGCGATCTCGGCCTCGATCACGTAGCGGCAGCAGGCCGTGACCTGGAGCGGCATCTCGAACGAGCCGTCGGCCTTCGGGTTGACCTTCTTGTCGAAGACCCTGCGGCCGCTGGCGCGGACCGTGATGAAGACGTTGTCGCTGGGCAGCGAACCGGTCAGCTCTCCCTGGACGACCACCTTCTTGAGGACGTCGACCCTGTTGGGGTTGCCCTTGACGCCGATCTGGATCCCCGCGGTGGCGGCCTCGGCGCTGGGCTCGGCGGCCTCGGCCCCGGCTGCCGGGAGGGCAAGCGCAAGGGCCGCGCCCCCCGCCAGCAGCATCAGTCGTGTCCTGCCCCGGGGATTCACAGGTCGGGCATTGTGGCAGATGCATAACCCGCCACGACGCGGGCGGTCGCCATTAACCGCAAGCTCAGACTTCGTGAGGCGAGCATTCAGAACGGCGGCAACAGCGTCGCCTCCGCGGAGATGTAGGCGAGGGCGATCCCATTGTTCAGGGAGTGCGCAATCATCGACGGCCAGAGCGATCCGGTGCGGTCATAGAGCCACGCCAGGGCAACGCCGAACACGGCGAGCGGGATGACAGCGGTGATGCCGGTGGCGGCGTGCACCAGCCCGAAGACCAGCCCGGAGATGACTGCCGCGGGCCACAACGACAGCCGCGAGCGCAGTCCCGAGAAGACGAAGCCGCGGAAGAAGACCTCCTCGGCGAACGCAGCCAGGCCGACGATCAGGACCACGGCGCTGACGGCGACCAGCACGTTCTCGTCGCCCACGCCCAGCTCACCGCCGATGTCCTCCTGCTCCGGCTCGAAGACCAGGGTCGCGAACAGCCCGGCGAAGAGGTAGTAGGCGAACATCGCGAGCAGCATCCAGCCGAGTCCCGAGAGGGCGAAGCGCCGCACGCCCAAGCGAGGCAGGGCCTCGCGCAGCCGCGAGATGCTCCAGTGGGTCGCGTTGCCGAGCGGAAAGATCAGAAGGCTCGCGCCGAACAGCGCCTGGGCGACCAGCAGCGCGCCGTCGCTCTCCAGGTCGCTGTCGAAGGGGATGACGAGGATGGGCGTGAAGATGGCCAGGAGCAGGCCGGCGAACAGCCCGCGGATCGTGTTGCCCAGTGTCCAGTTGATGTCCGGCAGCCGGCCGCGCAGCCCGGGGCGCGAGGCGTCGCCCGGCTCGGGCGCGTCGGCACCCAGCACCTCTCCACCGGGCGCCTCTGAGGGCGCGATCGCGGCGGGGGGCGCGGGCGCACCGGCTCTTGGCTCGTCGCCGGACGGCGTGGCCGCCGCGGAGATCGACATCGCAGAGAGCTCGGCGGCGCCGCGCATCATCGACCCGGTCCCCTTCGGGCGCCGGACGACCACCGTCTTCGCGACCCGGTCGCCCAGCCGCTGCCTGCGCGGGCTTCCCCCGATCAGGAACCAGCCGATCAGCCAGTCCACCAGCCGCAGCAGGCCGCGCATGCTCGCCTGCGCGAAGGTGATCGGCCCCCCGCCGGATTCGGAGGAGGCGACCATGATTCCGGTCGCGTTCTTGCCGATGGTCTGGCCCCAGCGCCACTCGGCGAACGAGTAGTAGTTGAACCACAGGGAGAGGTACGCGAAAACGAGAAGTCCCGCCGCTGCCGGGCTCTCATCGTCGACGACGGCGACGACCGAGCCGTAGATCCACAGGTAGAAGACCAACCAGACGACGTTGTCGATCATGGCCGCCAGGGCCCTGCGCCCACCGGTCGCGTATTCGCGCCCAACCTCGTCGCGGGCGGCTTTCGCCGGCGCCGGGCGAGCCCCGGCGGCGGATGTCCGGGCGGTCCCTGCCTCGCTCATCTCAGAGATGCTGCACGATCTGGCCGAGCGAGGCGATGCGGTTCACCCCGTCCGCGGATCGGGCGCCACCCTCCGCCCGGTCGCCGTCGCCGCCGCCGTCGCGAGCGACGATCAGGGCCCGGATGCCGGCAGCCCGCGCCCCGTCGGCGTCCTCGCCGGGGGTGTCGCCGACGTGCAGCGCCTCATCGGCCCGGCAGCCCGCAAGCTCGAGCGCGGCGCGGAAGATCCCGGGGTCCGGCTTGCGGGACCCGGCGCCGGCCGAGGTAACGACCCCGTCCAGAAAGCGATTCAGGCCGCAGCCGTCCAGGACGGTCTCGAGCGAGCAGTCCCAGTTGGAAACCACAACCAAGGACAGGCCCCGGTCGCGCAGCTCCGCAAGCGCCGGCACCGCGTCGGGATACGGATCGAAGCGGACCGAGTCCAAGAGCTCTTGTGCGGTGACCGGGAACTCGAGCTGGCGCGAGATCAGCGCCGCGCAGCGCTCGCGCAAGTCCGCCAGCGACTCGACGTCCCGGCCCTCATGCGCGTGCTCGCGGTAGTAGTCCATCTCGTTCCTGACGGCAGAGACCAGGGCCTCCTCGGTCACGTCCGCGGGCACCTTGGAGCGCAGCGGGACCCAGGGCGGCTCCAGCTCCAGCAGCGTGCCGAGTGCATCAAGAAATACAGCCCGGGTCATCTCGGCGGGAATACTCCCATCGCGATGGACAAGGGGTTCTGGGACACGTACGGGAACGAGATCGAGGCCGCGATCGTCATGGCGGTCGCGATCATCCTCGCGCTGCTCGTGGACCGCTTCCTGCTTGCGCGCGCCGAGCACGCGACGGACCGGATGGAGACCCAGCACTTCTCGCGCGAGGCGCGGACGCGGCTGCGGCTGGTCCGCCGCCTGGTCTTCGTCACGATCATCCTGATCGGCGTCATCGTCGCCCTCAACCAGTTCGCCGAGATCAAGAGGGTCGCGACGGCGCTGTTGGCCTCCACCGCCGTGCTGGGGCTGATCATCGGCTTCGCGGCACAGGCGGTGCTGGCGAACTTCGTGGCCGGGGTCTTGATGGCCATCCGCCAACCGGTCAGGATCGGCGACCTGGTCTCGATGGACGGTGACGTCCACGGGCGCGTCAACGACATCGCCCTGACCTACACCTCGGTCGACCGCGGCGACGGCTCGATGATCGTCGTCCCCAACGCGAAGGTCATCACCGAGATCGTGGTCAACCACTCGGCCGGCAACCCGAGCGCACCCGTGACGGCCGAGGTGTGGCTGCCGGCCGACACGGACATCGAGGCGGCCCGCACGGCGCTGGAGGGGAGCGAGGTCACCGGGCTCCGGCTGCAGGAGGTGACCGCCGATGGAGCGCTGGTCCAGGTGCGCGCCTCGCTGGGCTCGGGGCGCGACCGCGATGCGCGCGCGGCGGCGGTCCGTGAGCTCGCGCATGAGGCTTTTCGGGAGGCCGGTCTGTTGCGCCAGGCTTAATGCTCCTGGCTACCCTTTCCGGGTTATGAGCGCCCGTTCCCGGCGACGGCACCGCCGCAACAGCCACAAGCGCAATCCCCTCCTGCTGGTGGTCGTGGTGCTCGGCGCAACCGTTGCCCTCAGCGTGATGATCCTCGGCACCTACGTGCTCAGCGTCGCCGCCGAGGCGCCCCCCATCGACGAGCTCCAGGCGATCGACCAGGGCGCCAACTCGATCGTCTACGCCTCCGACGGCTCCCGCCTCGGCTACATCCAGTCCGACGAGGCGCGCACCCCGATCAAGATCGACAGGATCCCGACGGACCTCCAGGACGCCACGGTCGCGATCGAGGACGAGCGCTTCTACGAGCACGACGGCGTGGACCTGGAGGGCGTCGCCCGAGCGGCGGTGGAGAATCTCGAGGCGGGGGAGGTGCGCCAGGGCGGGTCCACCCTGACCATGCAGCTTGCGCGAAACCTGTTCATCGACGACCCCGAGCGCGACTTGGAGCGGAAGATCAAGGAGGCGAAGATCGCCGAGGAGATCGAGGACGCTCACTCCAAGGAATGGATCCTCCAGAACTACCTGAACACGGCCTCCTACGGCACCGTTAACGGCCGCACCGCCGTCGGCGTCGAGGCGGCCTCGCAGATCTATTACTCCAAGCGCGCCGAGGACCTGGACCTCGACGAGGCCGCGATGCTCGCCGGCCTACCCCAGTCCCCCTCGGCCTACAACCCGCTCCAGAACCCCCGCTCGGCTCTCGACCGTCGCAACGACGTCCTCGACGAGATGGCCGAGCAGGGCTACATCACCGAGCCAGCGGCCGAGGACGCCAAGGAGGAGCCGATCGGGCTGAAGCCGAGCAACCGCTACAGCGAAATCCGTGAGCCGTACTTCTTCGACTTCGTAGAGCAGCAGCTGATCGAGGAGTACGGGGTGAACACCGTCCGGCAGGGGGGTCTGAAGGTCTACACGACCATCGTCCCCGAGCTGCAGGTGGCCGGCCGCGAGGCGATCCAGAACCACCTCTACTACTCGGACGACCCGTCCTCGGCCGTCGTCGCGATCGATCCCCGCAACGGGTACGTGAAGGCGATGGCATCGAGCGGCAGCTACTCCGACGCCCAGTTCAACCTGGCCGCGCAGGGGCACCGCCAGCCGGGCTCGGCCGCCAAGACCTTCGCGTTGACAGAGGCGATCAGGAGAGGGATCGACCCGGACAGCACCTACTACACCTCCCAACCGCTCGACCTGGACACCGAGTACGGGCCCTGGCAGGTCTCGACCTACGGCGACAGCTACTCGGGCTCGATCAGCCTGCACCAGGCGACCCTCGCCTCCGACAACACCGTCTTCGCGCAGCTCGCCCTGGACCTCGGTCCCGAGGCGGTCGCGGACACCGCACACGACATGGGTATCGAGACCAAGCTCGACGGGCTCCCCGCCGAGACGCTCGGCGGTCTCAGGCTCGGCGTCTCGCCGCTCGAGATGGCGAACGCCTATGCGACCCTCGCCTCTGGCGGCATCCGCAACAGGCCGATCGCGATCAAGAAGGTCCGCTTCCCCGACGGCGACGTCGACGAGATCGGCAAGCCGGACCGTGAGCGGGCCTTCTCCGACGGGGTCGCCTGGGAGGTGACGCAGATCCTCGAGGACAACGTCGACGCGGGGACCGGGACCGCTGCCGGGACCGGCTGCGGCGACGAGGCCGGCAAGACCGGCACCACCGACGACTTCAACGACGCGATGTTCATCGGCTACACCCCCAAGCTCTCGACGGGCGTCTGGGTCGGCTATCCGGACGCGCTGCGCTCCATGTACTCGGTGCACGGCGTCTCGGTGGCCGGCGGGACCTTCCCGGCGATGATCTGGCACGACTTCATGCAGGTGGCGCTCGGCGAGATCGGCTGCGAGTACTTCCCCGAGCCCGATGACCCCGTCGAGTGGATCCCCTTCAACGGCGAGTACAGCTCCGGTTCGGGCAGCGGCTACTCCAGCGATTACTCGGACTACTCGGACTACTCGGGCACCTCGAACACCTCGGACACCTCGGACACCTCGGACGACGACGCCTACGCCCCCGGCGTCGGGCAGGAACCCGCTCCGAAGCCGGAGCCGGCTCCGGCGCCGGCCCCCGCGCCTTCGCCTCCTCCCTCGGGCGGGACCACCCCATAGCGATCAACTAGCGTCCCCTCGATGAGCCCGAGGACCTGGGCGGCGGTGGCCCTGGGCGCGCTGGCGATCCTGGGGCTGGCGATCGCGACCGGCGGCCAAGACGCCAGTCCCGCGGCCGGGCACGGCGACCAAGGCTGGATCGGCGGCCTGTACGGCGACGGCTTCGGTATCGCCGGCGAGGACTACATCCACCTCGAGCGGGCGGCCCTGGTCGCCTATGCCGCCGTAGTCGCGCTCGCGGTTGCCCTCCCGGCGCGGGCGATCCGGTGGGCGATCCTGGTCCTCGTCGCGGCGTTCGCCGCCGCCCCCGTGCTGCTCAGCCAGGACGTCTTCAGCTACATCTCCTACGCCCGCCTGGAGGCGGTTCACGACCTGAACCCTTATGGGCATTCGCCGGACGAGGTGCCGGGAGACCCCACGCTCGAGTTCCTGCGCGACAACCGGAGCCTGGTCAGCGTGTACGGCCCCCTGTTCACGATCATCAGCCTGCCGCTGGCCGGCGTGTCAATCGGGGCGGCCGTGTACTCGGTCAAGGTCGTGGCCGCCCTCTCGGTACTCGCCTGCGTCTGGATCGTCGCCCGGCTCGCGGCGGCTCGGGGCCAGGATCCCAGGCCCGCGGCGGCGCTGGTCGGCCTCAACCCGCTCGTCCTCGTACACGTCGTGGGCGGAGGACACAACGATGCGCTGATGGCGGCCCTGATGACCGCCGGGATCGCCGCTGCCTCGCTGCGGCTTGGACGCACGGGGGGCGCCACCCTCATCACCGCGGCCGCGGTCAAGAGCTCTGCGCTGCTCGCCCTGCCGTTCGCCCTGCTCGGGGCGCGCACGGACCTGCCGCGACTGGCCGCGGGGGCCGTCGGGGCCGCGGGAATCCTCGCCGGCGTGGCGCTGGCCGCCTTCGGATCCGGGGCGCTGGAATCGGTCGAGGTGCTGAGCGGGAACCAGGCGCTGAACTCCCGCGTCAGCCTGCCCGTCTACCTCTCGGATGAGCTGACGATCGAGCTGGACACCGTCAAGGCCGTCTGCCTGGGCGTCTACGCCGTTTCCCTGGCCGGTCTGCTGGCCTGGGTGGCGCGCGGCGCGGACTGGATCCGCGCGACGGGCTGGGCGTTCGCCGGCCTGCTGCTGGCGACCAGCTACCTGACCCCCTGGTACGCGATCTGGCTGCTGCCTCCGGCGGCGCTCGCGCGCGACCGGGCACTGGTGGTGGTCAGCCTGCTGATCTCGGCCTTCATGCTGCGGGAGCAGGTCCCTCTCCTGGGCGGCTGACCCCGCAGGCCTGGTTCCCGGCCCGACTGACCCGGCAGCCGCGGCGCGTACCCGCCTCTATCGTCACCGGCCTTGACCATCCGGGACCGGATCATCGCCGCGGTCATCGTCTGCGCGCTGCACGTGGCGCTGCTCGTGCCGACGCTCGGCGAGCGGGGCGGGGTCATGTACACCGACTTCGGACCCGAGGCCGAGGCGATCGCGGCCGGAGCCCTGCCCTACGAGGACGAGGAATTGGAGTACCCGCCGCTGTCCATCCCCGTGCTCGTCGGCCCTGCCCTGGTCGGCGGGACGCTGGACTCCTACAACGAGTCCTTTCAGGTCGAGATGCTGGTCGTGGACCTGGCGATCGTGCTGCTGATGGCGCTCGCCGTGCCGGGCGGCGGCCCCAGCGTGGCGGGAGCGCTAGCCGCCTACACGCTCGGGATTGTTGCGCTCTCGGGCATCGTCCTGGGCGAATCCGACATCGACGAGGCTCCGCTCGCGCTGAGCCGCTTCGACCTCGTGCCCGCCGCGCTGGTCCTGGCCGCGGTCCTGGCGCGCGAGCGAGGGCGCTCGGCGGCGTGGGCGGCGCTCCTCTCTGCGGGGGCTGCGGTCAAGGCCTACCCCCTGGCGCTGTTCCCGGCACTGATGCGCGGCGAGCGCGACCCGCTGGGGGTGGCCCTCGCCGCCGCGGTCCCGCTGCTCGCCGCGGCCGCCCTGGTCCTATGGCTCGGCGACTCCTTCGGCTCGGCCATCGAGTACCACACCGACCGCGGCCTGCAGATCGAGTCCGTCGCGGCGACGCCGCTGGAGATCGCCGCGATCAACGACACCGGCTCCGTCGCCGAGTACGGCTCAGGCAGCTTCAACTACGTCGCCGGGGGCGCCGGGACCGCGCGGGCCATCTCGATCGGCCTGCTGATCAGCGGCTACGTCCTGGTCCTCTGGGCCGGGTGGCGCTCCCGCGCCCCGTACCTCCAGTGGGCCACGGCGCTGCTCGCGGTGATCGTGGTCTTCTCCCCCGTCCTCTCGCCCCAGTTCCTGTTCTGGCTGCTGCCGCTGTCGGCCGCCGCGTATGGCTTCGGGCTGCCCAACGTGCTGCTGGTGGCCGCCTGCGTGCTCACCCAGCTGACGCTCCAGTTCTACGGGCGGATCGTCGTGGACTTCGATCCGGAGTTCGTGTGGCGCCTGGCCGGCCGCAACGCCGTCCTGCTCGCCTACCTGTTCGCGGTCTGCGCCCCGATCGTCGCCGCGGCGCTCAGAGCCGGCGAGGATCCCGGATCCCCCATCCCGGCCGCGGCGGCCGAGCGGACGCGCGCGACGTAGCCTTCGGCCCTGCGCGAGCGCCTGCCCTCCGCAGGCGACGGAGTCCTCCTCGGCAGCGGCGATGACGCCGCCGTCACCGAGGGCGGCGACAGGCCCACGGCCACGACGGTTGACGCGATCGTCGAGGGAGTCCACTTCACCCTGCCCGCGTTCCCGCCGCGGGCGGTGGGCCGCAAGGCGCTGGCCGCCTCGCTATCCGACCTGGCCGCGATGGCGGCGGAGCCGGGCGAGGCCTACGTAGTCCTCGGGATCCCCGAGGGCACGCCGGACGACCTGCTCCTGGAGCTGGCCGACGGGCTCGCCGAGGTGGCGGAGCGTGAGGGCGTGTCGGTTGTGGGCGGAGACGTGACCCGCTCGCCGGCCCTGGTAGTGGCCGTGACCTGCGTCGGGCGCGAGCCGCGGGAGGGCCGCCTGGTGACGCGCTCCGGTGCGCAGGTGGGCGACGCCGTCGTCGTGACCGGGGAGCTGGGAGGCGCGGCCGCCGCGCTCGAGCTGCTCGCTTCGCGCGACGGCGCCGAGGTCGCCGCGCCGAACGAGACCCGCGAGGCACTGCTGGCGCGGCAGCTCGACCCCCAGCCTCGGATCGCGGCCGGGCTGGCCCTGTCGGCCAGCGGTGCCAGCGCCATGATCGACGTCAGCGACGGCGTCGGCGCGGACGGGCGCAACCTCGCCCGCGCCAGCGGAGCGCGGGTCGAGATCGAAGCGCACCTGGTTCCCGTGGCCCGCGGGCTGCGCGAGCTCGGCCGCTCCGAGGAGCGCGCTCTGGCGACTGCCATCTCGGGGGGCGAGGACTTCGAGCTCCTGGCCACCATGCCCCCCGAGCGTCTGGATGAGTCTCGCGCGGCCGTAGGGGACTACGGCCTGACCCAGATCGGCCGCGTGGTGGCGCCGGTCGAGGGCCAGGACGCAGTATCCGTGCTGGCGCTGGACGGCCGCGAGCTGGAGCCGGGAGGCTTCGACCACATGCGCGGATCCCGTTCGGGCTGATCCTGCGGGGAAGGGTCCGGCTTCGGCTCGGGCTGCGGGTCGGGGGGTTCCTGAGCCTCAGGTCGCCCGCTGCGGCGGCGCTCGAGCAGCCGGCCCCGCGCGACCATCTCGGACAGGTCGAGCTGCTGGGAGGGGTCAGCGGGTTCGCCACGGGCCGCGACGATGGCGAGGGCCACGCCGGCGAGCAGGCAACCGAGGAGGGCGAGGCGATCGGGGAGCTGGCCTCCGGTCAGCATCAGCAGCAGGTCCCACACCACTCCGGGGCCGGCGTCGAAGCGGCCGGCAACGGCCGCGACGGCGGCCAGGACCGGGACGGTCCCGAGGGCGACCACGCCGGCTGCGGCCAGGCGTCCCGGCACGACCGGCGAGGCCGCGAGGACCCACAGTTGCAACCCGAGCCCGACCAGCAGCGCCATGTAGGGGTTGACCAGCCAGACCCCGAGCGCACACACGCTCGCGACGGCGATGCACGCGGGCGGCGCCAGGCGCGCAAGCGCCGGCGGCGGGGCCAGCAGGGGCCGCAGCAGGAACACGGTCACCAGCAGCAGCACGGCGGCGGCGCCGACGACCGCCGCCCCCCCCGTGCCGATGCTCTCCGAGCTGGGAGGAAAGGGGAACTCGGGGCTCGGGACCAGGCCGACCAGGGCTCCTGCCGTCACCACCAGGAACGCGAGCAGGAAGGGCACGGCCCTCAAGACGACCCATCCCACGGCGCGCGCCGCCTGGACAGGGCTGCCGGCCGCAGCCGCCAGACCCGCGAACCCGACACCGACCGGCGCCAGCAGCAGGGCAAGGGCGAGCAGAGCGAGCGTCCATCCCGGCATCAGGTTTCCCGCCAGCCCGATGTACGTGTCGGGGCCGTGCTCGGCAGGCTCTCGGGCGGAGTCCACAGCGAGCATCAGGGACAGGGCGGCGCGCCCCATCCTGCTGACCGTGTCCGTGTTCAGGGCCTCCGTGGTGTCGTCGCGGGCGGCGGGCGGCAGCTCACCCGAGGAGGACAGCCGCACGGCGTCCAGTCCCTCGTCGATCAGCGGGCCCTGCTCCCCCAGCGCCGAGGGGATCGCAAGGCGGCTCAGCTCCGCCAGGGGCCCCTCGTTCCCGTAGGGCAGGTCCATCTCGCTCGAGACCATGCGTCCGGACGTCTGCACCAGGCGGGCGCTGGTGCTGCCCGTCCCGGCGGACCACGGGACCACGAGGGGCGGGGTGGGATCGTCCGCCGCGGGCTGGCTCAGGACGATGACCGCGTCCAGCAGCCCGGCATCGGTGTAGTCGGCGGCGAAGCGGCTGGCGCCGAGCGCTCCGATCGAGGCCCCGTCGGTGGAGACGAAGACGAGCGTCTTCTCGTGGGTCGACCCGGCGAACCCGGCCGCGATCTCGAGCATCACGGCGTTGGCGGCGACCGTGGAGGCCGCGCCGCTGCCCTCGATTACATCGCGGCCCGCCAGCACCGCGACCTGGCGCTCGCTGGTGCCGGGCAGCTTCGCGATCAGGTTGCGCAAGTCCACGTCCTCGCCGTCGTATGACCCCTCGAAGCGCTGCTCGGAGACCTCGATCGCGGGGATCTGCTTGAACCGGGCCAGCACCGCCTCGGCGAGCGCCTGGTCGTCCTCGCTGCCGGGGCGCGGTTCCGGGGCGAGCTCGGCCATGTCGGCGGCCAGCGCCACGGCCGCCGAGCCCTCGAACGCGTCCGGCGGCAGCGAGGACTCGAGGGGCCGCGGCACCTCCTCGAGCGAGAACATCGCGACCAGCAGGGCGATCGGGGTCGCGAGCAGCAGGATTCTCCACAGGCGCAGGTCGATCACCCCCCTAACCTTTCCAGCATGGCGAGACAGGGTGCGAGGATCCTCCTCGTCGACGACGAGGAGGCGGTGCAGACGCTGCTCACCTACCCCCTCCGCAAGGACGGCTACGAGGTGATCCCGGCGATCGACGGCCAGCAGGCGCTGGACCGCTTCTCGCAGCAGCGCTTCGATCTGGTGGTGCTCGACGTGATGCTCCCCAGATTGGACGGGATCGAGGTTTGCCGTCGGCTGCGGACCCGCAGCCAGGTGCCGATCATCATGCTCACGGCCAAGGGCGATGAGGTCGACAAGATCAACGGGCTGGAGATGGGGGCCGATGACTACATCACCAAGCCCTTCTCGGTCCGTGAGTTCCGCAGCCGCGTCAAGGCCGCACTGCGCCGCGGCAACATGACCGGGCGCAGCCCGGGCAGCGAGGAGCCGATCCGCGCGGGCGAGCTGGAGATCGACTTCGAGCGGCGCGCCATCAGGCTGCGCCGCGACGAGGTGCAGCTCACCTACGTCGAGTTCGAGATCCTCGCGGCGCTTGCCGCCACCCCCGGGCGGGTTTACTCGCGCGAGATGCTGCTGGAGCACATCTGGGGCGATTCGACCTACCGGGACCCGCGCACCGTGGACGTCCACATCCGGCACCTGCGCGAGAAGCTTGAGAGCGACGCGAAGGACCCGGAGTACCTGTTCACGGTCCGGGGCGTGGGCTACCGCTTCCGCGACGCCGAGCGCGACTAGGGCCGCCGCCTCCCGATGAGTCGGCTAGACACGCTCCGCAACCGGCTGGTCCTCCTGATCTTCGCGATCACGGCCGCGGCGATCGGCTTCGTCTACCTCTACGTCGTCCCCCAGCTCGAGTCCAGCCTGACCGCCGAGAAGCTCCGCCGCCTCGAGCGCCTTGGGATTGAGGGGGCTCCGCAGCTGACGTCGGCCCTGCGGGCCGGGACCCCCGATGCCGTGGTCGCGAAGGCCGTCCGCGAGATCTCCCAGGACACTGAGACTCGGGTGACGCTGCTGGCGGCCGGGGACCAGGGCGGCGTGCTGGCGCCTGAGTTCGTCCTCGCGGACTCCGGAGACGAGCCCACTGCGATCCAGGGCTCCTACGACTCGGCGTCCGCGGCGGTGGAGGCCGGCACGGCGCGCTCAGGGGTCGAGACGATTGCGGGCGAGCGGGTGGGGACCTCGGCCGTGCCGATTGCGGACGACGGGGAGATCCGCTGGGTGGCGGTGCTCTCCAGCCCGCTTGACGATGTCGAGGACAACGTCGCGCTGATTCGGCGACAGATCCTGATCGCGGGCGCAATCGCCCTGGCCGCGGCCTCGCTCGCCGGCTTCTGGGCCGCCGGAGCGGTCTCGAGGCGCCTGCGCCGCCTGCGCCGCGCGGCCGAGCAGGTCGCGGACGGCGACTTCACCCATCCGATCCCGATCGACTCCTCGGACGAGCTGGGCCAGCTCGCCCGGACGTTCAACGAGATGCAACGCCGCCTGGCCAGGCTGGACAGCGCGCGCAAGGAGTTCATCGCGAACGCCTCGCACGAGCTGCGGACGCCCATCTTCTCGCTCGGCGGCTTCGTCGAGCTGCTCGAGACCGAGAAGCCGAGCGCCACGGAGCGCAAGCAGTTCATGGGCGAGATCCGCGGCCAGATAGACCGCCTGCAGAAGCTGACGGCGGACCTGCTGGATCTGTCGAAACTGGACGCCGACGCGATGGAGCTGCGCAGCGAGCCCGTGGACCTGAAGGAGGTCGCGCGCGAGCTCGCGGCGGACTTCCGCCCGGCCGCGCGGCTGCATCGCTCGAAGCTCCAGGTCCGCGGCCGCGGCGCCGCCGTGGCCATGGCTGACCCTGATCGGGTGGCGCAGATCATCCGTATCCTCCTCGACAATGCGCTCGCGCACACGGCACGGGGGACGTCGGTGACGGTCACCGCCGTCAGAGGAAACGCGTCAGCCGAGCTGATCGTCGGGGACGAGGGGCGCGGCATCGAGCCGCGGTCGGTCGAGCGCGTCTTCGACCGCTTCTACACGGGTGACACCTCGTCGGGCTCCGGCCTGGGACTCGCCATCGCGGCCGAGCTGGCGGAGCTGATGGACGGGGAGCTCGAGGTCGTCTCACAGCGCGGGTTCACCGCGTTCACCCTGTCGCTGCCGCTGGCCGAGCCCATCCAGGGACCCGGCGCAGAAGCGGGAGCTCGGGACACCGGCCCCGAGCCGGTGCACGGGGAGCAGGGATCGCGCGCGTGACAGCTGCGAGGCTCCGCACGAGCGCCGCGCTCGCGGCGTCTGCTCTGGCTCTCGCCATTTCCGCTTGCGGCGGCGACGAGGAGCCGGAATCCGACGGCGCCACCGAGGCCGGCGACACGATCACCGAAGAGGTCGTCGTTCAGGCCGGCGACGGGGACTTCAACCCGGCCGAGGTCTACGAGAAGGCCGCGCCCGGCGTGGTCACCGTGATCTCCATCTTCGACCCCAGCTCCGGCGCCGCCCTCGGGAGTGGTGGCGCGGGTCAGGGCTCGGGCTTCGTAATCGACAAGGAGGGCGACATCGTCACCAACGCCCACGTGGTCACCATCGGCGGGCAGAACAACGGCGGCGGGGAGCCGCGGGAGGCGCGCCAGGTCTTCGTCGAATTCGCCGACGGCAACCGGGTGGACGCCGAGGTCAGGGGCTATGACGCCGACGCCGACCTCGCGCTGATCAAGGTAGACCCGGACGAGGTGGACGTGACAGTCATCCCGGTCTCGGAGCGCGACGAGTACGCGGTCGGCGAGCCGGTCGCGGCGATCGGCAGTCCATTCGGCGAAGAGCAGTCCCTGTCCGTCGGGATCGTCTCGGCCACCGACCGCTCCATCGAGTCGCTCAGCCAGTTCTCGATCGATAACGCGATCCAGACCGACGCCTCAATCAATCCCGGCAACTCGGGCGGCCCGCTGCTGGACTCCACGGGCGAGGTGATCGGCGTGAACCAGCAGATCGCGACCTCGTCGGGCACGAACTCCGGAGTCGGCTTCGCGATCCCGGCCACCGCTCTGCGCTTCGCCCTCGATCAGCTGCGCGAGAACGGTGAGGTGGACTATGCCTATCTCGGCGTGACCACCCAGAACATCTGGCCGCAGCTCGCCGACGAGCTCGACCTGGAGGTCGGGCGCGGAGCGCTCGTCTCGGACGTGGTCGAGGGCGGTCCGGCCGATGACGCCGGGGTAGAGGGCGCGGACGACCAGATGAGCTTCCAGGGGGCCCAGATCGAGACCGGCGGCGACGTAATCGTCTCCGTAGACGGGCAGGAGCTGGAGGCCGAGAGCGACCTGGCCGAGCTGATCTCCCGTCAGCGGCCCGGTCAGACCGTGACCCTGGAGATCCTGAGCGATGGCGAGCGCCGTGAGGTCGACGTTGAGCTCGACCCGCGGCCCGAGAGCGTCCCGTCGGGCTGACCCGGCGCGGCCGGGCGCGAGCGCGAGCGCGTAGGTGGCGGCGGTAGCGGTGGGCGCGATCAAGGAGCTCTGCGTCCAACTCGCGGAGGCACTGCGGGCCGAGGTACTGCCCCATCTGGGTGCGCATGCAGCGCGCGCCCACACCGGCGAGGCGGAGGGCGGGGACGTCACCTTTGCGATCGACGAGCGGGCCGAGGCGCGGATGGAGGTTTTCTTGGAAGAGCGCGCCCCCGAGGTCGCCTTCTACTCCGAGGACCGCGGGATGGTCTCGCCCGCGGGTACGGACCCCGCCTGGGTCCTGATCGTCGATCCGATCGACGGCACCCGTCCGGCCCTGGCGGGGTTCGAGTCCTCGTGCGTGTCGGTCGCGGCCGCACGCCTGGACGGAGACCCCAAGATGGGCGACGTCCAAGTCGGGTGCGTGATCGAGCTGAAGAGCGGCGCCTCGTTCGTCGCGGAGCGCGGCCGCGGGGTGACGCCGGCCTCGGCGCTGTCGCAGAACACCGCGCTCGAGCGAATGTTCTGGGTATACGGGCTGCGCGGGCGTCCCGCCCGCTCCCTTGTCGAGGTGCTTGCGGAGATCATCGACGCCTCCTCGGTGGGCGGCGCCAGCTTCGACCTGGGGTCGGCCACTTACGACATGACCCGCGTCCTGACGGGCCAGCTGGATGCCTACATCGAGCCGGGACCGCGGATGATCGAGGACATCCCCGGGATGCGCGAGGAGTTCGAGCGGGTCGGAGGCGGCGCGGTGCTGAACAACTCCCCGTATGACCTTGCGGCCGCGACCCTCGTCCTGGAGGAGGGCGGGGCGGTCGTCACCGACGCCTACGGGCGCGGGCTCTCGGACCGGCCGCTGCTGGGCTCTACCCACGACTTCCAGATCTCCTGCCTCGCCGTCGCCAACGCGAACCTGCACGCCGAAATCTGCAGGGCCGTAGACGACGGCATCGCTCGCCTGGCCGCGGCCCGCTAGGTTTCTGCGCTTGACCGGCCCACGTCCAAAGGGGGCGACGTGCTTCAGGAGGTAGCGCTCGGCAGCAAGTCGCTGGCCGACTACACGCACCTCTCCGGACGCGGCGTAGTGGACGAGATCCGGGAACTCGCCGGCCCGTTGGAGGGCAAGCGCGTCCTGCACGTCAGCGCTACCGCGTTCGGAGGCGGGGTCTCGGAGATCCTCTACACGCTGGTGCCACTGATGCGGGACGTGGGCATGGACACCTCCTGGCAGATCATCATGGGCCGCGAGGAGTTCTTCAACGCGACGAAGCTGCTTCACAACTCGCTGCAGGGGGATCCCAAGAGCCTGAGCGGCGAGCAGTGGGAGCTGTTCGACCACTACAACTCGATCAACGCCGAAAGCCTGGAGGGCGACTGGGACTTCGTGATCGTCCACGATCCCCAGCCGGTCGGCATGCGCCACGGGGCGCGCGACCACGGCAAGCACTGGATCTGGCGCTGCCATATCGACCTCTCCGAGCCCAACCCCGACCCGATCGAGCGGCTGCTTCCGCTGATCTCCGAGTACGACGCCAGCGTCTGGCACATGGAGCAGTACGTTCCCGCCGGCCTGAACGGTCACGGTGGCGTGCAGATCGTCCCTCCGGCCATCGACCCCCTCTCCCCCAAAAACATGGCCCTGTCGGCCGACGATGCGTCCTACGTCTGCGAGCAGTTCGGCATCGACGTGGACCGGCCGCTGCTGTGCCAGGTCTCTCGCTTCGACCCCTGGAAGGACCCGATCGGGGTCATCGACGCTTACCGCGATGCCACCGTGGAGCTTCCTCACCTCCAGCTCGCCCTGGTCGGCTCGATGGCGACCGACGACCCGGAAGGCTGGGAGTTCTTCCGGCGCACGTATGAGTACGCCGATTCCGACCCCGACATCAAGATCCTGAACAACCTGAACAACGTCGGGGCGATCGAGGTGAACGCATTCCAGTCGCAGGCCGACGTGCTGATGCAGAAGTCGATCCGCGAGGGCTTCGGGCTGACCGTGACGGAGGGCCTGTGGAAGAGCCGGCCGATGATCGCCGGGGACGTCGGCGGGATTCCACTTCAGATCGTGGACGGCGAGAGCGGCTTTCTCGTGTCCACCCCCGCGGAGGCGGCGCAGCGGACCGTGCAGGTCCTGCAGGACCCCGGCCTCGGCAAGAACCTGGGCCGCGCAGGCAAGGAGCGAGCCCGAGAGCGCTTCCTGACCCCGCGGCTCCTGCTCGACTGGCTGCGGATGTTCACCTCGCTCGAGGGTTAGCGTGGACCGCACGAGGGTCGACGGCCGTCGCCAGCGTATTGCGTGCGGGCGGACCCCGCCTGCTAGAAACGTCGCATGGGCGACCAGCGGCCACTCACCATCGTCTCCAACCGCGGCCCGGCGGAGTTCGGCCTGGACGAGGCCGGCAACCGCACCGCCAGGCGGGGCGGCGGAGGGCTGGTCACGGCCCTGACGGGCCTCGTCACGCACCGCAGGGCGCTGTGGATCGCTTCGGCGATGACCGACGAAGACAACAAGGTCGCCGCGGAATCCGGCGGCGAGCCGACCACGATCGAGCTCGACGGCGTGGAGTACGACGTCTGCATGGTGGACAGCGACCCGGAGGCGTATGACCGCTTCTACAACGTGATCGCGAACCCGATCCTGTGGTTCATCCAGCACTACCTGTGGGACCTCTCGAACGCCCCGGACATCCGCCGCACCGAGGTAGAGGCGTGGGAGGAGGGCTACAAGGTCGTCAACGCGGACATCGCCGAGGCCGTCGTGCGCAGCATCGAGGGGCAGGACGAGCCGCTGGTGATGCTCCACGACTACCACCTATACACGTGCCCCGGCCTCATCCGCCAGGCCCGCCCCGACGCTTTCCTCCAGTACTTCGTCCACATCCCCTGGTCCCAGCCGGACTCCTGGCGGATCCTCCCGAATCGCTGGCGCGAGGAGATTTACCGCTCGATGTTGGCCAACGACATCATCGGATTTCACACCACGGCCTACTGCCGCAACTTCCTGCAGTGCTGCCGCGAGCTGATGGAGCTCGAAACCGACTACGAGCGCGGCGCAGTCACGTACGAGGGGCGCGAGGTGTGGGTCCGCGCCTACCCCCTCTCGATCGACGCCGACAGGCTCTACAGCACGGCCGAGTCCGACGCGGTCGAGGAGTACGAACGTGAGATCCTGCGCCGACGGCGCGACCACCTGATCCTGCGGGTCGACCGCGCTGACCTCTCGAAAAACGTGCTGCGCGGGTTCACCGCGTTCGACACCTTCCTCGAGATGCACCCAGAGTTTCGAGAGAAGGTCACCTTCATCGCCCACCTGCAGCCCTCCCGTCTGGACGTGCCCGAGTACGCGGAGTACATGGAGCGGATCGAGGCCCTTGTCGCGGTCGTCAACCACCGCCACGGCACCACCGATTGGATGCCGATCGACCTCCGGATCTACGAGAACTTCCCCGAAGCGGTCGCCCGCTACAAGCAGTTCGATCTGCTGATCGTCAACTCGCTCTTCGACGGGATGAACCTGGTCGCCAAGGAGGCGCCGGCGGTCAACACTCGCGACGGAGTCGTGATGCTCTCCGAGAACACCGGCGCTCACGAGGAGCTGGGCGACTGCACCTTGTCGGTGAACCCCTTCGACATCCAGGAGCAGGCCGACACGATCCACCGGGCGCTGACGATGGACCCCGAGGAGAAGTCGCTGCGAGCAAGCCGGCTGAAGCAGATCATCTCCTCACGCGATCCCGGGGACTGGATCGACGAGCAGGTCGCCGACATCGCGACCAAGACCGCCCAGACGCGCGCCGCCGCCTAGCTAGGGGCTCACAACCACTCGCCGGACCGGTGAGGCGCCCTTGAGATATGGATAGCCGGCCTGCTCCCGCACGATCGCGCGAAACCGGTAGAGGCGGCGCGCGGTGGTCTCGCGGAAGCGGTAGCGCGCCCGGAAGCTGCCGTCCGGCCCGGTCCGCGCCGACTTGAAGGCCTGCCAGCGCGTCCCGACGCGCGCCTGGAGCACTACCACGCGGCCCTGGGCGTCCGGGCCCGGCAGCTTGCCACGGAAGCTGGCGACCTGGCCGTTCCGCAGGCGTTTGCGCGGCCAGACCTTCAGGCGCGGCCGGACGCGTATGCGCAGGCGCAGGATTCGCTCGACCTGCTCGCTCCCCCAGCGGTGAGCCAGGCGGAGGCGGCGGGAGGGGCCGCGGCGCGCGGTGAACGAGAGCTCTCCGGCGGCGGCGGCCATCACCATTCCCTCCAGGACCTCGGGACGGCCCGCGACCCGCGAGAAGACGCAGAGCTTGGCGCCGCCGATGCTCCCACCCCCGCGCGGGGCGATCCTGCCCGTGACTCGGGCGCGGCGGTTCGACGCGACCGTTGCAGTCGTGCGGCCGCGCGGGAATGCGGCGTCGATCCTGGCGGCTGCCCCGCTGCCCGAGGAGGGACAGGCGTTGTCAACGTTCACGCGGCGCGTGCGGCAGGTCTGGTTCGCCGGCCAACCGACGTCGGTTACGCACGCAGTTACCTCATTCACGCCGTTGCGGAACGGAACTCGCTCGGTATCCAATTGGAAGGTCTGCTCGGATGAGAGCGGGCAGGGCACGAAGCGCCGGGCCGGTCCGGAGGGGACGATGTCGCAGGAGCTCTCTGAGCTCGTCACCCCGATCCCGTTGACCAGGACCCGCCAGCGCCAGACCCCGCCCCCGGAGTCAGCCCCCCTCAGTGTGGCGTGCTGGGGGCCGCGGCGAGGGCCGGGATGGAAGAGGGAGCCCGTCAGGTCCAGCGACGGCTGCGAGGAGTCGCGCAGCGTGAACCAGAGACGGCGTACGTGCGTGTGGGCACCCGGCCCGCGGCCGCAGGAGTCCTGGTGACACATCATCCAGGCGGTGTAGGCGACCGCCGCGGTGCCGGCGCCCCACTCGACGGCCTGCCACGACCCCTCGGACGGCCAGCGCCCGTGCACCGTCCCGCCCTCGTCGGTGGCGGTGAAGTGGCCCTTGTGCCCGGCGTCGTGGACAACGTGGCCCTCGGAGGTGATCTGCGCGAACCGCGTGCCCGCGGGCGGTCGCCACGACCAGGCGCCGTAGCGCCCGTCCTTGGTGGTCTGTGAGTCGTTGCGGATCTGGAGGCCCGGGCCATTGCCCGCGCACGCCTTGGCCGATGCGTAGTGGTCCGAGGTGCGGGTGAACGTGGCGTCGGCGGCCGCGAGGTCGTATGCGGGATGGCACTGGACCGCGACGTAGGTGCCGGCACGCGCCGAAGGCGCGAGCGTGGCGAGGACGACGAGCGCCAGCAGCAGCGCTCCGGCGAGTGCCCACACCCGGGTGTTCCGGCGCGCACCCACCCGGTGCCAGGTGCGAACGGTCCTGGGAGGTGCCTGTGGGTCCACGTGTCTCCTCCGTGTCGCTTTCTGGATTCCTCAGTGCTCGAAGCTGAACTCGCCGCCGCCGCCGGCCGAGGCGCCGCTCGAGCCGCCGCCGTAGGAAGGATGCGCGTGGTAGGCGCCGCCCGCGGTGCTCGCGGACGCAGTGCTCGCGGACGCGGTGCTCGCCGCGGGGCCGGGGTGCGGCCTGCGGCCCCTGCGTCCGGAGTCCCGGCGGTGCCTGCGTCCGGAGTCCCGGCGGTCGCTGCGGGCACCGCCGCTCCGGCCTCGGCCGCCTGCGGCGAGCCGCGGGCTCGGGGCTCGTGTTCGGGGTCTCCCCTGTCCGGGCACCTCCGTGGCCTGACGGCCGTCGGCGCGCGGACGCTTCGGCAGCGGGTGCCGGGATCCACCGCCGCCCGGAGCCAGAGCGGGCTCCTCGGCGACGGCGCTCCCGGCCGGGGCCGATGCCGCCGGAGGGGTCGGCGTCACCAGCCCGACGTCGGCGGGGGGCGCCGGAGGCGTTCCCGCGCCTAGCAGCGAGGGCAGGGCGGCCAGGGCCGCGATCGCGGCTGCCCCGATGGCGCCGGCCCGCAGCACGTTCGCCCACCTGATTCGCCTCGCCTGCATGGGCGCATAAGGCGGCTGGGTGGGCGTACTCTCCCCCTCTCAGCTAGCCTGAGTGCCGCCGAGAGGGCCCCCGAACGATGACCCGACTCTACGAACTGGTGCTCATGCTTGACCCCGAGGCGGGCGACGCCGACCGCGACCGCCTGGCCGACGACGTGCGCCAGCAGATCGAGCAGGCGGGCAAGCTGGAGAAGGCCGATACGTGGGGGCTGCGCAAGATGGCCTACGAGATCGGCCAGCGCAACGAGGCCGACTACCGCTACTTCCGCTTCGAGGGCGAGGGGGAGCTGCTCGAGCGGCTGGACCACAACCTGAAGATCGCCGAGGGCACCCTGCGTTTCCGCATCTTCAAGGTCGATCCCGATACCCCGAGCAATCCGCCCCCCGTCTCCGAGCGCCCCGCCTCAGTCGGCGACGGCTCGGACGACCGCGAGCGCCGCCCTCGGCGCGACCGCGATCGAGACCGCAACTAGACCTCGCCGGGCATCCTGGGCAAGGCCGCAGTTTGCGGCGTTCGATCCCTGCCGGGGGGCGAGAACGGCCGGGCGCGGACGTAGACTCATAACCCGGAAACGAAGAAAAGAGGAGTGAGCGAATGGCTGGCAGCAACATCAATACGGTGGTCATCACCGGGAACCTCACCAAGGATCCCGAGCTGCGCTCGACGCCGGGCGGGACCTCCGTCTGCAAGCTGCGCGTCGCGGTCAACAGCCGCCGCAAGGACGGGCAGAGCGGCGAGTGGGTGGACAAGCCCAACTACTTCGACGTCACGGTCTGGGGCGCCCAGGGTGAGAACTGCGCCAACTACCTGTCCAAGGGCCGCCCCGTGGCGGTCGAGGGCCGGCTCGACTGGCGTGAGTGGGAGGCCCAAGACGGCTCCAAGCGCCAGGCCGTTGAGATCATCGCCAACAGCGTGCAGTTCCTCGGCTCGCGCGGCGACAACCCCAACGGGAACGGCGGCGGTTTCCAGCCCGCTTCGGACGTACCCGCGGACACCTCCGACTTCGAGGGAGCCGGCGTGGGCGGCGGCGGCAGCAGCAGCGGCGGCGGCGGGGAAGACGACATCCCCTTCTAGGCGGTCCGCGGTATCAGGCGCCAACCGGCGCACCACTCCCTGGAGAGGCCCCCGCCCGCGGGGCCTCTCTTGTTTCGGCCCCCGCTACCATTGCGCGCCGATGGCACGGCAGCAGAGATCGCAGCAGGGTGGTCCCGGGCGCGGCAGGCGCAAGGGGCTGTCCGATCGCGGGCGTCCGCGCAAGTACACGCGGCTCAACGTCGACGTGATCGACTACAAGGATCTGGGCACTCTGCGCCGGTTCATCTCGGACCGGGGCAAGACCCGGTCACGGCGGGTCACGGGGCTCTCCCGCCGCCATCAGCAGCAGCTCGCCCTCTCCGTCAAACGCGCGCGAGAGCTGGCGCTCCTGCCTTACGTCGGCGAGCGCTGAGATGGCAGAGGCGGTCCTGCTTGCGGAGGTCCAGGGTCTCGGCGAGGCCGGCGACGCCGTCGACGTCTCGCCCGGCTACCTGCGCAATTACCTGATCCCTCGCAAGCTCGCGCAGCCGGCGACCAAGGGCGCTCTGGAAGACGCGCGCAAGCGCCTGGAGCGCGCCGAGGAAGACGAGCGGCGCGCCGCTGAAAGGGCTGACGAGACCGCTGCCCTGCTGTCCAAGACCGTCCTGACGATCAGCCACCAGGCCGGCGAGGACGGCAAGCTCTTCGGATCGGTCACCTCCAAGGAGATCGCCGAGGCGATCCAGGCGGCCCGCGGGCTGAAGGTGGACCGCAAGAAGATCCAACTCGAGGAGCCGATCCGCGAGACGGGCAGCTTCATGATCGAGATCGAGGTCGGCGGTGGCGTCACCGCCAAGGTCAAGACCATCGTCGCCGAAGCGAAGTAGCGCCTCCGACGCAAACCCGGCCGCCGGTCCTCCCCATCCCGGGGGACCCGGAAACCCGGTCCCCCACGCGCTTCCCGCAAATACCCACATCGGCCTTTGCGCCGTGCCTGAGATTGTGATTTTCTGGTGACCGTCTGACGCGGAGGCGTCGCCGGGAAGGATTTTGGGGCCGAGGAATCTCCGCCGGGCACTCAGCAACACTGGGGCAGTCGGTCCTGGGACCGTCGACGTGCGCCCGCGCGAGAGAGGATCAGTTGGCCAACACCGAGATACCGACGGCAGGGGTGCCCCCACAGAACCTCGAGGCGGAGGAGTCGGTCCTCGGAGCGATGATGGTCTCGCAGTCCACGATCGAGCCGGTCCTATTGGACATCCGGCTCCAGACCGAGGACTTCTATCGCGACCGCCATCGCACGATCTTCGAGGCGATCCGCCACCTGAGCGAGGATGGGAGCCCGGTGGACGTCCTGACCGTGACCGAGCAGCTCGAGCAGCATGGCGAGCTGGAGCGCCTGGGCGGCAAGGACGCGGTCGCCAGCCTGGCCGCGAAGGTGCCGGCCCCTGGCAGCGCCAGCGCCTACGCCCGCATCGTCAAGCAGAACTCCCTGATGCGACGTCTGGAGTCGGCCGCGAAGCAGATCCAGCAGACCGTGGCCGAGCGCGACGGCGAGCCCTCGGCCATGGTGGAGCAGGCCGAGCGCCTGCTCTTCCAGGTCGCGCACGAGGACCGCGCCGCCGACTTCCGCGAAATAGGCGAGATCCTCGCGGACGAGATCGACAAGCTCGAGGCTCTGGCCACGGGCAAGTCCGACGTCACGGGGACCCCGGCCGGCTTTCGCGACCTCGACCAGCTCACGGGAGGGTTCCAGCCGGGGAACCTGATCGTGCTGGCCGGGCGACCGGCCATGGGCAAGTCGGCGGCCGTCTGCAACATCGCCGAGAACGTCGCGATCAAGAGCGGCAAGCCCGTCGCGTTGTTCTCGCTCGAGATGTCCGAGATGGAACTGGCCCACCGCTTCATCGCCTCACAGGCCCGCATCGCGGGGGATCGCCTACGCAAGGGCCGGGTCGCGACCAAGGACTGGCCCAAGGTCGTGAGCGCCTGCAACAAGCTCGAGTCATCGCCCATGTGGATCGACGACTCATCGGACCTGGGACTGCTCGAGCTGCGCGCCAAGGCTCGCCGCCTGGATGCCCAGGAGAAGGGCCGAGGCCACGGAGGGCTTGGACTGGTGATCGTGGATTACCTGCAGCTGATGCGCTCCGACGACCCCCGGGCCAACCGCGTCGAGCAGGTGTCTCAGTTCAGCCGCGGTCTCAAGATCCTGGCCCGGGAACTGAACGTGCCCGTGATCGGTATCTCCCAGCTCTCGCGTGCGCCCGAGCAGCGCCCCGACAAGCGGCCGATCCTCTCGGACCTGCGCGAGTCCGGAGCCATCGAGCAGGACGCCGACCTCGTCTGCTTCCTCTACCGCGACGAGTACTACCACGGCGATGAGTCCGAGGATCCCGGGATCGCCGAGCTGATCATCGCCAAGCACCGCAACGGCCCGATCGGGACCGTGAAGCTCGCCTTCCTGAGCCATTACCCGAAGTTCGCGGACCCCGCGCGCGAGGAGCGACCGATCGAGCAGCGCCCGGGCGAGGGGGCGCCTCTGGGGGACCTGGGTGCCGGCGAGGCCAAAGGCTCGGGCTCAAACGGGCACGGCGGCAGCGACATCGACCTCGACGAGTTCGAGGACGACGACTCCGCGCAGGAGTTCTAGGTGGCCCGCGCCGGGGAGAACGCCTAGGTGGCGGTGTCCGCTCGCGCGGAGGCCCAGCCCGCCTGCCCACTCGCGGTCTGCGACGGCTCCGGATGGATCCTCGGCCCCGAGGACGTGGCACGGCCGTGTGAGTGCCGTGCGCGCACGATCACACGGGCGCGCCTGCGCGGGGTGGCGTCGGTCATCCCCGCCAAGTACCGGGGCGTCTCGTTCCAGCGACCCCCGGTGACCGAGATGAACGCCGCGGTCGTTCGGCCGGTCAAGGAGTTTTGCATCGACATCCGTGGCAATCTGGACGCCGGCCGCGGCCTCTGGATGTACGGAGGAGCCGGGACTGGGAAGACCACCCTCGCGATGCTGGTCTCTCGCCACGCGCTGGACGTCGGGCGCTCGGTTGCGATCTACTCGATGCCGAAGCTCCTTGCCCGCATTCGCCGCACCTACGACGCTGAGCGGGGGGAGCAGTCCTACGCCGAGCTGTTCGAGCGGCTCACCACCGTGGACCTGCTTCACATCGACGACCTGGGCGCGGAGAACCGAACGGAATGGGTACTCGAGCAGCTCTACGCGCTGATCAACGAGCGCTACGAGGCCCAGCGCTCGTTGGTGGTCACGACCAACAAGAACGAGGGCGAGCTCGACGAGCAGATCGGCGCACGCGTGGTCTCACGCCTGGTCGAGATGTGCGAAGTCGTCCCGGTGTTCGACGAGGACCGCCGCTGGCGCCCGAGCGGCGAGTGAGCGTCCGGCGGCTCCTTCTGCGCGCCAGATCCGCATAAGGCGCCGATGACGCCGGCCGGTCCGGCGATGCCGGCCGGTACTGCCTCTCGGGCGGTCGACCGGCTCCCCGTGACCCGTGCGACTTCCCCATAATCAGCCCGTGCCCGGATTGGTCATAGTCGGAACCCAGTGGGGCGATGAGGGCAAGGGAAAGGTCGTCGACCTCCTTGCCGAGCAGGCCGACGTCGTCATCCGCTTCCAGGGCGGCAACAACGCCGGCCATACGATCGTTCGCGACGGCGAGACGTTCAAGTTGCACCTGATCCCGTCGGGGATCCTCTACCCGGGCAAGATCTGTGCGATCGGGAACGGCGTGGTCGTCGACCCGGCGGTTCTGACCGACGAGATCGAGGGCCTGCGCCAGCGCGGCGTGGACGTCAGCGGACTGCGCCTGTCGGCCAACGCCCATCTGATCATGCCCTACCACGTGCTGCTCGACAGGGCCGGCGAGCTGAAGCTGGGCAAGCTCGAGATCGGCACCACCCGCCGCGGCATCGGACCCGCGTACGCCGACAAGGCCGCTCGTCTCGGCATCCGGGTGCAGGACCTGCTGGACGAGAAGATCCTGCGCAAGAAGATCCTGGCCGCCATGGATTCCAAGATGCAGGCGCTGAAGGAGCTGGAGGTCGAGCGTAAGAAGCGCAAGCAGAAGGGAGACGACGAGGAGTGGGACGCCCGCCTGGACCTGCACTCCATCGTCGAGGCCTACATGCGCTACGGGCACCGCCTGGAGCCACACATCGCCGACACGGCGAAGCTCTGCTGGGAGGCGCTGGACCGCGACGCGACGGTCCTGTTCGAGGGCGCCCAGGCGACGATGCTCGACCTGGACCACGGCACCTATCCGTTCGTCACCTCATCGAATCCCGTGGCCGGTGCAGCCTGCGTGGGAGCGGGGGTCGGGCCCCGGGACATCGACGAGATCTGGGGCATCGCCAAGGCCTACGCGACACGCGTGGGCGCCGGTCCCTTCCCGACCGAGCTCGACGACGATCTCGGCGAGGGGCTGCGCAAGGCGGGCGGCGAGTTCGGCACGACCACCGGCCGCGCCCGCCGCACGGGCTGGATGGATGCCGTCGCCCTGCGCTACGCGGTACGCCTGAACACGATCAACGCCCTTGTCGTCACCAAGCTGGACGTGCTGTCCGGCGTAGACCCGCTGCGTATCTGCACCCGTTATCGCCACCCGGAGGGCGCCGTCTTCGACGAGTTTCCCTACCACCAGTCGATCATCCACAGCGCCGAGCCCGAGTACACCGAGCTCCCCGGCTGGGAAGGCGACATCGGCGCCGCCCGCCGCGAGTCCGACCTTCCCCGGGAAGCCAGGAATTACCTGCAGGCACTCTCCGAGCTGGCGGGCGCCCCAGTCCGCCTGGTCGGCGTCGGCCCCGGCCGCGACCAGGTCGTCTGGATGGGCGAGGAACAGCCGCACCTGCGGGCCGCCGCTTGAGCCGGAGCCCCTTCAGCGCAGCGAGCCGACGACCGCCTGCACGTCGGTGCCATGCTCGGCGCTGGGGATCAGCCCCTCCTCGATGCTCCGCTGCTCGCCGCGGCGGAACATCCTGAGGCCGAGGATCGTGGCGGCCAGCATCGCCGTCAGGCCGAAGCTGATCTGCAGGGAGACGACTCCCTCGCGGGTCCAGTAGACGTCGCGCAGGTCCAGCAGCAGCGCCGCCTCGTCGAAGGTAAGGCCCACCCCCGACCCGAAGCCGAACGAGAGCAGCGCCTCGAGCCGCTCGTTGGAGGTCACCAGGCCGGCCCCTCCCGAGCCGAACGCGATCAGGATCCCTGGGACGAAGTGGTGGATGTGGCGGCCGCCCAGGCGGACGGGCCGAGTCGGCCACCAGCCGCCTCGCTGGCCCCAGGTGGAAAGGCGCATCAGCGCGAACGCGCCTACGAAGCCGTTCAGGATGTTGAAGAGGACCGTCTCGTGCCGGGGCGCCCCCTGGTAGCCCTCGACGGCGACCGCGACGGTGTCCCTGGTCGCCTGCCCAGCGGTGTCAATCAGGGTTTCTGGGGTCGGGACCTCGGCGCTCTCGCGCCGGCGCCGGGCCAGGCGCATCACCTCGCCGCCGATCACGAGGCCGGCGGTCGCCACCGCCGCGGCGGCGAGCCCCATGGTCGCGCGGTCCGCCCTGAGCGGGTCCGAGCGCGGGAGCAGCGTGTTCGCCACCCTCTTTGCGTTCTTTCCCCTGGCCATCCGGCAGCGGATGCTAGAGCCCGGCCCCCGCGGGCCCGATTCCCCCACTAATGAGGGTGATCCCGACACTTCCCGCGGCTAGTGTTCGGCCGGTGCGTCGGCTGCTCACACCCTTGAACGCTGGGGTCAGCGCCGCGCGCCACATGCTCTGGTACCTCAGCTACCACGCGCAGGGATCTCAGCGACCCGGTCGCTGAGCGCGAGGAGCTTCAGCCCGGGCAAGGGGAGGCAAGCGCGGCCAGGGAAGGCCCGCTTCAGCCGCGCGCCGTTCTCCTACTGACCGGTGAAGCCGTTCCCGTCGCTGCGGTCAGACGTGTCGTCGAGAAGGGGCGTCGGATAGGGTCCGCGCGTGGGCATTCTCGGCTGGATCATCCTGGGTCTGCTGGCCGGGACCATCGCCAGGGCGCTCATACCCGGCAGGACCGAGCCGGGCGGCTGCATCGGCACCACCGCAGTCGGCGTCGTGGGAGCCCTGCTGGGGGGCTTCATCGCCACGGCCCTTGACATCGGCGAGATCGACGATTTCTTCGACCTCGGCACCTGGCTGATCGCGATCGGCGGCTCGGTCCTGTTGTTGCTGCTCATCCGCGCGATCTCGCGCGGATAGGCCGGGCGCTCCCACCGCGACGTCCGTCGGCCGCAACGCCACATCGCCCGGCGGGGAATAATCGCTGCGTGTCCGAGGCCAACGTCGAGCTACTGCGTCCCGTCTACGAGGAGTGGTCGCGGGGGAACTTCCGGCCGGTCACCGACGCCTACGACTCGCAGCTCGAGTGGGGATGGTCGGGGGAGTTCCCCGGGATGGCCGGGGTCGAGCCCGGCACCGAGGGCCAGGACCCCCGGCTGGTGCAATGGCTCAGCACCTGGGAGCACTGGCGCGTCGAAGCCCGCGACTTCGTGACCAAGGGCGACCAGGTCGTCGTCCTGGCCCGCTACACCGGCCGCGGCAAGGGCAGCGGCGTCGAGGTTGACACAGAGGGCGCCCACCTGTGGACCTTCAAGGGCGGCAAGGCGCGGCGGATGGTCGTCTACTCCGACCGCCAGCGCGCCCTGGAGGACGCCGGGATCGACCCAGGCGCGGCCGGCAGCGCCACGGGCTAGACCGCGTTTCGCGCCACCTGCGCCACCCTGATCCCAACCACGCGCAGTGCCCAGGGCGAGACGCTCATCCCGGGCACTATGCCTGCTCGCGGTTTGCTCGCACCTACCGCCAGACGCTCACCAGGACCGCTGCCGGTGGCCCAATCTCAGGCATGAATCCCACCGGCCTCGAGCTTCGTCTTCAGCTCGGAGAGGCGCTCACGCCAGAACGCCTTCATCCTCTCCGCCTCAGACTTGTCGGCCAGTCGCAGGTGCTCCAGGGTCGCGACTGACCTGTCATCTCCCTTGGCCGCGAACCCGACCTGGACGCGAGTTGCCCCGTCGCCCCAGTCGTAGCGCGCGGACTTCGGCCTGGTGGCCTTCCGTTCGCTGAGCTGGTCCTCGGGCTCGGGCAGCCACTGGCTGCGCCGCGCCTCGTCGGTGACCGCGTCATACAGACGCTCCACCGGGACGGCGACCGTCTTCGATGCGGTGATCCCGAAGCCGTCCGCCCGCTGGTTCACCTGCCGCATCCCGCGAGCGCGCTCGTAGCTGACGGTGACCGCCTGCGCGTTCCACCCGAGCGGCTCGATCGCCAGCTCCTCGGCGACCCTCCGGGCGATGTCGCGGTGAGACATTTCCTGCCCGCCCCAGGAGTCGAGCAGGTCGAACCACTCCTCCCATCCGCGTCCGGTTCGCTCGCGGATCGATTCGTCCGGCACGATCAGCGCCGGCGTGCCGCTCTCGTCGGGCTGCTCGGCCGCGAGCAGCATCGAGCGCGCCCCCGTATAGCTCTCTCCGGTCTTATCCATTCGGGCCCTGACGAGCCGCTTGAAGGACTTCTGCCTGGTCATCCGGTGCTCCTTTCACATGGCGGCCGCCCCGCGACTCACGCTCACGAAGCCCCGCCGGAAAGGGCATCCACGACCGGCGTCCCGAGAGCCCGAGCCCCCTTTGCCCCCGTTTCAGCCGGCGGCGTGAGCGCCGGAACCGAGGGTTGGGCGCAGGACGGCGCCCGTAAGAACACTATCGATTGCAAAGACCGGCGGCGAAAGTGAAACTCATCGCGGACGGCGAGCCGCGTTTTGCGAGGATTCCGGCATCACCGCTACCACGGACAGGCAGGGGGCGGCGGTCGGCCCGCGCCAGGATCGCCTGATGAAGCTGCTCGCAGACGCCGGGGAGTTCTTCGAGGAGCATCTCTGGGAGGCCGACACGGCCGGGCCCGGGCGAGACGCACTCGCCAAGAGGGGTCTCGACGGTAAGACGATCCGTGCCTTCGGCGTCGGCTACGCGCCGGTCGGGTATGGCGCGCTGATCGACCACCTGCTGGAGTGGGGCTACTCGCAGGAGGAGCTCGTCGCCGCAGGGCTAGCGCGCACCTCCGCGCGCGGGCGGATCCACGAGCACTTCCGCTCGCGGGTGATCTTTCCGATCAGGGACCGCGAGGGCCGGGTTCATGGCTTCTCCGGCTTCGCGACTCACGTCGGGCCCTCCTGGCCGCTCTGGGTGACCTCGCCGGACACCGAGCTGTACCGGCGCTCGCAGGCGGTCTTCGGGATCGACCGCGCCGCACGCGAGATTTCCGCTTCGCGGACTGCGTCGGTTCGGCTCAACTGCCTGGAGGTCCTGAGAGCGCACCAGGACGGCGAGCCGAACGCGGTCTGCGTCCACACCGGCGAGGTCACCCGCGGGCAGTTGCAGACCATGGCGGGGGGCATACCCGGAGGCCTCGACGCGCTCGAACTCGACCTGCCCGCCGGCATGCGGGCAGAGCCGAAAGACGCGCCGCCGCGGGCCCCTGAGGTGGCTGCCGACCGGGCCGGCGCCGCCTGGCGGGAACCGGCCGTATCTCAGCCGGCAGAGGTCAGGCACGCCCCCCTGAAGCGAATCGCAATTGTCGCCGCGACCTCGTTCCTGGCCGTGAACGCCTGGACGGGCGCCCCCCTGCTCGCCGTGTGGATCGGCTCCCGCGTGCAGGGCGGACGCGTACTGAGCATTTGGGGCGTGCTCAGCGTCCTGGTGGTCTTCGGGATCCTGGTGTTCCTGATCGCCTGGGCGCTCACCTGGCTGAGTGCGAAGCACGACGAGTTGACCGGCCGCCCCCGAATCGCCCTCGAGACCTCCCCCTGGCACCGCGCGAAGCGCGGGGACCGCGTCCAGGACATCAGAAGCAGGTTCGGGATCAGCGTCCCGGAGAGGATCGTCGCCGCATCAGTGTTCGCCGCGGTCCTGGCGCTCCAGGTCTGGTTCTTCTTCTTCGCCCGCGCGCCGTTCTAGCTCCCCGTTCGCATCGGTGCATGACCGTACAGGGATCGAACTGGCAGATCTCGTGCCTAGACGATGGGAACCTGCAGCAGCCTAGGGGCGGTCGCCCGGGAACGAGCGAGGGTCCCCCCGGAAGGCCGTGGTCCCGACATCGACGACGGTGCTGCCCCCGTCCACGGTGAGCACGGCGCCCGTGACGAACGAGGCGTCGTCCGAAGCGAGGAACGCGACTGCCCTTGCGACCTCGTCGGAGGTCGCAGGGCGCCCGAGCGGCACGTCACGCACAACGGCCTCGTAGGCCCCAGCGCGATCGGTCCCCAGCATCCCGCCGAGCTCGTCCATCTCCTCATCGGCCATCGGCGTGCTGACCCAGCCGGGGCAGATGGCGTTCACCCGGACGCGGTGAGCATGACCAACCCGGCCTTGGCGACGCAGTAGGCGACCGACTCGGGAGCGGCCATCAGGCCCGCGACCGAGCTGACATTGACGATCGCGCCCCCTGGCCCGGGCATTCGCTCGAGCGCCGCCCGGATCACGAGGAATGCGCCGTGGAGGTTGACCTCGAGCACCCGGCGCCAAACGGCCACGTCGATCTCGCCGATCGACCCTGACCCTCCGGTTCCCGCGTTGTTGACGACGACTTCGAGGCCCCCCTGTCCCAGCTTGGCCGCGGTCTCGACAGCCTCGCGCACGACCGCCTCGTCCGTGACGTCGCCGCTGACCACCGCGCTTGACCCGGCGGGC
>JAJTCK010000027.1 GCA_021323175.1 Solirubrobacterales bacterium | reverse complement strand
GATGCACGTCCGACCCGGGTCCATCCCTCGATCTCCTCCGGCGCCTCGTCCGCGCCCGGTGCGGCGTAGACCTCGACGTCGGAGCCGGAGCCCGCAAGCCTCAGCTGAACCTCATCGGCGACCACGGCGCGGTTCGTCTCCACGTATATCCCGACCCCGTCCTTGTCGAAGGCGCCACCGGTGTAGCTCTCGGTGGACCAGGCGGTCCCCGTCGGGTTCGAGTCGATCGCCAGGCCCGTTAACTCGGGATGCTCGCCGCTGGTGCCCTGCGGGTCGAAGTCGGTGGCCGAGCTCAGCGGGATCTCAGCGCCAACCTCCTCATCCTCCTCCAGGCCGAGTTCCTCGGCCAGCTCCCGCAAGCCGACGTCCATCGGGTTCAGCTCGTAGGCGCGCTGATAGTACGGGCGGGCGTCCGGGAGGTTCTCAGCGCGGATCTCCAGGTCGCCCAGCAGCGCCAGGGTCACGAAGTTGTCCGGTTCCTGCTCCAAGGCCTCCCGCAGGGCGTCCCGTGCCGCGTCCCGATCTCCGAAGCCCTCCAGGGCCGACGCCTGCAGATACAGAGGGGTGACCGCGATCGGGTTGAGGTCCTCAGCCCGGCGGGCCGCGTCGAGCTGTCCCTGGGCCGTCCCGTCCTCGAGCTCCGCGCGCGCTTGGCGGACGTTCAGATCCGAGAGGAAGAGAAGGGCAACCGAGACCGCAGCGGCGGTCATGGCGGCAGCCGCCGCGAGTCTGCCCACCATCCTCACCCGGTCACCGTGACCACCGAGTCCCAGCGGCGCGGGCCGGTCCTCGGTCCTGCCGCGCGGCTGCGCCGCCAGGGCGAGCGCCAGGATGCCAAGGCCCATCACCGTCGGTATCAGCCAGAGCCAGTCGGTCAGGCTCTGGCCCACGACTGCGGCTCCCGCGGCCGCAAGCCCGGCGATCACGCGCCTGTCGGCGAAATTCGCGGCGCGCGCAGCGCGCGCGATGGCGATGGCCAGGAAGACCAGGAAGGCTAAGAACAGCAGGGTCCCCACGATCCCCGTCTCAGAGAGCAGGCGGAACGGCTGGCTGTGAGGGTCGCTGGTGTTGCGATCGGTGCGGCGAAGGCGGTAGTAGCCGAAGTCGTAGCTGCCCTCCCCGACGCCGGCCAAGGGCTCCTCCTGGAACTCCTCCCAGGCGACTCGCCAGAGGTCGTAGCGCTGGCCCCCGACCGAGCCGATGCGGGAATTCCCCGTGAAGGTGTCGGTCTCGCTGGTGAACTCCTCCCACTTGTCGTCGGCGTAGGAGACGGGGTCGCCCATCGCCACGATCGCGCCCACAACGCCGACCAGCGCCACGATCGCGAGACCTACGGCGGCGCCCTGCCGCGCCGCGATCCCGACCCGCGAGCGCAGGCCGTTGTCGAGCAGGGCGGCGAACAGGCCGACGCCGAAGGACGCGAAGACGAGGACCGTCAGGGCGGTCGTTGCGTCGTCGACCTGGGGATCGATGTTGACCGCGCCGTCCTGAAACGCCCGATAGGGCGCCAGCAGGCTGGCGGACGCGATCGCCACCGAAGCGAAGGCAGCGATGCCGAACCAGGCTCGACGCATGCGGTCTGGCCCGATGACAAGCAGAACGATGCCCCCGGCCGCCAGGCCGATCGCCACTCCCCGCGACTGCGTCAGAAACATCAGGCCCAGGGCAAGGACCGCCGCCGCGAAGGCGATTCCCCGCAACGGGGCGTTCCGGCCCCGTTCGGCCGCAAAGGCGACCAACGGCCAGAAGCCGATCGCAAACAGCGCGGCCGTGCCGTTGCGGTAGCCGATCGGATCGTTCAGGCGGCCCGCCAGGTACAGGTCGGCCCCATCGATGTGGAGCTGGATCAGCGTCACCAGCCCGACGACCGCGACGCCACCGAATATGAGGTAGCCGACCTGCAGCGCCTGCCGGCGACCCGGCAGGATGGCTGGGATCGTCGCGAGGGCCGCGTACAGGGTCGTCCTGGCGGCCCCCTCCCAGGCGCCGGCCGGGGACTCGGCCCAGGTGGCCGAGAGCAGGCTCCAGGCGGCGAACGCCCAAATCGCCGCGACCGCGTAGGCGTAGGGTCCACGGTCCAAGCGGAAGCCGCCCGCGAGCAGCGCCGAGACCAGGATCGCCAAGACCAGGATCGCGATCAGAGCCCAATAGCGCAGGTCGAACCCGCCGTCGAACCAGGTGGCGAGCAACAGCAGCCCCGCGACGACCCAGGCGGGCGCGGCGGGCAGGAGCCGCCTTGATGGGCCGCGGACGTCCGCGCTGGCCGTCCTCGCCGGAATGCCCGAACGGGCCTCCGAGTCCTCTACCCTGGTGTCAATGGGTTTCGCGGGAAAGCTCATGTGGTGCTGGTTGATCGCTGCTTTTCTGGGCACGGGAAGCGCCTTCGCGCAGTCTCCCGGTGACCCCGATCCTGGCAGTCCCCCGGGGAGAGTTTATGAGCTTCCCGTGGACACCGGACGGCGGGATGCGGCCCCGCGCGACCGCGGCGGCGAGGGATCCGGCTCGGGCGTGGCCGGCTCCAACTTCCGCTCAGAGAACGATTTCGGGACCTCGGCCTACGTGCCCGGTGACCCGCGAGCCGATGAAGGCGCGGAGGGCGCAAGCGCCGACGGCGATGGGTCAGGCGACGGCGCGGCCGGCGCCGCTGGGACCGGGTCGGGCGGCCCGGGCTCCGGCGCCCCTCTGACCGGGTCCTCGCTGGACACCGGAGACACGTCGAGCGGCCAGAACTATCTGCTTCTCGCGGTGCTCGCGGCGGGCGGCATCTTGCTCGGCATCACTTCGGCGCGAGCCCGCTCGCTCAACTAGCGCCGCTTCCGCCCGCTCCCCTCACGCCGGGCTCTCGGCTCTACGGCCATTTTCGCCTCGACCTGCGCCGGCACAAGCAGCGCGCGTGCGATTCCGATCGAGTCGAGGCGCGCTCCCATGAGCATGAAGGGATTCTGCGTGCCGGCGGTGCGGCCCTCCGACGGGACGCGGGCCGGGTATAAGCACTGCAATGGAGCTCGGGTTCGGGGAGGTTCTGCTGTTCGGCGGGGCGCTTCTGGCGGCTGCCGCGGCGCTCTCGGGCGTCTTCAGGGGCACGGTCCTGTCGGTCTCGGTGCTGGGCGTCGGCGCCGGCCTCCTGCTTGCCGGCACCGATGTGATCGAGGTCTCTGCCGACGACGACGCGGTCATCTACCTGATCGAGCTGGCCCTGATCATCACCCTCTTCTCCGACGGGCTGGAGGTGGACCGGGAGCTGCTCACCGTCCACTGGAGCCCGCCCGTGCGGGCCCTGATCCTCGCGATGCCGATCACGATGGCCCTGCTGGCGCTCTGCGCCAAGGGGCTGTTCCCTGACCTGAGCTGGGCCGAGGCGTTCCTGCTGGGGGCGGTGCTCTCGCCGACCGACCCCGTGGTCACCTCCGCCGTCGTCAGGACCAGGAGCGTGCCGGAATCGGTCCGCCACACGCTGAACCTGGAGTCGGGACTGAACGACGGTCTCGCGCTGCCCGTGGTTCTGTTCTTCATCATCCTCGCCTCGCCGGGAGGCGACGCCGGTCAGGAGGGGATGGAGCTGCTGGGCGAGACGGGAGTGGGCGCCGTGATCGGCGTCGCGCTCGGCCTGCTTGCAGGATGGCTGACCCGCCATCTCCCCATGGGGGGCTTGGCCCGCCGCTATGACGGCATCTACGCGCTCGGCATCGGGGTGCTCGCCTTCGGGCTCGCTGACGTGACGTTCGGCAATGGCTTCATCGCAACCTTCACCTGCGGCATCGCCCTGGGCCTGGCCGAGCACGACATCGCCGACGACTTCGAGGTCTTCTCGGAGAACCTCAGCACGATCTTGTCCGTACTCACTTTCTTCGTCTTCGGTGCCCTGATCGTGGCCGTGGGCTATGGGGGCGTCGTGGTGCTGGTGATCCTGTTCGCGGCATTCGCCCTGCTGGTAGCGAGGCCTCTTGCCGTCGCGCTCTCGATGTTCAGGGTCAGCCTTCCCGGCACTCACCGGGCGTTCATCGCTTGGTTCGGGCCGAAGGGGGTGGCCTCGATGCTCTTTGCGCTGTTCGTGCTCCAGTCCACGGTCGGCGAGCGGGACCTGATCTTCGAGATCGCCGCTTTCGCGATCCTCGCCTCCCTGCTGGCGCACGGCCTGACCGACACCGTCGGGTCGAACTGGATCTCGCGGAGGGTGGGAGACGGGAACGCAGAACCGCCGCCCCGGGCCCAGGAGGGCTCGTAGCGCTCGCCGCCGACCGGGCCTTGAAAAGCGCCTCAGGCGGGCGCGGGAGCGGTCTCGGCCGAGAGACGCTCCTCCACCCACTCGGTTGAGGCGATGTGGCGGCGCATGCCCAGCTCCTCGGGCTGGAACCCGAGAGCCAGGCCGATCAGCTGCGGCAGGTGCAGGACCGGCAGCCCGAGCTCGCGGTTGACGACCTTCGCGGCCTCGGGCTGTTGCATGTCCAGGTTTAGGTGGCAGAGGGGGCAGGGCGTGACCAGGCAGTCCGCGCCGGCGTCGAGCGCATCGCCCAGATGTGTGCCGGCCTGGCGCAGCGAGACCTCGCGCGCCATCGTCACGACGGGGAACCCGCAGCACTTGCGCGCGCCGTCGTACTGGACAACCTCGCCCCCGAGGGCCTCGATCAGGCGGTCCATGTAGAGGTCGCGCTCGGGGTGGTCCTCGTAGCCCAGGCGGTGCCGGGGGCGCAGGATGTAGCAGCCGTAGAACGGCCCCACCCTGAGCCCCGAGAGGGGTCGCTGGACCCGTTCCTCGAGGTTGTCCAGGCCGTAGTCCTCGACCAGCACCCAAAGGAAGTTCTTGTTCGTGAAGCCCTCGCGGTCATAGTTGAGCCCCTCGGGGGCGAGCGTCTCGTTGATGTGCGAGCGGTACTCGCTGTCGGCGTCCAGGCGCTGCTGGCATTCTGACTGGGCGCCCTGGCAAGTTGAGCAGATGTTCAACATCGGCGCGCCCGTCTTCTGGGCGAGCGCGAACGTGCGCGCGTTCAGGGTGTCGGCGAGCTCCTGATTGTGCTCGGCGATCACGCCGGCGCCCGAGCAGTTCGCGCGGTCCAGCTCGATCAGCTCGATCCCCAGGCGGTCCGAGACGAGCGCCATCGAGCCGTGCAGCTCGGTGGTGAACCCCCGGCTGACGCAGCCCGGCCAGTACGCGTAGCTCATCGCACTCACGCGGCGCCTCCCGGTCCCGGCCTGCCGGACTCCGGCGGACCCGGGTCGGCTTGGCCGTGCTCGGTGCCCTGCGGCCCCTTGCTGGTGTCGGCCTCGGGCCCGGTGTCGCCCGTTGGGGCTTCGCCTTCGTCGGGCTCGGGCCCGACGGCCCGCTCGGGCACTGCAGCGCCCTCCTCGACCGGGGCGTCGCCCTCGGCCTCCTCGCCCTTGATGTAGAGGTTCAGCTCGATCGAGTGCTCCTCGGTGTGCGCGTAGATTCGCCTCACCTGCTCCTGGGAGTCGCCCGGCAGCTTTGGGTGGATCCCGGGGATCAGCTTGGGCAGCGAGCGCATCTTGCCGGTCCCGATCCCCCTGACCGCCGTCGGGATCGACTCGACCAGCCCCTTGATCGCGCTGGGCCGGGGCATCAGCTTGCCCTTGACGCCCGGCGCGTATGTCTCCTGCAGCAGCTCGGCCTCGTCCAGGGTCCCCTTCTTCTCGATGATCGAGGCGAAGGCGTCCTCGTGACGGTGGCCGTTGTTGGCGTCGTCGATGCCCTCCGCTCCGGCGGCCCGGCGCAGCCGCATGATCTGGTCCATCGGCGCGACGCCCTTGGGGCACGCGTCGATGCAGCTGAAGCAGTGGGTGCAGTCATAGATCCCATGTGGGTCGTTGGCCAGGTCGTGCAGGCGCTCAGTGGTTTCCGCGTCGCGCGGGTCGCCGACGAAGCGGTAGGCCTTGGCCAGCGCGGCGGGGCCGATGAAGTCCGGGTCGGCCTCCATGGAAAGACACGCGCTGACGCAGGCCCCGCACTGGATGCACGCCATCGACTGGGTGATGTCGATCATGGACTCCGGAGGGACCAGATACTCGCGCTCGGGCGGGTCGCCCTCAGGCAGCAGCCACGGGGTGACGCGGCGGATCTTCTTCCAGTGCGTCGCCTCCATGTCGGTGACCAGGTCCTTGATCACGGGCATGTTTCCCATCGGCTCGACCACGATCGGCTCACTCTGCGAGCCGTTTGTTCGCGCTCCTCCGGCGCGCTCGCCGTTGTTGCGGTTGGCGTGCTCCATCGCCTCGCCGATCTGGGTCTTGCAGGCGAGCGCCGACTGGCCGTTGATCCTGACCCCGCAGGATCCGCAGATCGCGGCGCGGCAGGAGCAGCGGACCGACAGCGAGCCGTCGTCGCGGTCCTTGGCCTGCAGCAGGCCGTCGAGCACCGACAGCGTGGGGTCGAGGTCCACGTCGAAGGTCTCCCAATAGGGCCCCTCGCCGGACTCGGGCTGGAAGCGCCGGACCTTGAGCGCGTACTCGGCCATCTAGGCCACCCTACCCGGGGGTGGTGATGGGCAAGCGGACCTGGCCATCAGTAGGTCCGCTCCTGTGGCTCCCACTGGGTCATGGTCACCTCGGAGTAGCTGATCTCGGGGCCCGTGCCGTTCTTGGCCAGGTCGATGTGCTTCAGCCACTCGCCGTCGTTGCGCTCGGGGAAGTCGGTGCGAAATTGCGCCCCGCGGCTCTCGGTGCGGTGAATCGCCGCCACGCACGTGGCCTCGGCGTTGTCCAGCATGAAGCCCAGCTCGATCGCGCCCAGGACGTCCTGGTTGAAGACGGTGCCCCGGTCGTCGATGTAGCAGGACTCGGCCTCTTCCTTCAGCCGCCGCACGACCTCGAGCCCTTGCTCCAGGCCGGCCTGGTCGCGGAAGACGGCGGCGTACTTGTCCATCGTCTGGCCCAGTTCCTTGCGGATCTCGCTGACCCGCCGCCCGGACCCCTTCTCGCGGGCGATGACCTCGGCGACCATCGCCTCTTCGTTGTCCAGGATCGCCTGCGTGGTGCGGGCGGACTCGCGGCCCTTGGCGCGCTCCGCGGCGTCCTCGCCCGAGCGGCGGCCGAAGATCAGGGTGTCGAGCAGTGAGTTGGCGCCAAGGCGGTTGCCGCCGTGGACCGAGACGCACGCGACTTCGCCGGCGGCGTAAAGCCCCGGCACGTCGGTGCGGCCCCAGACGTCGGTCTTGATCCCGCCCATCGTGTAGTGGTTGCCCGGCTTGATGTGGATGGGCTCCCTCGTGATGTCCACTCCCGCGAAGTCGCGGCCGACCAGGACGATCTCGCGAAGCGCCTCGTGGATGCGCTTGCGAGGGACCACCGTGATGTCAAGGGCGACGGTGCCGTCGGGGAAGCCGCGGCCCTCGTCGATCTCGGTCTGCTCGGCCCGGCTGACCACGTCGCGGCTGGCCAGCTCCATCTTGTTCGGCGCGTAGCGCTCCATGAAGCGCTCGCCCTTCGCATTCAGCAGATGGGCGCCTTCGCCACGGGCGCCCTCGGTGATCAGGAATCCCTTGCCCGCCAGCGTGGTGGGGTGGTACTGGATCATCTCCATGTCCATCAGCTTCGCCCCGACCCGATAGGCCATCGCGATCCCGTCGCCGGTGCAGATCAAAGCATTCGTGGTCGGCTGCCAGGCCTGACCGTTCCCGCCGGTCGCGAGGATCACCGACTTGGCGCTGAAGAGCTCCATGGCGCCGTCCCGCACGTTTCGGCAAACGGCCCCGACGCACTCTCCGTCGTCGTCGATGGCGAGCGCGGTGGTGAAGTACTCCTCGTAGCGCGCCACCTCGTCCGAGTACTTCATGAGCTGCTCGTAGAGGACGTGCATGATCGCCTGGCCGGTGATGTCGGCGACGTAGTAGGTCCGGGCGGCCGAGGCGCCCCCGAAGGCGCGTGTCCCGAGCTTGCCTTCCTCGTTGCGGTGGAACGTGACGCCCAGATGCTCCAGATGCAGGATTTCCTCTGGCGCCTCGCGGGTCATGATCTCGATCGCGTCCTGGTCGCCCAGGTAATCGGACCCCTTGACGGTGTCGAAGGCATGGGACTCCCAGGAGTCGCCCGGGTTGAGAGCGGCGTTGATCCCGCCTTGGGCCGCGTTGGAGTGCGAGCGGACGGGGTGGACCTTGCTGATGATCCCGACGGAGACGCCGTCTTCAGCCGCGGCCAGGGCGGCGCGCTGGCCGGCGAGGCCGGCGCCTATCACCAGTACGTCGTGATCCGGCACGGGTCAGCCTCGGTGTCGTCTGGGGAGCGGCACGGAGGCCGATCCTATACGGGCGCACTTCCCGGCCCGCCGCAGGAAATCCGAGTCGGAGCGGGATTCAGGGGGTCCCCAGGGCGCGTCCGAGCGCCTGGGCGGTGACGACCCCACTCAGGCGCCCGCTGGGGTCCACAGCGATCAGCGCCCCCAGGCGACTCAGGGCCTCGTTGCCCAGAAGCGACTCGAGCGGCGCGTCTTCGCTCACGGTCAGGGTGCCCGCGTCGCGCGCGATGAACTCGCTGACGGTCCGGGTGGGGCGCTCATCGCGGCTGACGGCATCGAGCGTCGCGCTGTCGAGCACGCCGACGAACCGGGACGACGCGTCCACCACCGGGAACCATGGCCAGCGGTAGCGCAGGAAGTACTCGTCGACGGCCCGCTCCACGGAGGCGCTCTCGGGGATCGCGACGGGCTCGCGGTCCATGACGTCGACAACCGAGATCCCCTCGAGGCGGTCGGTCACCTCGGTCTGGGCGATGGCGCTGCGGGCCGAGCCGTTGAGGATGAACCCGAGGACCACGAGCCATAGCCCCCCGACGATGTCTCCGCGAATGAAGAGGAACGCGCCCAGGCCGATCAGCAGGTAGGCGAACCCGCGGCCGAGGCTCGCCGCGAACCGCGTGGCCTTGCCGCGCTCGCCGCTGACTTTCCAGGCGATGGCGCGCGCGATGCGGCCCCCGTCCAGCGGGAAGGCGGGGACCAGGTTGAAGACCAGGACCAGCAGATTGATGCTGGCGAGCCACCCGAGCAGGGCCGGCAGCGCCGATGCCTCGGTCCCGTCTTCGATCAGCGCCGCGTCGCGGAACTCCTCGGGCCCCGACAAGGCGATCCCTGCGGCCACGCAGACGGCGGTGATCGCTGCGGTGACGATCGGGCCCGCGATCGCGACCTTGAACTCCGTCCACGGGGTGTCCGTGTCGCGCTCCATCCGGGCGACGCCTCCGAACATCCACAGCGTGATCCCGAGGATCGGGATCCCGTTTCGAATCGCCACCACTGCGTGCCCGAGCTCGTGAAGCAGGATCGAGGCGAAGAACAGCAGCGCGCTCGCCAGGGCCAGCGCATAGGGGCCGACGGACTCCTCCTCTGCGCCCGTCACGTCCCGGTAGAAGCCCGAGAGCAGGATGATGATCAGGAAGAGGACGAAGAACCAGGAGTAGTCCACACCGATCCTGATCCCGCGCACGTGGAACAGCGTCAGGGCGCCTGCCGGCATGGGCGGATCTTAGGGTGGAGCTGCGGCCGGCCGGGGGCGCGACCTGGACCGGCCGCTAGCTTTCGACGCGATGACCCCGCCGACACAGGCCGGACCCGCCACAGCGCCCCACCTCGACGAGTCCTGGCTTCGCAGCCGGATCGAGGAGCTGGCGGCGATCGAGCGCCCGTCCGCATCAGAGGGCGAGCGCGCCGCGGCCGAGCTGCTGGCGACCCGGCTGCGCGAAGCGGGCGCAAGGGACGTCAGGATCGAGGCCGAGCCCGAGGCCAACGGGACCTACTGGGTTTCGCTCGGAACGCTGGCCGCGGCGGGCGTCGCGGCGGGGATCGCAGCCCTGCGGGGAGGCCGCCTCGCGAGAGCCGCGGCCACAGCGGTCGGCGCCACGGCGTCCGCGCTCGCGGCCGATGAGATGCCGCCGGGACGCAGGCGATTCCGCGGCCTGCTTCCCAAGCGCACGGCCCATCACGTCCTCGCCGAGCTGGGACCGGCGGACGCCGAGCGGACGATCGTCCTGATGGCCCATCACGACACGGCGCACAGCGCCTTCTTCTTCAACCCCGCGATCACCGAGACGCTCGGCGACCGCTATCCCGGCCTATTCGAGAACAACGACACCAGCCCGCCGCTGATGTGGCCCGTGATCGCCGGTCCGGCGCTTGTGGCAGCCGGCGGGGCCTCTGGATCACGTGCCCTGACGCGTGTGGGGGTCGCGGTCTCGGCCGGAACGGTGGGGTTCATGGCGGACATCGCGTTGCGCGAGGTTGTGCCCGGGGCGAATGACAACGCGACGGGCTGCGTGGCGCTCGAGGCGCTGTCGCACGCGCTCGCCGAGGACCCGACCGAGTCGGTCCGCGTGCTCCTCCTGTCGACCTCCGAGGAGGCCCTGTGCGAGGGGATGGGCCTGTTCATGGACCGACACGCGCATTCATTGCCGCGCGAATCGACCTTCTTCCTCTGCCTCGACACGATCGGATCGCCGACGCTCACCGTTCTGCGCGGCGAGGGGATGAAGGCGATGCACGACTACCCGGCCGAGTCCCTGGAGTTGCTCGACTCCACGGCCGAGGACCTGGGGATCGACCTGGTGCCCAACCTGCGCCTGCGCAACGCCACCGACGGCGTCTTCCCCCTGGACGCCGGCTACCAGTGCGCCTCGGTCTGCTCATGCAACCACCTCAAGAACCCGTCCAACTACCACTGGCCGACCGATACTCCCGAGAACGTGGACTACTCCACTCTCGCCGACGCCGTGCGGCTGTCCTTGGGCGTGGTCAGGAGGCTGGACTCGGATTGGATCGAGCCGCCCGGCTGAGCATTCGGCCGCTTTCGTGGCCGTGGCCATAGGGTCAAGGGCTCAGGCGCCGCCTCCATCCGCTTTCGCGTTCCGGGGGCGGCTTGACCGAGGAGGCACGATGGCGCAGGAATACGAGACGCTCCGCTACGAGACCGACGGGCACGTCACCGTGCTCACCTATGACCGCCCCGAGCAGCGCAACGCGGTCAGCCGCAAGATGAACTCGGAGCTGCACGACGCGTGGCGGCGCTTCCGCGACGCCGAGGACGAGTTCGTGCTCGTGATCACCGGCGCGGGGGACGCCTTCTGCGCGGGCTGGGACCTGCAGGACGCCGCCGAGCTCGGCGAGGCCGGCTTCCCGGACTGGGACTTCTTCCGCACCAGCATCCTCAACTCGCCCGGCGAGTGCGGGTACACGCGGCGGGTCGACGTGTTCAAGCCGGTGATCGCGGCCGTCAACGGTTGGGCCGTGGCCGCCGGGCTCGAGAACGCCCTGCTTGCGGACATCCGGGTCGCGGCCGGAAACGCGGTCTTCGGCGCGCTGGAGCGGCGCTGGAACATCGTCGGTGGCGACGGGATGACGGTGCGGCTGCCCTTGGTGGTCGGCTACGGCCGGGCGATGGAGCTGATCATCACCGGGCGCCCGGTGGACGCCGAGGAGGCCCTGCGCATCGGCTTGGCGAACGAGGTCGTGCCCGAGGGCCAGGCGCTCAGGCGGGCGCTGGAGCTGGCGCACAAGATCGCCGAGCTCCCGCAGGGAGCGATCCGCTCCGACAAGGAGACGATGGTCCGAAACGTCGGGCGCACCTACGACGAGCAGCTGCTGCGCGAGGCCGAGAACTGCCTCTCGATGTTCGCTCGCCGCGACACCCACTCGATCGGCGCCCGCGCCTTCAAGGAGGGGCGGGAGCCGGAGTGGCCCAACCACGGCCTCTAGGGCGCGCGAGGCGGGTGAGGCCCGCCTGTAGGTTGGACCCGACAACGACGAAAGGAAGCGATCGTGGAGATCGTCATAGGGGGAATCCTCTACTTCATCCTGCTGGTGACCCTGGGGATAATCACGATCCGCAAGGGTCACTGGGTCATGTTCATCATCGGCATCTTCCTGCCGCTGTTCTGGATCATCGGCGCGTTGATGCCGGCGCGGCAGCCCGGCTAGTCCGCGGGCCGCTCCGGCGCTACGCTGAGGCCATGTGCAGGAACATCAGACAACTCCATAACTTCGATCCCCATGCGACCCAGGAGGAGATCGACGACGCGGCCCTTCAGTACGTGCGCAAGATCAGCGGCTCGAACAAGCCGTCGAAGGCGAACACCGTGGCCTTCGAGCGCGCGGTCGAAGAGGTCTCGGCGGCGACCCGCAAGCTCCTGGACTCGCTGGTTACGAGCGCGCCTCCGAAGAACCGCGAGGAAGAGGCGGAGAAGCGCAAGGCCCGAGCGGCCGCCCGGTTCGCCTAGAGGCGACGCTACGCCGCGGCTCGGGCGCGGTCGATGATGCGCCCGAAGTCCGTGCCGGCGGGGAGGGTGCCGAACGCCCTGCCCCAGTCCCCGCCCAGACGCGAGGCGCAGAAGGCGTCGGCCACCGCCTCGTCGCCGTAGCGGGCCAGCAGCGAGCCCTGCAGCAGCAGGGCCATGCGCTCGACGATCCGGCGGGCGCCGGCTTCGACGGTCTCCACGTCTGAGAACTCTGACCGCAGCGCCTCGGCCTCGGCGGCGATCCTCGGCTCACCCGACCCCTCGGCGACCTCCTCGAAGTAGGCCTCGAGCGAGTCGGGGCTCTTCACCATCGCGCGCAGCACGTCCAGGCACTGGACGTTTCCCGAGCCCTCCCAGATCGAGTTGAGCGGGGCCTCGCGATACAGGCGGGGCATCCCGGACTCCTCGACGTAGCCGTTTCCGCCGAGGCACTCCAGCGACTCGCCCGCGTGGGCCGGCGCGCGCTTGGTGATCCAGTACTTCAGGACGGCGTTGGAGATCCTCTTGAAGGACTGCGCGCGCTCATCGCCGGCCAGGGCCTCGTCGTAGGCGCGAGCCAGCCGCATCGCTGAGAGGGTCGCCGCCTCGGACTCGACGGCCAGGTCGGCGAGCACGTTGCGCATCAGCGGGTGGTCCACCAGCGTGGCACCGAAGGTGGAGCGGTGGTCCGCGTGGTGGATCGCCTGGACGATGCCGACCCGCATTCCGGTGGTCCCGCCCAGCACGCAGTCGAGCCGGGTGTGGTTGACCATCTCGATGATCGTGCGGACACCGGCGCCCTCCTCGCCCACCATGCGGGCCCAGGCGCCGTCGAATTCGATCTCCGAGGACGCGTTCGAGCGGTTCCCCAGCTTGTCCTTCAGACGCTGCAGGCGGAAGCTGTTGCGGGTGCCATCCGGCAGCCACCGGGGGAAGAGGAAGCAGGAGATGCCGCCATCGGCCTGCGCCAACACCAGGAACGCGTCGCACATCGGCGCCGACATGAACCACTTGTGGCCCGTCACCTCGTACTCGCCGCCGGGGCCGCCCCCGTTCAGCGGCCGGGCGACCGTGGTGTTGGCGCGCACATCGGAGCCGCCCTGCTTCTCGGTCATGCCCATGCCTGCCAGCGCGCCGGCCTTCTCGCTCGCCGGCACGTTGCGCCCGTCGTAGGCGTCCGAGAGGAAGCGCGGCTCCCACCCGGCCGCCAGGTCGGGCTGGTGGCGCAGGGCGGGAATGACGGAGTAGGTCATCGAGATCGGGCAGCCGACGCCCGCCTCGGCCTGGCCGAAGCACGTGAACGCCGCTCCGCGAGCGACGTGCGCGCCCGGCTGCGGCTCTCGCCAGGGCAGCGAATGAAGCTCGTTGGCGACGGCGGCGCCCAGCAGCTCATGCCAGGCGGGGTGGAACTCCACCTCGTCGGTGCGGTGCCCGTAGCGGTCGTGCGTCCTCAGCATCGGGGGGTTCTCGTTCGCCAGCCGGCCCAGCTCGACCGCGTGCTGCGAGCCCGCGTACTGGCCCACGGCGGAAATGCGGTCTCGCGCCCAGTCCGCTCCCTCGCGTTCGACGGCCGCCACCAGCGCGGCGTCGGCCTCGAAGACGTTGTAGTCCGCGAGCGGGGTCGGCTGGTTCGTGACCTCGTGGGTCCGGACGCCCGTGCCTTTCTCGACTGTCGCCATGACCCAATCTTGGCAGGCGCGGGGGCAGTGGGCCGCTGGACTCGGGCCAGATCTGCGGCGGCCGGGGCTGCTGCGCGGCGGGGAGGTAGCATCGCCGCCTCTGTGGCGAAGATCCGAGTCAAGAACCCGATCGTCGAGCTCGACGGCGACGAGATGACCCGGATCATCTGGGCGTTCATCAAGGAGCAGCTGATCCTGCCCTACCTCGACCTCGAGCTCGTCTACTTCGACTTGGGGATCGAGAGCCGCGACGAGACCGAGGACCAAATCACGATCGACGCGGCGAACGCCATCAAGACGCACGGCGTCGGGGTCAAGTGCGCGACGATCACGCCCGACGAGGCACGGGTCGAGGAGTTCGGCCTGAAGGCGATGTACCGTTCCCCCAACGGCACGATCCGGAACATCTTGGGCGGGGTCATCTTTCGCGAGCCGATCGTGATCTCCAACATCCCGCGGCTCGTCCCCGGCTGGACCAAGCCGATCATCATCGGCCGCCACGCCTTCGGCGACCAGTATCGGGCGACCGACACGCTGATCCCGGAGGGCGGGGGCAAGCTGACGCTGAGCTTCCAGCCGAGCGACGACACGCAGGGTCCGATCGAGCTTGACGTGTACGACTTTCCCGCCACGGACGGGGGAGGCATCGCGATGGCGATGTACAACCGCGACGACTCGATCCGCGACTTCGCCCGCGCGTCCTTCCGCTACGGCCTCGAGCGCGAGTACCCGGTCTACATGTCGACCAAGAACACGATTCTGAAGACGTATGACGGCCGCTTCAAGGACCTCTTCCAGGAGGTCTTCGACGCCGAGTTCAAGACCGACTTCGAGGCGAAGAACCTGACCTACGAACACCGCCTGATCGACGACATGGTCGCGGCGGCGCTGAAGTGGGAAGGAGGCTACGTCTGGGCCTGCAAGAACTACGACGGTGACGTCCAGTCCGACACCGTCGCCCAGGGGTTCGGCTCGCTTGGCTTGATGACCAGCGTCCTGATGACCCCCGACGGCAGGACCGTCGAGGCCGAGGCCGCCCACGGCACGGTCACCCGCCATTTCCGCCTGCACCAGAAGGGCGAGAAGACCAGCACCAACCCGATCGCCTCGATCTTCGCCTGGACCCGCGCCCTCTCCGCCCGGGGACGCATGGACGACACCCCCGAGGTCACCGAGTTCGCCGAGACCCTGGAGCGAGTCTGCGTAGAGACCGTCGAGAGCGGCAAGATGACCAAGGACCTCGCCCTGCTCGTGGGTGGCGACCAGCCCTTCCAGACGACCGAGGAGTTCCTGGCCTCGATCGACGAGAAGCTGCAGCGGGCGATGGCCTAGCCCCCAACTCGGACTTCAGGCGTAAAGGAGACACAGACGTGAGTGAGAATCCAGTGAAGGTCACCGTCACCGGTGCGGCCGGGCAGATCGGGTACGCGATCCTGCCGCGCATCGCCAGCGGCCAGCTGCTCGGTCCCGAGACTCCGGTCGAGTTGCGGCTGCTCGAGATCCCCGATGCGATGAAGGCGGTGGAGGGAGTGGTGATGGAGCTCGAGGACAGCGCCTTCCCTCTGCTCGAAGGCGTTGACATCACCGACGACGCCAAAGTGGCGTTCGAGGGCGCCAACGTGGGCCTGCTGATCGGGGCCCGGCCGCGGGGGAAGGGGATGGAGCGCTCGGATCTGCTCGCGGCGAACGGCGGGATCTTCAAGCCGCAGGGCGAGGCGATCAACGCCGGCGCCGCGGACGACATCAAGGTCCTGGTCGTCGGGAACCCGGCGAACACCAACTGCCTGATCGCCAAGGCCCACGCGCCCGACGTCCCGGCCGAGCGGTTCACGGCCATGATGCGCCTCGACCACAACCGCGCCAAGGCCCAGCTCGCCAAGAAGGCCGGAGCCCACCCCCGCGAAGTGACCCGGATGACCATCTGGGGCAACCACTCCGCCACGCAGTACCCGGACATCAGCCACGCGCTCGTGAGGGGGAAGCCGGCGACCGAGCTGGTGGCCGACCGGGAGTGGGTCGAGAACGACTTCATCCCCACCGTGCAGAAGCGGGGTGCCGCGATCATCGATGCGCGGGGAGCCTCCAGCGCCAAATCCGCCGCCAGCGCAGCCATCGATCACATCCATGACTGGGTGCGGGGCACTCCCGAGGGCGACTGGGTCTCGATGGGCGTCCCCTCCGACGGCAGCTACGACGTCGAGGAGGGACTTATCAGCGGCTTCCCCTGCACCTGCCTGGAAGGCCAGTGGAAGATCGTCGAGGGGCTGGAGATCGACGACTTCTCCCGGCAGCGCACCGACGCGAGCGTGAACGAGCTGAAGGAAGAGCGCGACGCAGTGAAGGAGCTTGGGCTGATCTAGCGGCGGCCGCCGCCTGGCGGGCCCTAGGCCGCGTGATAGCCCGAGCCCTGCTTCTTGACTCGACCTTCCTTCTCCAGGTCGGGCAGGACGCGGTACAGGTAGTTCGGCGCCTTCAGGCGCATCTTCTTGCCGAGCTCCGAGACGCCGATTCCCGGGTTCTCGCCGATGAGCCTGACGGCCTGGTCGGCCCTGGTCCCGCCCCGTCGCTTGCGCCGACGGCCGCCGCCCCCCGATCCCCGCGGCCTGCCGGGGCCGCGACGCGCCCGGGCGCCGAGACCCGAGAGCGCGCCCTCGATCTGCTTCAGCTCACGCTGAAGCTCGCTGCGCCGCTCCTCGAGCAGTGTTCTCGCCTTGTCAACCGTGTCAGATGTCGCCATGTGAGTCCCTTCTCCCAGTGAGTGTCAGTTCACTGTAACCATCGCCAGCGTTGTGCGTGTCACAACAGGTGCAGGATAAGCCGCGGGCGGCTGAGCGCCACAGGGACAAGGACAGGTGAGCGCTAGCGGCGGTCGGCCCTGCGGACGCGCGGAAGCGTCCGGAACACGGCGTCCCAGATGGGCGAGGAGACGCCGAAGCCATAGTGGTGATCCTGGAAGTGATGGCGCATGTGCTGCTCGCGGAGCTTGCGGCCCAGCTTCGTCTTCGGGGTGCGGTGATGGACGTAGTAGTGCGTGTAGTCGTAGACCAGGTAGCCGACGATAAATCCGGCGAAGAGGGGATAGCCGTGGGGGGTCCCGAAGATCAGGACGAAGAGACCGAAGAAGAGGGCAGCCAGCGGGATGCTCGCGGCGGGGGGCATGACGAGGCGCATCGCGTCGTTCGGGTGGTCGTGGTGGACGCCGTGGATCATGAAGTGCAGGCGCTCGCCGCCGGGAAACCTCGGCTGCCAGTGGAATACGAGCCGGTGCAGCCAGTACTCGGTCGGTGTCCAGATCGCGATCCCGGCGAGGACCAGCAGAGCCGAGGTCCAGGTGGAGAGGCCGCCGTCGACGCCGAGCCAGACCATCGCGGCGATCAGGGGCAGGAAAACCACCGCCGGGACCGCCGGGTGCACCCTGGTGAAGAAGTCGAGGAAGCGGCTCTCGAACATCGGGGGGGAGGCTTCGAGTTGCGCTGTGCGCTCGTGGGCCATGGCGCGGATCTTAGCGCCGCAGGCGGGGTCTGGTCGCGCGAGTTAGGGTGCCCTAACCGCAGTTGTGGGGCCGCGAAGCGGTCCCGAAAAAGAAAAGCGCCATTTGCGGATTCACGCCTGAAGCATGCGTGGAGACGTGGCATAGTGGCGATCGTCGCGGCGACGGGCCGCGGCGCCAGCACCATCGACTCAGCTACACCGATTCACCACCCGCGAGAGAGGGGCAGACCTTGGCCGGAGGCCGAGCGCGCGATGGCGCGGTCAAACCGAGCTGCGACCAGTGCTTCTTCCGAAGTCGGAACCTCTGCGCCCTCGGGCTCGACGAACCGTGCCCGACATTCAGGCCCGACGGACCCAACGGACTCGTTCCGCCCCGCCAGCCCTCCCTGCTGATCCGGGCCCGGGCGGTCGATCCCGGCCCGAGCGCCATCCCGGCCCGCGCCTAGACAGCCCCGGCCGCACCCAGGCAACGCCGGCGAACGTCGGCCCGCCCGCTTGCACCCGGCGGATCGGGAGCCGAAGTGCAGCGACGGGGTGCCTGCGCGTTTACAGTCCGGTCGGTGGGACGGCTGAGGGCTGGCGCCCGTTGAAGATCACGGTGCTCGGGAAGTCGCCCTCATGGCAGGACGCCGGTGGGGCCTGCAGCGGCTACCTGATCGAAGAGGGAGACACGACCGTGCTGCTCGACTGCGGGAACGGCGTCTTCGGGAAGCTGCGCGAGCGGGTGGATTACATCGAGGTGTCGGCGGTCGTCATCTCCCACCTGCACGCGGACCACTTTTTGGACCTCGTGCCCTACTCGTATGCCTTGACCTTCGCGCCGCGCCAGCAGCCCGTGCCGGTGCACCGGTGGCCGGGTACCGACCACCCGGCCCGTCCGCGGCTGGTCGCTCCCCCAGGGGCTCGCGACGTGTTTCGCAGGGTCGTCGGCGCCTGGGGCGCCGAGGGCCTGATCGAGGACGCGTTCGTGCTCGAGGAGTACGTCGCTGAAGATGAGGTGGCGATCGGCCCTCTCACGGTCAGCTTTCACCCCGTACCGCACTTCATAGACACCTTCGCCGTCAACGTCACCAACGGCGAGTCGAAGCTCACCTACAGCGCCGACACCCGCCCGTGCGATGAGATCGTGGACATCGCGCGGGGCGCCGACCTGCTGATCATCGAGGCAACCCTTCCGCGGCCCGAGCGCACCGGCGACCGGGGACACCTGACCCCGGAGGAGGCCGGCGAGCACGCCCGCCGCGCCGGAGTCGAGCGCGTCGTGATCACACACCTCTCCGACGAGCTCGGTGAGGACTGGGCGCGCGAGCAGGCGACGCGCGGGTTCGGAGGGCCCGTCGAGGTCGCCCGGGAATTCGCGGCGTACGAAATCTGACGGCGGATGGCTACGCTAGACCGATGCCCAGCAAGAGGGACCCATTCGCTGATTTCGCGCGCATGAGGCGCGACATGGACGCGCTGCTGGGCGACTTCTGGAACGAGAGCGGCTACCGGGCCCGCCGCCCTCAGACGGCCTTCATTCCGCGACTCGACCTCTACTACTGCGGGGAGGATGCTCCCGAGAGGGCCGTGATCAAGATGGAGCTGCCCGGGGTGGACGTTGACGCCGTGAGCATCGAGGTTCAGGGTCGCACCCTGGTTGTCAGCGGCGAGCGCCCCGTCCGCGAGACCGAGGGCCGGACCTACCAGCAGGTCGAGCTGCCCTCCGGTCCGTTCAGGCGCGTCGTCGAGCTGTCGGTGGACGTTGCGGCCGACGAGGCTCAGGCGACCTACGAGGACGGGCTCCTGAGGATCGAGCTCCCGGTCCGAACCCAGAGGGGTGCGCGCCAGGTGCCGATCGAGCGCGCCGGGGAGTGACGATGGTGGACGACCCCGGCACGAAGGGAGCAGCGCCCGGCGGAACCGCCGAAGCCGAGATCGAGCTGCCGGAGATCGAGGTCGTCGAGATCCCCGAGGCCGAGGAGGAGATCCGCAGGCAGGAGCCCCTGCCCGACGCCCTCCCCGTCCTGCCGCTGCGCGAAACGGTCACCTTCCCCGAGGCCCTCACCCCCCTGGCGGTCGGGCAGGAGCGCTCAATGAAGCTGGTCAACGACGTGCTCTCCGGCAACCGGATGCTTGCGATGGTCGCCTCGAAGGACGCCGAAAACGACTCGCCGGGACCCGATGACCTGCACACGGTGGGAGTAGCGGGCACCGTAGCGCGGATGATGAAGGTGCCCGACGGTACCCTGCGCATCCTGGTCCAGGGCGGCGAGCGCATCAGTCTTAACGACTTCGTCGCGACCGAGCCGTACCTGATCGCGCGCATCGATTCCGTCCCGGACTCGCTCGTGCCCTCGCCGGAGCTGGAAGCACTCAGCCGCAATGTCCAGAACACCTTCAGCGAGATCATCGAGCAGATCCCGTATTTGCCGGAGGAGCTCCAGCTGGCCGTCGCCAACATGGATGACCCGGCGGCGCTCAGCCACCTGATCGCCGGCGCCCTGCGGATCCCGGTCGAGGAGAAGCAGGAACTGCTGGAGCAGGTCGATGTGACCAAGCGGCTGAGGCGGCTATCCGAGATCCTCACGCGCGAGCTCGAGGTCGTGAAGCTCGGGACCAAGATTCAGTCCCAGGTCGAGTCCGAGATGGACAAGGGGCAGCGCGAGTACTTCCTGCGCCAGCAGCTGAAGGCGATCCAGGAGGAGCTCGGCGAGGGCGACGAGCAGCAGGCCGAGATCGCCGAGCTGCGCGAGCGGATCGAGGCGGCGGAGCTACCCGAGGAGCCGCGCAGGCAGGCCGAGCGCGAGCTTGGCAGGCTGGAGAAGCTGCCGCCCGCTGCGGCCGAATACGGCGTGATCCGCACCTACCTGGAGTGGATCGTCGACCTGCCCTGGTCCAAGGAGACCGAGGACGACCTGGACATCGGCCACGCTCGGGAGGTCCTGGACGAGGACCATTACGACCTCGATGAGGTCAAGGACCGGATCCTCGAGTACCTCGCGGTACGCAAGCTGAACCCCGAGTCGCCGGGGCCGATCCTGTGCTTCGTCGGCCCGCCCGGCGTCGGCAAGACCAGCCTCGGCAAGTCGATCGCCCGCGCCCTGGGGCGCGAGTTCGAGCGCATCTCGGTCGGGGGGGTCCGCGACGAGGCGGAGATCCGGGGTCACCGCCGCACCTACATCGGCGCCCTTCCGGGCACGATCATCCGGGCCCTGCGCGACGCCGGCACGCGCAACCCGGTCTTCATGATCGACGAGATCGACAAGATGGGGGCGGACTTCCGCGGCGATCCCGCCAGCGCAATGCTCGAGGTCCTGGACCCGGCGCAGAACTCCAGCTTCCGCGACCACTACCTGGACGTGCCGTTCGACCTCTCCGACGTCCTATTCATCGCGACGGCGAACGTGCTCGATCCCGTCCCGTCGCCCCTGCAGGACCGGATGGAGATGATCCAGCTCGCCGGCTACACGACCGACGAGAAGCTCCACATCGCGCGGAAGTACCTGGTGCCGCGCCAGCTCGAGACGAACGGGCTGAAGCCCTCGCAGATCGAGATCGCCGACCCGGCCCTGACCGCCGTGATCGAGGAGTACACCCGCGAGGCCGGCGTGCGCAACCTGGAGCGCCAAATCGGCACCATCTGCCGCAAGGTGGCCCGCCAGGTCGCGGAGGGCAACGCCGACGGCAGGGTTAGGGTCTCGGCCAAGAAGGCGCGCGAGCTGCTGGGCAAGCGGCGCGTGTTCGCCGAGACGCGCAGGCGCACCAAGGACCCCGGCGTCGCCACCGGTTTGGCCTGGACCCCGACCGGCGGCGAGATCTTGTTCGTCGAGGCGACCGCGATCCCGGGCGACGGCAAGCTGACCATCACAGGCCAGCTGGGCGACGTGATGCGCGAGTCGGCCCAGGCCGCCCTCACCTATGTGCGGGGGCACGCGAAGCAGCTGGCCCCGGATCTCGACGACGACTACTTCTCCTCGCACGACATCCATATCCACGTCCCAGCCGGAGCCGTCCCCAAGGACGGACCATCGGCCGGCGTCGCGATGGCGACGGCGCTGTCCTCGCTGATCAGCGACCGGGCCGTGTCCAACGACGTCGCGATGACCGGCGAGATCACCCTCACCGGCCAGGTCCTGCCGATCGGGGGCGTCAAGGAGAAGGCGCTCGCTGCCCAGCGGGCAGGCATCAAGCACGTGATCGTGCCCGACCGCAACGAAGCAGACGTCGAGGAGATTCCCGAAGACGAGCGCGAGGCCCTGGAGTTCGGCTACGCCTCGGAGATCAGCCAGGTCCTCGAGAGGGCGCTCGAGCCGGCCGAAGTAAGCGGCGCGGCAGCCGCCTGAGCGGCGGCGTCGGCGCCTCGCCGACTTTTGTGTGCCCTTCGGGACCCTGGGTATATCCTCCGCACGCACCCTGGAAAGCGAACCGAGGAGACCAATTGGGGGCAAAGAACAGAACCGAGAAGGCCGGTCAGGCCGCCCGGTCCGTGACAACCAACCCCTACGTGAAGCGGATCCTCGAGGACGAGGAGCTGCGAGACAACATTCGTGACGCCTTCGAGGCCGCGAAGAACGCGTATGGGCGGATGTCGAACGGCAAGGGCCCGGCGACTGCGCTCATGGACGACAGGAAGCTTCAGCGTGACCTGAAGGAGGCCGCGGAGTCACTGCGCGACGCCTCACAGCAGCTCCGCGGCAAGCGCCAGCGTGGGGGCTTCGGGCTCGGCAAGGCGCTCCTGGTCGCCATCGTCGGCGCCGTCCTGGTGCTGATTGTGAGCGAGGACGCCCGGCGGATGGTGCTGGACAAGCTGTTCGGGGCCGAGGAGGAGTTCGAGTACACCTCGACCACGACGCCTGCGCCCGATACCGAGTCGGTCGGCTCCTCGCAGTAGCGTCGAGCCGACTCCAGCTTGACCAGAGGGCGTCCCGAGGGGCGCCCTCTCTTTTAGGGCCTCCAGGCCCCCAGCACCTACACTCGCTCGCGTGGAAGCTGCGGCGCAGCGGGAGCTGAGCGGCGAGAAGGCCACCCGGATCGTCGAGGCCATGCGCTCGAGCGTGGCCAGGCGCGGGATCTCGGGATCGACCTTCGAACACGTCGCGCGCGAGGCGGGCGTCAGCCGCGGCTTGCTCCACTACTACTTCGGGACGAAAGAGGCCCTGCTCGTCGAGGTTGTCCGCCGCGACGCCGAGCACCGCATCGCCCGGCTGGACGAGCCGCTCGCGGCGGCCTCGAGCGCCGATGAGATCCTGCAGATCCTGGTCGCCGACCTCCAGGACTCGATCGACAATGAGCCCGGGTTCTGGGTCCTGCTCTTCGAGCTGTTCACCGCGGGCCGCCGCAACCCCGACATCCAGCGTGAGGTCGGTGTGCTCTTCAGCCGCACGCGCGAGCACGTCGCCGAGATCTTCCGCGCGAAGTCGAGCGAGGGCGTCCTCAACCTGCGCCACGACGCCGACGCCGTCGTGGGCCTGCTGTTCGCCCTTGCCGACGGGATCGCGCTGCAGATGCTCTCTGACCCCGAGGGCGACCACGCGCCGATGATCGCCGCCGGTCTGACCCCGAGGGCGACCACGCGCCGATGATCGCCGCCGGCACCGAGGCCGCGCGGCACCTGCTGTCCCAGGGCTAGTCCTCGGCGAGCACCGAGCCCACGAAGGCCTGGCCTGGCGCTTCCCAGTAGCGTCGCCGCCGTGACGACCGGCGAGCCGATGATCTGGCGGGAGCCCGCCAAGGGCGGCTATCCGAGCGTCTCGCTGCTCGCCCTGTCCGGCCAGGAGCGCCACCGGGCAGGGCGCGAGGGCAGGACGCCGTATTCGCCGATGAGCTACCTGACCGAGCTGCGGATGACGGCCGGCTCGAAGGGCCACTCGGAATTCGAGATGCCGGCGTCCCCGTGGTTCGCCAACTCGGCCGGGGTGATCGCGGGGATCCTGGCCGTGATCGGCGACGCCGCG
>JAJTCK010000093.1 GCA_021323175.1 Solirubrobacterales bacterium | reverse complement strand
TACAAGCTGCGCGATTGGCTGCTCGACAACACCGAGGAGATCGCCGACACCATGCAGGCCGAGACCGGCAAGGTACGCGGAGATTCGGGCGGGGAGGTGGCCTATCTGGCCGACCTGATCAACTTCTACGGCAAGAAGGCCGAGAAGTTCATCGGCGAGGAGAAGGTCGCCTCGCATTCGCCCTTGATGAAGAGCAAGAGGCTGCGCGTGCAGTACCGGCCCTATCCGGTCGTCGGCGTGATCAGCCCCTGGAACTTCCCGCTCATCCTCTCGCTTGGCGACGCGCTTCCCGCCCTGCAGGCGGGCGCGGCCGTGGTGATCAAGCCCTCCGAGGTGACCCCGCTCGGCATCGCCGAGATCGTCGAGGCATGGAAGCGCGACATCGGCGGCCCGGACGTGCTCGATGTAGTCAACGGCGCCGGCGAGACCGGATCGGCCCTCGTGGACGCGGCCGACTTCATCCAGTTCACCGGCTCGGATCGCACCGCGAAGAAGGTCCTGGCCCAGGCGGCCGAGACCCTGACGCCCGTCAGCGCCGAGCTGGGGGGCAAGGACCCGATGATCGTGCTGCGCAGCGCGGACATGGAGAAGGCGGTCAACGCAGCGACCTGGGGCGCGTTCCAGAACACCGGCCAGGTCTGCATGTCGGTCGAGCGTCTCTACGTCGAGGAGCCGATCTACGACGAGTTCGTGCGCAGGCTGACCGACGAGGTGAAGGCGCTTCAGATCGGCACCGACGACCGCGAGTACGGCAAGGACATCGGCGCGATGACCTTCCCGCCTCAGACCGAGATCGTCGAGAAGCACGTGGCCGATGCGCGTGAGCGCGGGGCCAAGGTTCTGACTGGCGGCGAGCGCTTGGAGCGGGAGGGCGACTGGTACCCCCCGACCGTGATAGCGGACGCCGACCACACGATGGAGGTCATGGTCGACGAGAGCTTCGGCCCCGTCGTCGGCGTGATGAAGGTCGGCGACGCCGAGGAGGCCGTGCGGCTGGCCAACGACACGCGCTACGGCCTGTCGGGCTACGTCTTCGGCAAGACCTCGGAGGCCGAGGCGGTCGCCCGCCGCCTGGAGGTGGGCGCCGCGGTCGTCAACGATGTGCTCGTCAACTTCCTGGTCTCCGACGTCCCCATGGGCGGTTGGAAGGACTCCGGAATCGGGTTCCGCCACGGCGAGTACGGGATCAAGAAGTTCGTCCGGCCCGAGTCGCTGGTAATCACCCGCTTCGGCCAAAAGCGCGAGGCGCTCTACTTCCCGTACACGCAGAAGCGCCGCCAGCAGCTCGGAAAGATCGCGCGCTTCTTCGCGGCGCGCGACTGGCGCCGCAGGCTCGGCCGCAGCTAGCGGGGGCGTGGGTCCGCCGGCGCGTGCAGAACTCGGGAGCCCAGTACCTCGCGCTGCTCCGCTGCATCAATGTCGGCGGCAAGAACCCGGTGAAGATGTCCGACCTCCGCAAGAGCTGCGAGGTAATGGGTTTCGGCGACGTCACCACCTATATCAACAGCGGCAACGTCCTCTTCCGCGCGCCGAAGCGTCGTCTACTTCTCGCGCCTCGACGCAAGAGCGACGAGCAGCCGCATGAGCAGGATCGTGGCCACCCCCGAGTACAAGGACATGACCATCCGAAGCTGGACCACGACGACCAAGCTGCTCGGGCTGATGCAGGAACGCACTTAGGGCCTGCGCTAGGCTTGTCCCGTTCCATCAAGAGCGGTCGAGGGTCCCGGCCCGCAGACGCCGCAGCAACCGGCCAAGATCCCAGGATCGCGGTGAGGTGCTACTGCCGGGGTCGATGGAGGTAGGTGAGGCAGCCGTGAACAACGCAGAGCGTGACTTCTTAGCCGCAATACGCGACCGGGTGGTCGTCTTCGACGGAGGCATGGGAGCGACCCTGGAGCAGTTCGAGCTGACCCAGGAGGACTACGGCGGGCTCGAGGGCAAGTGCCACGAGGCCCTGGTGCTGAATCGTCCCGACGTGATCGAGGGGGTCCACGCCTCCATGCTGGATGCGGGCGCCGAAGTGGTCGAGACCGACACCTTCCAGGGCTCGCGGATCAAGCTCGACGAGTGGGGCTTGGGCGAGCAGACGCTCGAGATCAACACCAAGGCCGCCGAGATCGCCCGCAAGGCTGCGGGCCCCGACCGCTTCGTGGCGGGATCCATCGGCCCGACCGGGTTCCTGCCCGCGAGCGACGATCCGACCCTCGGCGAGATCGGGTTCGACAGGCTGGTCGATACCTTCGCCGAACAGGCCCGCGGCCTGGTGGCGGGCGGAGCGGACCTGATCATCATCGAGACCGCCCAGGACATACTGGAGGTGAAGGCGGCGGTCTTCGGAGCCCGCGAGGCCTTCAAGGAGGCCGGCCGCACGCTGCCGATTCAGACGTCGGTCTCCCTGCTGCCCCAGGGCGGGAAGATGCTGCTGGGCACCGACATCCAGGCGGTGCTGACGACGCTCGCCGCCCTGGACGTGCAGGTGATCGGGCTCAACTGCTCGACCGGCCCCGAGGACATGCGGGACGCAATCCGGTACCTGGGCGAGACCTCCCCCCTGCCCGTCCACTGCATCCCGAACGCCGGGCTCCCGCTCCAGGGGCCCGAAGGCGAGACCATCTTCCCCGAGAAGCCGGAGCCCCTGGCGGCGACGCTGGGCGAGTTCGTCGAGCGCCACGGGGTCGGGATCGTCGGCGGCTGCTGCGGCACGACACCCGATCACATCCGGGCGATCCGCGAACGGGTGGACGGCCGCAAGCCAGCCGAGCGGCCCGAGCCGGGCCCGCCGCAGGTCAGCTCGATGATGACCGCCACTCCGCTGGTCCAGGAGCCGCGCCCGACGCTGGTCGGTGAGCGAGTCAACTCGCAGGGATCCCGGAAGGCCAAGGAGCTGCTGCTGGCCGACGACTACGACGGGATCGTCACCGTCGCCGAGGACCAGGTGAACGGCGGAGCGCACGTGCTCGACCTGTGCGTGGCGCTGACCGAGCGCCAGGACGAGGACGACCAGATGAGCGCGGTTGCCGAGCGCGTGTCGCTGACCCAGCCCGCGCCGATCCAGGTGGACTCGACCGAGCCCGAGGTGATCGAAGCCGCGCTCGAGCACATCCCGGGACGCGCGATCGTCAACTCGGTGAACCTCGAGGCGGGACCCGAAAAGCTCAACCGAGTCGCCCCCCTGGCGAAGGCCCACGGCGCGGCGCTGATCGCGCTGACCATCGACGAGCAAGGCATGGCAAAGACGGCCGAGCGCAAGCTCGAGGTCGCAAAGCGCATCCGCGACATCTGCGTCGAGGAGCACGGCCTCGACCCCCAGGTGCTGATCTTCGACGCCCTCACCTTCACCCTGACCACGGGGGACGAGGAGTGGCGCCCCTCCGCCGTCGAGACGATCGAGGGCATCAAGCGGATCAAGGCTGAGCTCCCCGGAGTGAAGACGTCGCTGGGCGTCTCGAACGTCTCCTTCGGCGTCTCGCCCGGCGCGCGGGCCGTCCTCAACTCCGTCTTCCTGCACCACTGCGTCGAGGCGGGACTCGACCTGGCGATGGTCAACCCCAACCACATCACTCCCTACTTCGAGGTCCCGGAGAACGAGCGGGAGCTGACCGACGCCCTGGTCTTCAACCGCTCCCAAGACGCGCTGGAGAGGTTCATCGCCCACTTCGAGGAGAAGGGCGAGACCGACGAGGCCGAGGCCGGGGACCCGACCGAGGGCATGGAGCCCGAGGAGGCCCTGCACTGGCAGATCCTGCACCGCAAGAAGGACGGCGTCGAGGACTGGATCGACCGCTCGGTCGAGAAGATCGGAGCCGTCCCTACGCTCAACACCGTCCTGCTGCCCGCGATGAAGGAGGTCGGCGACAAGTTCGGCGCCGGCGAGCTGATCCTGCCCTTCGTGCTGCAGTCGGCCGAGGTGATGAAGCGGGCGGTCGCCCGGCTCGAGAACTACCTGGAGCGGATCGAGGGGCACACCAAGGGCAAGGTGGTGATCGCCACCGTGTTCGGAGACGTGCACGACATCGGCAAGTCCCTGGTCAACACGATCCTCACCAACAACGGCTACTCGGTCGTGGACCTCGGCAAGCAGGTCCCGATCGACACCATCATCAACTCGGCGATCGAGGAAGAGGCGGACGCGATCGGGCTCTCTGCGCTGCTCGTGTCCACCTCCAAGCAGATGCCCGCCTGCGTGCAGGAGCTGCATGAGCGTGGATTGGAGTTCCCGGTGCTGATCGGCGGGGCCGCGATCAACCGCGACTTCGGACGGCGCATCCTCTACCCCCACGGGCGCGAGGACGACTCCCGCTACGAGCCGGGCGTCTTCTACTGCAAGGACGCGTTCCAGGGCCTGGCGGTGATGGACGAGCTGATCGACGACGAGGCGCGCAAGGCGCTGGTCGACCGGATCCGGTCCGAGGCGGAGGAGTTCCGCAACAAGCCCGTGGTCAAGGACGACTCGCCCCCCACCAGCGACGACAGCGTCCGCTCCGCGGCGCGCACCGACAACGAGATCCCGAAGCCGCCCTACTGGGGCGTCCGCGACGTCGAGGTTGACCTGGACGACGTCTACCCCTACCTCGACCGCCACGTGCTCTTCAAGCTGCACTGGGGCGGCCGCGGCAAGAAGGGCGAAGAGTGGCGCCGGATCGTCGAGGGCCACGACGGCGACGAGGGTTTCGCGCCGAAGCTGGAGCGCATGTGGCGCGAACAGGACTACCTGCGTCCCCAGGCGCGCCTGGGGTACTTCCCCTGCGCCTCCGATGGCAACGAGCTGGTGGTCTTCGATCCGGAAGACCCCTCCAGGGCGATCGAGCGGCTCGCCTTCCCGCGCCAGCCCAGGCACGACCGGATCTGCCTGGCCGACTTCTACCGGCCCATCGGGGAGACCACTCCGGAGGATCGCGACGTCGTCGCCCTCCAGGGCGTCACCGTCGGCCCCGAGGTAACAGAGCTGATCGAGAAGCTGGAGGCCGACGGCGAGTTCTCCGAGCAGCTGTTCGTCCACGGGCTCGGGGTCCAGGCAGCCGAGGGCCTGGCCGAGTGGCTCCACTCCGAGACCCGCCGCCAGCTGGACATCCCGCTGGACCAGGGCCGCCGCTACTCGTGGGGCTACCCCGCCTGCCCCGACCAGTCCGAGCACGAGAAGGTCTGGCGCCTGTTGGGCCTGGAGAAGATCGGCATGACGCTGAGCGACGGCTACGCGGTGATGCCCGAGCAGTCCACGGTGGCGATCGTCGCCCACCATCCCCAGGCCGTGTACTTCGGCATGAAGTCCGGCTTCATCCCCGAGCCGGACAAGGCCGCGCCCGACGAGCTGATCGCCGGCACCGAGCGCGGCGGCGAGGTCCCGCCCGAGAATGACCCGAGCGATGGCACGGTCGAGGACGAGGGAGAGCAGCGCGCGGCGGACGAGGTCGCGGCCGGCTGACCAAGGCCGTCCGGGCCGGCTTCTCGGGTCCATTGCTCCAGATCCGACCAGCGAGCGGCGGGCCGACCTCGCGCGGCGCTAGCTTCGGATGTCAGTGGGGCAGATCGTCGAGCACAATCTGCGGTTGGGCGGGGTCAGGACCAGGGCCCTTGAGCTTGATGGCGAGAGCCCTCCGCTGATCCTGCTGCATGGGTACGCCGACAGCGCCGACACCTGGCGGCCTCTGCTGGACCGGCTGCGGAAACTCGGGCGGGCGGCGGTCGCCCTCGACATGCCGGGCTTCGGCCAGGCGGGGTACCTGGATTCCGAGAAGCCGGTGCTGCCCCAGCTCGACGCGTTCGCGGATGCGGCTGCCGAGCACTGGAGCGCCGAGTCCGGCGGGCGGGTCGTTCTTGCGGGCAACTCGCTCGGCGGCACCGCGGCGTTGCGCGCGGCCGAGCGCGACGGAGAGCTGATCGCCGGCGTGGCGCCGATCGCGCCGGCGGGTCTCGAGATGCCCACCTGGTTCGCGGCGATCCAGGGCGCACCACTGGTGAAGGCGATGCTGAGCTCGCCGGTGCCGGTGCCCGAGGCGACCTTGCAGCGGGCAGTCGGAAGCACCTACCGGGTGCTGGCATTCGCCAGCCCGCGCCGGGTGGACTCTGGCGTCGTCGGCGCCTTCACCAGCCACATGCGCTCGCGCGAGGACCTGGTACGTGCCCTCGCGACAGGGAGCCGGCTGCTGCCCGAGATCAAGGCGCCGTTTGACTTCGAGCGGATCCGCTGCCCCGTGCTGGTGATCTGGGGAGAGCGCGATCGCATGGTCGCCTCGAAGGGGGCCGAGCGGATCG
>JAJTCK010000092.1 GCA_021323175.1 Solirubrobacterales bacterium | reverse complement strand
CGCGACGTCGGCATGGAGGTCGTCTACCAGGGAATCCGCCTCACCCCCGAGGAGATCGTCTCGTCGGCGATCCAGGAGGACGTAGACGTAGTTGGGCTCTCGATCCTCTCCGGCTCGCACCGTGAGCTGGTCCCGAGAGTGGTCGAGTTGCTGCGCGCCGAGGGCGCAGACATCCCGGTGGTCGTCGGGGGCATCATCCCGCCCGCCGACGAGGCCGCGATGAGGGATGGGGGCGTGGCCGCGGTCTACACGCCGAAGGACTTCGAGCTGAACCGCATCATGGGCGAGATCGCGGAACTGATCGCAGCTCGGAACGGCAACGGAGCGTCCTAGGAACGCCTCACGCTGACGCTAGCCTCTTCAATGTGACCGAGGAGGTGAACGGCGACAGGTCCGCCTGGCTTCGCTGCTACCGGTGCTGGGCCCGTGACCTGGAGGTCCAGCTCCACTACGACGCCATCCTGAAGGTCGATCCCGAGACCGGAGAGCCGTCCGACCGCCTGGACGAGGTCTCCGACGCCGTCGTCCAGTGCCTGCGCTGCCTGCACGACCAGCCCCACCTGACCGTCCACGAGGACCGCGTCGTTCCCGTCGAGGACCGCTGGGAGCGCATGGTCGCCGGCACGCCATGGGTCGCCTCGTGCACCGTGACCGTCGACCAGGACCAGGTCGAGAGCTGCTCGGGCGAGGGGGCGGCGGAGTCTTTGACCTACGGTGCCTTCGGGGAGCAGGGCGTCCGCGAGTTCTTCACCCACGTCCGCTTCCACAAGCACGACGAGGAGCGCATCATCATCCACATGCTGGTCGAGCTCTACGCCCGCTCCACCGAGGAGGCGAGCGAGGTCCTCGAGGGCGCCTCCCGCGGGACCCTGGAGCTCACCTCGCTGGCCGAGGAGTCGCGCCCTCCGGCCCACGCCCAGGACGAGGCGCACTAGCCCGCCTGCCGCCCTTCAGTCCTGCCTTGGGACACGGCTGTGCCCGTAGTTGGGTTCCCCTACCCGCGCCCAAGCTTTGGGGAACGCCTACCGCCCGGACGCGCCGGGCTCGTCGTCCCGCTTGGCGCCCGGCTTCCTGATCGCCGCGCCGGCGGCCTTCGCCTTGTCCTTGACGCTGCCCTTGCCCTTGGCGATTCCCTTCAGTTCCTCCAGATCGCCCTTGAGTGCATCGGGGCCGCCGCGCTTGTCGACCTGCTCCTTCGCCTTGTCGGTGAGCTTCTTGAAGTTGACCATCAGGCTTCCTCTCCGTGGTTCTTTCTCGGTACGAGCACCGCTCGCTTGAACTGGGCGACCAGGGTTCCATCCTGCTTGTAGACACGAGTATGGACCTTGACTATCCCCCGGTCAGGCTTCGACTCGGAGGGGCGCACCTCCAGGACCTCGGACTCGCAGAAGAGCGTGTCGCCGTGGAAGACGGGCGCCGGATGGCTCAACTCCTCGGTGGCCAGGTTCGCGATCGCCTTGCCCGAGACGTCGCTGACGGACATCCCCAGGGCGAGCGAGTAGACGAGTGGACCGACGACGACGTTCTTTCCCTGCTGGCTCTGTGAGGCGTACACGTCGTTCAGGTGCAGGGGATGGTGGTTCATCGTGATCAGGCAGAACAGGTGGTCGTCGGACTCGGTCACCGTCTTCGCGGGCCAGTGCTTGTAGACGGCGCCGACCTCGAACTCCTCCAGATAGCGCCCGTACTCGTGCGCTCCCGAGGCCTCGCGCTCGGCCTGGTCGGTCGTCAGTTGGTGCTTCTCGTCGCTCATCGCTGGATCGGTCTCCTTGGCCGGTTCGCGGGCCCCTCCGCCGGGCGCGGGATGGTACCCAGCCGCCTCCGGGGCCGCCGCGCCCCCGCGTGGGCCTCGGTCAGTGGACCTTGCGGGTCCTCTCGCGCTCCTCGTGGCGGGCGATCACCTGTGCGATCAGCTTCTGGATGCCCGGATCGCCGCTGACCTTGATGTGACCGCCCTCGTAGGCCTCGCGGTAGTGCTTGGCCTTGCCATCCTGCGCCAGTTCGTTGAAGTGGGAGCGTGGCATCTCCACCGTCAGCCGCGCGTCCTCGGCGACCCCCTTCGAGACCGCTGGCCCGGGCAGCTCGACGCGAAAGATCTGCACGTCGCCGCGACCGCGGAGGTCGAGCTGGAAGACGAGCTTCAGGTTCGCCAGCGCGGGCACGTCCGCCTGAAAGCGCTGGATCGCGGTCTTGATCAGCTCCTGGGTCGAGGCCACGTCCCCGATTATCGCGAAGGCGCGTCGTGGACGCGGCCGTCACCAGGGTATGGGCCGGCGGTCCCGGAGGAAGCCCCCCGAGGGCGGATCCGGGGTCGTGGCCAGCCAGACCGCAGTGTCGGCGCCCTCCTCCACCGAGCGGGGCGCGGCCGAGCCGCCCATGTCCGTCCTGACCCAGCCGGGGCACACGGAGTTGACGCTCACCGCCGGCTCCTCGGCGGCGAGGATGCGGGTGAGGGCGTTCAGGCCCGCCTTCGAGATCCGGTAGGCCGGATAGCCGCCCTGCATGTCCTCCAGCTGCCCCGCGCCGCTCGAGATGTTGACGATGCGCGCGTCAGCGGCCTCGCGGAGCAGGTGCAGCAGGGCCTGGCTGAGGCGCCAGGCTCCAAACAGGTTCGTCTCGAGGATCTCGTGAGCCTCCCCGAGGTCCGAGTCCGCAGCGCTGTCCGTGTAGGAGCCGCCGATCGCGGCGTTGTTGACCAGCACGTCGAGACGCCCGGAATCGGCCGCGACGCGCTCCGCGGCCCGGTCCACGCTCGCGGGGTCGCTCACGTCGAGCTCGACCGGAACGACACCGTCCCGCGGCTCCACGCGGCCGGGATCGCGAGCTCCGGCAAGAACGGTGAAGGCGTGATCCGCGGCCAGCTGCCGCGCGATCTCCGCGCCGATTCCGCGGTTGGCGCCGGTGACGAGCGCGACTGGCAACTAGACCCTGTTGCGCTCCAGCAGCTTCTTGCCGATCACCATGCGCTGGATCTCCGAGGTGCCCTCGCCGATCAGCAGCAGCGGCGCGTCGCGATAAAGCCGCTCGATCTCGTATTCCTTCGAATAGCCATACCCGCCGTGAATGCGGAAGGCGTCCTCGACGACCTCCTTGCCGGTCTCCGAGGCGATCAGCTTCGCCATCCCGGCCTCGAGGTCTGAGCGCTCCCCCGCGTCCTTCATGCGGGCGGCCTTGCGCGTGACCAGGCGGGCTGCCTCGATCTTCGTCGCCATGTCGGCGAGCTTGAACAGGATCGCCTGGTGCTGGGCGATCGGCTTGCCGAAGGTCTTGCGCTCCTGGCTGTACTTCAAGGCCAGCTCCAGAGCGCGCTGGGCGATGCCGACCCCTCTTGCCGCAACGTTCACCCGGCCGACCTCGAGCGCATCCATCATCTGCCCGAAGCCCTTGCCGACGCCGTCGCGGCCGCCGAGGATGCGGTCCTCGGGGCAGCGGTAGCCGTTGTAGACGAGCTCGGTGGACTCGACGCCCTTGTAGCCCATCTTCTTGATCTTCGGCGGGATGTCGAGGCCCGCGAAGTCGCCCTCGTTCTTCTCGGCCCACGGCTCCTTCTCGGTGATGAAGCAGGTCATGCCCTTGTAGGCGGGCTCGGCCTTGGGGTCGGTCTTCATCAGCACGAACACGATGCCCGAGCCGAGACCGTTCGTGACCCACATCTTCTGGCCGTCCAGCACCCACGAGTCCCCGTCCTGCTTGGCCGTGGACTTGATGCCCTGCACGTCGGAGCCGACCTCTGGTTCGGACAGCGAGAAGGCGGCCCGGATCTCGCCGGTTGCCATCTTCGGAAGGAAGTGCCGCTTCTGCTCGTCGGTGCCGAACTTCAGCAGCAGATAGGAGCCGATGAAGTGCGTGTTGACCACGCCCGAGATCGAAATCCAGCCGCGCGAGAGTTCCTCGACGATCAGCGCGTAGGTGGTGAGGTCCAGCCCCATGCCGCCGTACTCCTCGGGGATGGTGACGCCGAACAGGCCGAGTTCCTTCATCTGCTCGACGATCGGCTCGGGGAACTTGTCCTCGTGGTCGTACTCCTCGGCGTAAGGAATGATCTGCTCGTCGACGAACTGGTGGACCATCTCGACGATGGCCTTCTGGTCATCGGTCAGACCATCGACGCCGGCGGACTGGCTCTCGGTGCTCGCGGGGGCTACGGCCATGGCTCCTTCTCGGTTCGCTTGATGCGATGCGGCGCCCTTGGGCGCGAGAAATCCCAGGATAGGGGGCGTCGCCGGCGGGCGCGATACCGCCTCGGTGGCCGCCTCGAACCTGGAGTTCGTTCGCTCCGTGGACTGGCCCCGGGGCTCAACCTGGCAAGGGTGCTCCGCTCAGTCGACGCCGGGTCCGGAATGCCGGGCATGTCGGATCGACGGGCTGGTGATCAGGCTCCGCAGCTTCCTGCACGTGAGGCTGGCGAGGCGCGAAGCGGGCCTTCCCGAGTCTCGCTGACCCGGGCGGCCCACCTCGGCATGCGGCTACTCGTCCGCCAGGATCCCGTACAGCTTGCGGCGGGTGTCGGTGAGCAGCTCCACCGCCTTCTCGGCCTGGTCGGCGTCGCCGGCCTGGCTGACCTGCATCAGCGCGGCCCGGAGGCGGAACGCCTCGCGGCGGAGCCGCTGGTGCGGCGAGTCGTCGTCATCGTGCTGCCACGGCGCCTTGCGCTCGGCGAGCGCCGCCGCCGACTCCCGTCCCGGATCGGTCAGCGAATACACCTTGCGGCCCTCGACCTGCTCGGGGCTGACGAGGCCCTCGTCCTCGAGCAGCTGCAGCGTCGGGTAGATCGATCCCGCGCTCGGGCGCCAGCGGCCCCCCGTGCGCTCCTCCAGCTCGCCGATCATCTCGTAGCCGTGCATGGGACGCTCGGCCAGCAGCGTCAGAATCGCGCTGCGGACGTCGCCCCGGCGGCGCTGTCCGCCGCGGCGGCGGTGGTCCCTCATCCGATGGCCCGCGCCGCGGTGGCGATGGCCTCGAGTCGACCTGTGCATGTCTTCTCCTTCTGGTCTAACGGCATAACGCGATATATCGTAACAGGTCGTCACGCGGGTATGCGGTCCTCACAGTGTCCACGTGTACTGGTAGCCCTTCCACGCTGGCCCTTCGCGGTCGTAGAACCTGTGCGCCTCGGTCCGCGCGAGCCCGCTGTCCAGCTCCAGGTGGGTAGCGCCCTTCGCGCGTGCCCAGTCCTTTGCGGCATCCAGCAGCGCTCTCCCCACTCCCTGTGAGCGATGGCCGGGGCTGACCGCCAGGTCCTCGACCCAGCAGCGCAGCCCGTATCGCACCGAGTCCAGGTCGAGGTAGGCGCTGCAGAAGCCGAGCAGGCCGCCGCGGTGTTCGCAGACCAGAATCGTGCTGCGCTCGGAGGCGATCGTCGCCGCGATCGCCTCGCGCGCGTGGGCGGGTTCCCAGCGGGGCGGGACCGATCCGGGCGGAGCGAACAGCCACTCGTACATCCCGAGCACGCGTTCGACCTCGTCGGGTACCGCCGACCGGACCTCGTGCATGGGGCGCACGCTAGCGTTCCGGCCACTGAGAACCCGATCAGGAGACGCATGAGAAACCCTCGAGACTTCTTCCAGCCGCTGGCGATCGGCGCGCCCGAGCCTCTGCGCGAGATCCCCGTCAAGCCCTCGCGGATGATCCACTTCTTCGACGCCTCGAACGAGAAGATGGCCGCCAAGGTCCCCGACATGGCCAAGCAGGCCGACATCTTGCTCGGCAACCTCGAGGACGCGGTCCCGGTTGACAAGAAGGTCCCCGCTCGGGAGGGCCTGATCAAGGTCGCGAAGTCCACCGACTTCGGCGAGACGGCGCTGTGGACTCGCGTCAACTCCCTGGAGAGCCCCTGGGTCCTGGACGACCTGACCCAACTGGTCACCGAGATCGGAGGCAAGCTCGAGGTGATCATGGTCCCCAAGGTCGAGGGGCCCTGGGACATCCACTACGTGGACCGCCTGCTGGCCCAGCTCGAGGCCAAGGCGGGGCTCGACCGCCCGCTCCTCGTGCACGCGATTCTGGAGACCGCGCAGGGGGTCACGAACCTCGAGGACATCGCGACGGCAAGCCCGAGGATGCAGGGCATGAGCTTCGGTCCGGCGGACCTGGCGGCCTCGCGGCGCATGAAGACCACCCGCGTCGGGGGAGGCCACCCGGGCTACCGCTCGATGGAGGACCCGAGGGACCCCGAGAACCCCGAGACAGACCGAGTCAGCGCCCAGCAGGATCCCTGGCACTACTCGATCGCGCGCATGGTGGATGCCTGCGCGGGCGCAGGCATCCTGCCGTTCTA
>JAJTCK010000091.1 GCA_021323175.1 Solirubrobacterales bacterium | reverse complement strand
CAACCGCGACTTCGCGCTGGACTACCTCTACGCCGCCGCGGCGTGCGCCATGCACCTCTCCCGCCTGGGCGGAGAGATCGTCCTATGGTCGAGCCAGGAGTTCAGGTTCTGCGAGCCCGCCGACTCCTTCGCCTCGGGGTCGAGCATCATGCCCCAGAAGAAGAATCCGGACGCCGCCGAGCTGCTGCGCGGGAAGGCGCCGCGAATCGCGTCATCGCTGATGAGCCTGCTTGGAACCATGCATGCGCTGCCGCTCGCGTACAGCAAGGACATGCAGGAGGACAAGGAGCCGCTGTTCGACGCAATCGACAACCTCGAGGTCTGCCTGGCGGCTGCGACCCGGATGCTCGCGGGGCTGACCTTCGACCGCGACCGTCTGGCCGAGGCTTCGGCCGACGAGTTCCTGGCCGCCACGGACCTGGCCGACGTGCTGGTTCGCGAAGGCGTCCCCTTCCGGGAATCCCACGGGATCGTCGCCGCGCTGGTCAGGACAGCGGTGGACTCGGGAAGGAAGCTCTCCGAGCTGAGCGACGAGGAGATGAACGGCGTCCCTGAGGGAGCTCGCGAGCGCCTGCGCGAGGCGCTGCGCGCGGGCGGCACCGTCGAGGCCAAGGTGTCGGCCGGCGGGACCTCGTCCGCGAGCGTCTCCGAGCAGCTCGATACGGCGCGGTACAGCTTGTCCGGCCTGCGCGGGTGAGGGGCGCCGCACGACGCGGGGTTCTGGGCGCGGACTTCTTCGACCGCTCGGTCCACGACGTCGCGCGCGAGATGATCGGGTGCCGGTTGGCGGTCGGTTCGACCGCCGGCGTGATCGTCGAGACCGAGGCGTATGACGCGACCGACCCGGCGTGTCACGCGTTCGGGGGACTGACGACTCGCAACGAGGTCCTGTTCGGGCCTCCCGGGCGAGCCTACGTGTACCTCTCCTACGGCATACACAGCCTGCTGAACGCGGTCGCCGAGCCCGAAGGAAGCGCCGCGGCGGTGCTGATCCGAGCGCTCGAGCCGGTCGAGGGAATCCGGGTGATGCGCGAGCGCCGCGGCCGCGGCGACGAGCTCTGCTCGGGACCGGGCAAGCTGACCGAGGCGCTCGGCGTCGGCCTGAACCTGAACGGGGCGGAGCTGGCGGCGCCGCCGTTCGAGATCACGGCGCCGGAGGGAGACTGGACCGGGGTCGAGGTTGTGGCCGGTCCCCGCATCGGAATCACCAAGGCGGTCGAGCTGCCGTGGCGCTACTGCGCCGCGGGGAACGAACACGTGTCGCGGCGACCGCTTCTTTAAAGCCCCGTGCCGCCGGTGCCGCCGATGCCGCCGGTCGAGCCGCCGCCACCGCCCGACGGCGCAGGCGGCGGCGCGGCCGGGGCTGGAGCCGGAGCGGGCTCGGTGTTGCCTCCACCGCCACCGCCCCCGCCGCCGCCGCCGCCGCCGGTGGAGCTGGAGCCGGAACTCGAGCTGGGCGGGGTGTAGGAGCTGCCGCTGTCGAAGTCGGACCCAGATCCAGAGTCAGAGTCAGATTCGGACTCGCTCGCTTCGTTGTCGTCGTCATCCTCGGCCTCGGCCTGCGCCTCGTAGATCGCCTTGACGGCCTGCATCACCTGGCTCCAGATCAGGGCGGGAAACGTGCCACCGTCGACGGGTCCGCCGTTGTACTCGGTCTCCATCGGGGTGTTCGTGTCGAAGTGGCCGACCCAGACGCAGGCGGTCGCCTCCTCGATGCCGCCGCAGAACCAGGCGTCGCCGTTGTTCTCGGTGGTTCCCGTCTTGCCCCAGGCGTCGTCGCTGCCGGTCTGAGCCAGCTCGCCGGTTCCGCTGAGAACGTTGGCGCGCAGGATGGTGCGGGTGCTCTCGGCGACCGCCTCCGGGATGGCTCGCATCTCCTTCGGCTTGTAGTCCTTGCCGCCGTCCAGGGTCTTGCCGTCGGGCAGTACCACTTCTGAGATCGCCGTGGGTGCCAGGTCACTCAGATCCTCGTTGGGACCGGTGCTGGCGTCGAGCTCGCCGCCGATCCGCACGCCGTCGCGCGCGATCGTGCTGAAGGCGTAGGCCATCTCGAGCGGGGTCACGCCCGGGTCGAGGCCACCGAGGATCATGGCCGGGTTCTCGGTGAACTCGGTCTCGATGCCCATGGCGTGCGCGGTGTCCGCGACCTTGTGGGGGCCCTTGCGGCCCATGCCGTCCGGGCCGAAGCCCAGCTCGGCGAAGATCGAGTTGTCCGAGTGCAGCGTCGCGGTGTACAGCGATGACGAGCCGTAGTAGGTGTCGTCGTAGTTGTTCACCTCATACAGCTCCTTGCCCTTGGAGTTCGGGACCGAGAACGTCCGCTTGTAGGACCCGAAGACGCTGTCCGGAGTGAAGCCGTTCTGGAAGGCAGTGACCAGCGTGAATGGCTTGAAGGCCGACCCGGGCTGCCTGCGCCCGTTCGTCGCAAGGTTGAACGGCTTCTCCTCGTAGTCGTTGCCGCCGACCAGTGCCTTGACGCCGCCCGTTTCGTTGTCGATCACGACCACCGAAGCCGTGGGCGCAATGCCGGCCAGGGTGTTGTAGGCGATCGACTCGGCTTCGGCCTGCATGTCCAGGTCGAGCGTGGTGTGGACGTCCAACCCGCCACCGAACGCGCGGCCCGCGCCATACTTGTCCACGACCTGCTGGCGCAGCCAGGAGGTGAAGTAGGGCGAGAGGGAATCGTCCTGAGGCTTCTCGATCTCGGACGGTGCCGGCAGGGCCTGGCGGGCCGCCTCCTCGTACTCCTCGTCGGAGAGCACGCCCTGCTCGTGCATCCTCTGGAGCACGAGGTTGCGGCGCTCGGCGGAATCCATCGGGTTGGCCCGCGGCGAGTAGGCCGAGGGCGAGGAGATGATCCCGGCCAGCAAAGCCGCCTCGTCGGGCGACACCTGGGCGGCGCAGGGGTCGTTGCCTCGCTGCCCGCAGCCCGGGTAACGGCTGCCGAAATAGGTCCGGGCGGCGGCCTCGATGCCGTACGCGCCCTCGCCGAAGTAGATGGTGTTGAGGTACTGGGTCAGGATCTTGTCCTTGTCCCACTGGCGCTCGAGGTGGTAGGCGAATGCAGCCTCGCGGAACTTCTGGAAGTACGTCCTGCTGGCCTGGGCCTCGAGCGCGTTCTTGATGAACTGCTGGGTGATCGTCGAAGCACCCTGGGTAGACCCGCCGGGCATCACATCCGCCACGAACGCTCGCGCGATGCCCTGGTAGTCGACGCCGCGGTGCTCGTAGAAGCGCTGGTCCTCGATTGCTACGACCGCCTGCTTGATGTACGGCGAGATGTCCTCGGACTCGACGAGGATCCGCTGGCTGTTGGAGAGCAGCGTCCCTATCTTGCGGCCCTGGTCGTCGAAGACTTCCGAGTTCTTGGCCTTCGCGTACTGCGCCTTGTTCTCGAGCTGAGGCAGGTCCCCGGCGACCGAGACCATCATCCCGAACACCGTGGAGACCAGGGCCAGGGCCCCGAGGCCGACCATGACGATCGCCAACCTGGACTTCTTGAGGCGACCGGGCTCGGGTTTCCGGGGGCGGCGGGAGGCGATCCGCCTCGGCAGTCGCGGAGGCGAGCCTCCGCCCGCGGGCGACGTGGTGGCGGGCCCGGGTCCGGGTACGGAGGGCCGGCTCGGCACCCGCTCCCGCAGCGCCCTAACGCCATCACCGGCACCCTGCAGCCGGCGGCGCCCGTCGTCGAGCAGGCCGCGAAGGCCGTAGACCACGGCCGAGCCCCCGCGGGCGAGCCTGCGTTTCGGCGGCTGCCGCTCGAGCGCCGCCTCGAAGTCCTCGGGCCCGGAGCCGGAAAGGCGCTCTCGACGCGCCCTGCGGTCCGATGGGAGCACGGCGTCGAAGCTCGTCGAGGTCCCGGTGGCCCGGCGCCGCGCGGCCCGCGCCAGGCTGCGCCCCTCGCCGGGCGTGTGCGGTCCCGCGGGGCCCGGGTCGCCGGTGACGACGGCATCGAGGTCGCCGGTCTGGCCGGGCGGCGGGTCGTCTGCGAGGCTCAGCCAGTCGTCGTCCGCGGCGATGGCAGCGTCGGCGTCGCGCCCGTTCGAGGCTCGCGTCTCGAGTCCGTTCCTGTCTTCGCTGGTCCCGGTCTCCGCTCGCGGCTGAAAGCGCCTGCGACGGAGGGGCCGTTCGGTCGCTCCCGGATCGCCGCTCCGCTCGCCCTCGAGAATGGCATCGCCGTCCAGAAAGCCGTGGCCGGACCCGTTTCCGTCACCCGAGTCCAGCGCGTCGAAGGGGTCCACGTCGGCCTCGTCGCGACGGTGGTCCTCTCCGTCGCCCAGCGCGTCCCGTGACCGAGCGCCGTTGTCGGCATCCGGCGTCCGGCCGTTGCCCGCCCCCGAGCCGGCGACGTTGTCGGACCGTGACCCACGGGAGGAATCCCGGCGGCCCACGTCGAAATCGAAGTCAAAGTCTGTGTCTGTCATCTCTGTCAAGTGACCCGCCGCGAGCCGGCCCGAAAGCCTTGTCAATCCGGCGGGCCAGCCCGGCGAGGACGGGGTTGCCTGAGCACCGTAAGAGCACGCGCACAGGCAGTCGCGCCCGGCCAGGCGAAGGGGGCAGTCTAGCATTGGCCCCATGACGGAAACCCCGCCTGGAGTCGACGAACTCACGCACGGAGCCGAGGACGTCCTGCCCGGGGGAATGCTGGCGCAGCAGCTCCGGAGGGACAGTCCTCTGCGCGTGAAGTTGGGCATAGACCCGACCGCGCCCGACATCCACCTGGGTCACGTCGTGGTGCTGAACAAGCTCGCGCAGTTCCAGTCGGCGGGCCATACCGTGGTGCTCATCATCGGGGACTACACCGCACGCGTGGGGGACCCGAGCGGCCGAGACAGCCGACGGCCCGTGTTGGCGTCCGAGCAGATCGACGCCAACGCTACGACCTTCCAGGACCAGGCCTTCAAGGTGCTCGACCGCGGAGCGACCGAGGTCAGGTTCAACAGCGAGTGGCTCGACATGCCCGCCGAGCGGCTGTTCGAGCTGGTCGGCAAGGTCACCGTCGCGCGGTTGCTCGAGCGCGACGACTTCAGTAGGCGCATGGCGGCGGACGAGCCGATCTCGGCGCTCGAGCTGCTCTACCCGATCATGCAGGGTTACGACTCGGTCGCCGTTCGCTCGGACGTCGAGCTCGGCGGCAGCGACCAGAAGTTCAACCTGCTCTTCGCCCGGGACGTCCAGCGGGCCTACGGCGTGCCCGGGCAGTCGATCGTGACCATGCCGATCCTCCCGGGACTGGACGGCGAGCGCCGCATGAGCAAGTCCCTGGGCAACTACGTCGGCGTGACCGACCCGCCCGGGGAGATGTTCGGGAAGCTGATGAGCGTCCCCGACGCCGTGATGCCCCTCTACTACGAGCTGCTGCTGGGCGATGAGGAACCCCCTGGCGCCGCGCCTGTGGAGGCCAAGCGTCGCCTGGCTCGGCGTCTCGTCGCCCGCTTCCACGGCGAGGACGCCGCCGAGGATGCGGAGCAGCGCTTCGACCGCGTGCACGTGCAGCGCGAGGCCCCCGAGGACATGCCCGAAGTGCGCCTCGACGACGCCCTCGAGAACGGTGGTCAGGCCGGGGGAACGGTGCACATGCCGGCCCTGATCGCGGGCGCGTTCGGGATCACCAGCAGTGAGGGCAGGCGCCTGCTGCAGCAGGGTGGCGTGAAGCTCGACGGCGAAAGCGTGGACGGCGCTAACCTTGACATGCCCCGGGAGGCGCTCGAGGGACGGGTGCTCCAGGTCGGCAAGCGCCGCTTCGCGCGGCTCCTCGGCTGAGCACCAGCACCTTGTTTCGGTGCCTGAGCTCGGCTATACTGCTCAGCCGCTCTTGCTTCGGATCTCAAAAGGAGCAGCCTCCTAGAGGAGCCCACCGATCGGCCGGAACCCGGCCGCTCCCATATGACGGGCCCCTCGAGAGGGGCTCTTTTTGTGCTCTGACGGGAGCTTGGTGTTCGAGGCGGCGAGGCCCGTCGCACGGCACAGCGGTCTTTGAAAACTGAGCAGCGCGTAACGAAGGGCTTTCGAGCCCTTCTTACTCGAGCCCGACCCCGCCCATCATGCACCGGGCGGGGCCGAATAACTCCGTCATGTAAGTCATCGCTCTGTGTACGCGGTGACGGTCAGCTACATGACAACTCTCTTGTGACTGACTAAGTCAGGTCACGTCACACTTTTTACGGAGAGTTTGATCGGCGTGCTTAACACATGCAAGTGGAGCGACGAACCAGGCTTCGGCCTGGGGCAAAGCCGCGAACGGGTGAGTAACACGTGGGTAACCTGCCCCGATGACCGGGACAACCCGAGGAAACTCGGGCTAATACCGGATGTGTTGGACAGCCTCAAGGCAGTTCAGCAAAGGAAGCTTCGGCCTCCGCATTGGGAGGGGCCCGCGGCCCATTAGCTTGTTGGTGAGGTAAAGGCTCACCAAGGCAACGATGGGTAGCTGGTCTGAGAGGACGATCAGCCACACTGGGACTGAGACACGGCCCAGACTCCTACGGGAGGCAGCAGTGGGGAATCTT
>JAJTCK010000026.1 GCA_021323175.1 Solirubrobacterales bacterium | reverse complement strand
CGCCGTCACGTACGGGGCGGCCTCGCCAGCGGCATCGCCCAAGGTCACGTGGCTCACCACGGCGAGGATGATGGCGATCGGGATCACCGTGAAGATCCGGAAGAAGGTGGTCAGCCGGTTCAGATCCCGGTCCGGGTAGTTCACCGAGAACGTCAGCGGATAGTCATTGCCCATCTGTGCCCCCTTCGATTGAGTGGTCCCAGCCTGGTCAAGCTAAGGCAGGCAGCGGACCCTTGGGAAGTGGATCTCGGCGCGGCACGGAGTGCTGGATCCCGATTGTGGGAGTGCTGGATCCCGATTGTGTGACGCGGGCCGGCCTTAGGCTGGCCCGGTGAAGCGCCGCGTCGCCTTTCTCGACGTCTTCGCCGCGCGCCCGCTCGCCGGCAACGGCCTCGCCGTGGTGGATGACGCCGACGGCGTCCCGGACCGGGTGATGCACGCCTACGCGCGCGAAACGCGGCTGTCGGAGACGACGTTCGTGCAGGCCGCAACCGAGGACGGCGCCGACTACCGCAACCGCATCTGGACGCCGGGAGAGGAGCTGCCTTTTGCGGGGCACCCGACCCTGGGGACCGCGGTGGCGGTCGCCCGCTGGCGCGGTGCCGATGAGGCCTCGTTCGTCCAGCAGACCGGCGCGGGGCTGCAGCCGGTCGAGGCCCGCCGCGATGGCCAGACCGCCTCGGGAGGAGAGCTGTGGCATGCCTCGATGCTGCAGGAGCCCGTGTCTTTCGGGGACGAGCTGGACCCGGCGGCCGCGATGGCCGCCGTCGGGCTCGAGCCGGGCGACGCGCACCCCGACGTGCCCCCACGGATCGCCTCGACGGGCGTGGCGCACGCGATCGCCCCGCTCGCCGACGGGTCGGCCCTGGACCGCGTCGTGCCGGACTACCCCGCGATCGATCGCCTGATCGGGCGGCCCGACGCGGTGACCCTGTACGTGTGCTGGTGGGATCCGGACCGGAACGCCGCCGAGGGCCGGGCGCGCGCCTTCTCTCGCATCGTCGAGATCGGCGAGGACCCAGCGACCGGGTCGGCCGCCGGCCCGCTGTGCGCGTACCTGGCCGAGCGCGGCGTCCGCGAGCAGCTGACCCTGTCCCAGGGCTCCGAGATGGGCCGCCCCAGCACGCTCGTGACGAGGATGGACGGCGAGCGCGTGCGGGTCAGCGGCGCGGTGGTCCCGCTGGTGGACGGGACGATCGAGCTGCCCGACTCACTTTGAAGCGAGATACTGGGCGGGATGGCGCACGACTGCGACGTGATCGTGATCGGCGCCGGGCTCTCAGGCCTGGCGGCGGCGCGGGCGCTGGAGGCCGGTGGCGCCGACGTCCGCGTTCTGGAGGCCCGCGACCGGGTCGGCGGCCGCACCCTCAATCAAAGCGTCGGCGAGCGGCCTGAGGACGTCGTCGAGGTCGGCGGCCAGTGGGTCGGCCCCGGCCAGAACGAGGTGCTCGGCCTGGTGGCGGAGTTGGGAATCGAGACCTATCCCACCCACACGGACGGTGAGAACCTGTTCGAGGGCCCGGGCGGCAGGCTGAAGCGCTACAGCGGCACGATCCCGCGCCTGAACCCGGTCGTCCTGGCCGACTACGGTCGCGCGGACGCGCGCTTCAAGCGGATGAGCAAGAAGGTGGACCCCGAGGCGCCATGGGAGCACCCGGACGCCGAGGAGCTGGACGGCCTCACGGTGGACGCCTGGATCCGCAAGGCGGCGAGGACGAAGACCGCCCGCGAAGCCCTGGCCCTGGGGATCCGCGCCGTCTTCTCGGTCGAGCCCGCCGACCTGTCAATGCTGCACGCGCTCTTCTACGCCGCGGCGGCCGACGGCTGGGACCTCCTGGTGGACACCGAGGGCGGCGGCCAGCAGGACCGGATCGTCGGCGGCTCGCAGCTGATCAGCCTGAAAATGGCCGAGGGCCTGGGCGAGCGCGTGACGCTGTCCTCCCCGGTCCGCTCGATCCGGGTCGAGGAGGACGGCGTGATCCTCGGCGACATGCGCGCGCGGCGGGTGATCGTCGCGCTGCCCCCCGCCCTGGCGGGGACTTTGCTCTACGAGCCGGCACTACCGTCCCAGCGCGCCCAGCTGACCCAGCGGGTGCCGATGGGCTCGGTCATCAAGTGCATGGCGGTCTATGACCAGCCGTTCTGGCGCTCCGACGGTCTCAGCGGCATCGCGACCAGCCTGCCGGGCCCGGCCCAGGTGATCTTCGACAACACCCCGGCGAACGGCTCGCCCGGCGTGTTGATGGGCTTCCTCGAGGGGCGCGACGCACGCATCCTGGGGCCCGCGCCCGAGGCTGAGCGCCGCCGGGTCATGATCGACACCTTCACTCGCCTGTTCGGCGAGCGCGCCGCGAATCCCAGGTCCAGCGAGCCGTTTTCGCGCGGCTGCTACGCCGGCGTTCCGACACCCGGCACCTGGACCGCCTACGGGCGCGCTTTGCGCGAGCCCGTCGGCCGCATCCATTGGGCCGGGACCGAGACCGGCACCCGATGGATGGGTTACTTCGACGGGGCCATCCAGGCGGGCCGCCGGGCCGCGGCCGAGGTCCTGACCGCCGAGGGCGCGCAGACGCCCGCCCCGGTCGCCTGACCGCTCGGCTCCTCGGCTAGGCCGCGACCCTCTCGCGCAGCCTCGCCCCGGCGCCTCGGGTCATGTCGACCAGGACCGCGAGCTGGCGCTCCAGCTCGGCCCAGATTGCCTCTTGCTGCAGGCCGTGGGCGACGGTCTCGTGCGCCTGCCCGACCGGAAGCTCGGTGTCGAGGACTTTGGCGCCGATGTGGTCCATGATCTTGCGGATCTCGGCTTGTGCCCAGACCGCGCCGAACAGCCCCGTACTGGCCCCGACGACCAGGACTGGCTTGCCGCGGAAGGGGTTCTGGTCAAAGGGCCGCGAGGCCCAGTCAATCGCGTTCTTGAGCGGGCCCGGGATCGAGGCGTTGTACTCGGGGGTGCTGATCACGACGGCCTCGGCTGCAGCGACCGCCTCGCGGAAACGCGCGACCGGCTCAGGCGCCGGGTCGGTGTCGATGTCCTCGCTGTAGAGCGGGAGATCGCCGATCCCGACCAGCTCCAGCTCAGCCCCGGGCGGCAGCAGCTCGCCAGCCGCCCGGAGCAGGCCGGTGTTGTGGGAGTCCTTCCGGATCGATCCGGAGATGCCCACGAGCCTCATCGCTACGCGTCCTCCTGGTCGGCCTTGACCAGCTCGAGATGGACGTTCAGGGTCACGTCCCAGTCCAGGACGTTGCCGCCCGAGGGCAGCTGCATCTGCCATTCGAAACCGAAGTCGCGACGATCGAACGTCGTCTCCAGCTCGAAGGCGACCCGCTCATTGCCGTCGGGACCCTCGATCGGGGCGCGATAGATGCCCGTCGCGGTGGCGTCGCGCCTGCGGCCCGCGACCTCGAGCTCACCCTCGACGGTGACGGTCTCGCCCTCACCGAACTCGATGCTCTTCGAGGTGAACCGGACCTCGGGGTGCTCCTCGGCGTTGAAGAACTCCTCGCCCAGCACGTGGGCTCGGAACATCTCCGGCTGGCGGATCGAGATGGATTCGACCGAGGCCGAGCCCTCGAGCGCGAGCTCGTCACCCTCGGCGCGCAGGGTGGCGCTGACATCGTCCAGGCTGCCCCGGTAGGTCGAGATGCCGTTGTGGACGACCGAGAAGCCGAAGACCGAGTGGATCGGGTCGGCCTCGTAGGTCCCCTGAAGCTCCGTGACTGCGGTGGCGCTCATGAGTGTCCTTTCGGTGGTAATGGAATATCTTGCTGGTACTTAACCTCTGTGGTACACAACCAGCATAGTACTTTACCACCATTGTCCTAAACCACTATTCTTCAGACCAGAGCAATCGGATGACCACGACAGCCACACCAACTCAGCGCCAGGCCAGCAGGGCGGCCGAGGAAACGAAGGACCGCCTTCCCTTCGGCGTGCTCCTGGCGCGGCTCGGGCAGGAGAGCCAGGCGCGATTCCGGCGCGGGCTGCGTCCGCTGGACCTGACGGCCCAGCACTACATCGTCCTCAAGCAGCTGCAGGTGATCGGCGCCGCCTCCCAGGCCGTCCTCGCCGACGCTCTGGGCCTCGACTACAGCAACCTGGCCTCGGTCACCGCCGAGCTCAACGAGCGCGGGCTGATCGAGCGCTACCGGCACGAGAGCGACCGCCGCCGCTACGTGGTCGAGCTGAGCGAGCGCGGCACCGAGGCGCTCGAGCAGGCCGACCAGGCGATCGGCGAGGGTGAGGAGGGTCTGCTTCGCACGCTCGAGCCTGACCAGCGCGAGCAGCTCTGGCTGCTGCTGCGCCGGGTCGCAGACGCGGCAGAGCTCTGCCCCGGGACCCCGGTCGAGACTGCGGCCGTCTGCTCAGGCGAGGACCGCTCCGCGTAGAGTTCCTCGGGCGGCGGCCCACTGATGTCCCCGGCTCGCTGGCCGATTTGTCTCCGAGATACCGGCTCGGGCGCGCCGCCTGCTCAGCCGTCCCGGGTCAGGAAGTGATGCGCGCCGCCCGCCAGGAAGATGGTGGAGGTGCCGAAGTGAAGCAGCGCGTCAGGCGTGCCGTTGGGGAAGTAGAAGAGGCCCCCCGCCACCTGGGTGTCCATCAGGGCCCAGACGCCGGTGGCGATCAGCGACCCGGCCGCGGCGAGGTCGAACGCGGCCGCCCAGGACGGGCGCAGCGCCGCGAAGAAGCCCGGAATCGCGACCAGGAACCCCGACAGGGCGTGCCAGCCGTTCATGTCCACGCCCAGGACCACCTCGGACGTGGCCGCGTCGCCGGTGGAGAAGTCGGGGTTGACGATGATGCCCGGGATGCTCCAGACCAGCACCGCGATCGAGCCGAGGATGGCGGCCCACTGCGCGGCCGCCAGCGGGCGCTGGGCGACCAGCAGGCTGGATCCCGTGGGGCCCGGTGCAGTGCGCAACCTAGTCATGATTAGGACCGTACCGGGACAGCCAACCGGACCCGCGCCGTGCGCACACGCGACTCGAAGTACGCGGTGTACTACGACCCGCACAGCCGCAAGCTCAGCGAGTACGAGCTGGATGACCTCCCCACGGATCCCCTCGAGGTCGAGAATCTCCTCGAGGTCAGCTCAGGATTGCCACGTACGCCTTCGGCCGGCGCGCGGCGTCTGGAGCTCGCTGACCTGCTGGACGCCGAGGTGGAGCGGTCGGGGGCCGGCTCCGAGCGCTCAGGAGTCCTCGTCGCCTGAGCCCTCGTCCGGCTCGTCGTCCCCTTCCCCCAGGAACAGGTCGGCGTCTTCGACGTCGGTGTCCAGCGGATCGGCGTCCGGCTCGATCATGTCGTCGGCATCGGGCGGGTTCGAGGACTGGGCGTCGCCAAGGCTGGCGCTGCGATTGTCCCTCTCCCTTTCGCTCACGACTCGAGCATACCGCCGCGCCGAGCGCTCAACCGCGCGAGGTGCGCGACCGCCCGCACGCGCGCATCCTCGAGCAGGTCGACGTACGGGGTTTCGGCGGCGCCGGTGTAGCAGCGGGCCAGCGCCGCGGCGCTCTGGGAGTTCGCCACGCCACCCTCCGCGAGCAGCTCGAGGCAGACCCGGTAGCTCGCCCTGGGGTCGCGGACGCGCCAGAAGCGGGCGGGAGTGAACCGGACTTCCGGGATCGCCCCGCGCCTGCGCCAGTTCGCGAGCTGGATCTGCGCGGGCCCGACGGAAAGGGTCTCCAGCCAGGGGCTGCCCCGCAGCGACCCGAAACACCACGCCGCGTACTCGGCCATCCGCATCGGCAAGGGGCGGACGAAGGTCTCGACGGCCACGAGCGCCATGGCGTTCGGGTTGGGATCCTCGACGTGGCGGCCCAACCAGGGAAGGACCCGGCGCAGGTGCCACTCGAATCGCCGCCGCCGCGCCAACCGGGGACCGTCCCCGGACCCCGCGAAGCGCACCATCAGGCGCGGGAAGTGCGGTCTCGCGGCAAGCTCGCTCTTATCCTCGTTTCCCCACGCCAGGAAGGATCACGCGGGGGCTACAACGCGGGGCTTCAGCACGGACCGCCCGCTCTGGGAGCTGAGAGCGGTCAGGCGGGCGGCTCAGCCGCAGCCTGTGTTGTTGCCGCAGCTCGAGCACGTGTAGCAGCTGCCCGTGCGCTGCATCATGCCGCCGCACTGGTCGCATGCCGGGCCCAGCTCCAGGTCCTGGCTGATGCGGGCCGGGATCACGGGCGGCGTGTCGGTCAGGGCGGAGGTCGCCGGCTTGGCCGCGGCGCCCGGGTTGTCCGAGCCGCCGGTGTCACCGCCGGGCTCGGTCGTCTCGGGCGGAGTCTCGGCCTCTGTTTCGGCGTGACCTGGGGAGCCGTTCCCGTAGCCGTTCCCCTCGCCGTTCGTCGCCTTCGCCTGGCCGTTCGTATCCTCGGTCGGCAGGGCGAGCTGCGCGTCCTTCCGGGCGCGGACCTCGTCGGTCATGATCCCGAGCTGCTCCAGGTAGTCGACGTCGTCGACGAAGCGGCTCGCGAGCCAGCGCATGATGTAGTCCGGCAGCGACTTCGCGAACGGGATCTCCGGGTTGCGGGTGATCCCTTCGGGTTCGAAGCGCATGTAGCTGAATTTCTTGACGAAGTCCTCCAGCGGGACGCCGTACTGCAGCCCGATCGAGATCGCCGTCGCGAAGGCGTTCATCAGGCCCTTGATCGTCGAGCCCTCCTTGCCGATGTCGGTCAGGAAGATCTCGCCGACCGAGCCGTCCTCGTACTTGCCCGCGGTGATGTAGCCCTCCTGCATGCCGATCGAGAACTTGTGGGTGATCGACTCGCGCTCGCGCGGCATCTTGCGGCGCTGCGGCGCCGCCGGCGGGCCCTCAGCTTCGCCCTTCGCCTCGACCACCTTTTCCTTCGCCTCGCCGGCGTCGGTCTTCAGCGCCTGCGCGGTCTTCGAGCCGTCGCGGTAGATCGCCAGCGCCTTCAGGCCCTTGCCCCAGCCATCGATGTAGGCATCGGCGATGTCGGCGACGCTCGCCGACTCGGGCAGGTTCACGGTCTTCGAGATCGCGCCCGACAGGAACGGCTGGGCCGCGGCCATCATGTCGATGTGGCCGGTGTGGCTGATCGAGCGCTCGCCGACCGCCACGTCGAAGACCGAGAGGTGCTCCTCCTTCAGTCCCGGCGCCCCGATGATCGTGTTGTGCTCGTTGATGTGGGCGTCGATCTGCTCGATCTCGGACTGCGAATAGCCGAGGGTCTCGAGCGCCAGGTTGACCGAGCGGTTGACGATCTTCATCTGGCCGCCGCCCACAAGCTCCTTGAACTTGACGAGCGAGAAGTCCGGCTCGATACCGGTCGTGTCGCAGTCCATCAGGAAGCTGATGGTCCCGGTCGGCGCGAGGACCGTCGCCTGCGCGTTGCGGTAGCCGTGCTGCTCGCCCAGCGCCACCGCCTCGTCCCATGACTCGCGGGCGGCATGGAGCAGCGGCTCGGAGACCATCTCGTCGGAAATCTCGTACGCGGCCTGCTGGTGCATCCGCATCACCTGGTTGTGCGGCTCGCGGTTGCGCTCGTACTCGTCGTATGGACCGATCGCCCCGGCGATCTCGGCCGACTGGCGGTACCCGCGTCCGGTCATCAACGCGGTGATCGAGGCCGCGACCGCGCGGCCCGCGTCGGAGTCGTAGGGCATGCCGTTCGCCATCAGCAGCGCGCCGAGGTTGGCGTATCCGAGCCCGAGCTGGCGGAACGCCCGCGCGTTCCGGGTGATCTCGTCGGTCGGGTAACAGGACAGCCCGACCAGGATCTCCTGCGCGAGGAAGACGATGTCCACCGCGTGGGAGAAGTCGTCCACGTCGAAGCTGCCGTCTTCGCGGCGGAACTTCATCAGGTTGAGCGAGGCCAGGTTGCAGGCCGAGTCGTCCACGTGCATGTACTCCGAGCACGGGTTGGAGGCGTTGATCCGCCCGGACTCGGGACAGGTGTGCCAGCGGTTGATGACCGAGTCGTACTGGACGCCCGGATCCGCGCACCGCCAGGCGGCGTCGGCGATCTGGTTCATCAGCTCGCGGGCCTTCACCGTCTTGATCGGCTTGCCGTCCACGCGGCCGAGCAGGTGCCAGTCGCCGTCGTCCTCAACGGCCTGCATGAACTCGTCGCTGACGCGGACCGAGTTGTTCGCGTTCTGGAACTGCACCGAGGCGAACGCCTCGGAGTCCAGGCGCATATCGAAGTCAGCGGCTTTAAGAGCCGCTGCCTTCTTCTCCTCGTCCGCCTTGCACCAGATGAACTTCTCGACGTCGGGGTGGTCCACGTCCAGAACGACCATCTTGGCCGCACGGCGGGTGCCGCCGCCGGACTTGATCGCGCCGGCCCACGAGTCGGCGCCACGCATGAAGCTGACCGGGCCGCTCGCGATGCCGCCCTTGGAGAGAGGCTCCATCGAGCCGCGGATCCGCGAAAGGTTGATGCCCGAGCCCGAGCCGCCCTTGAAGATGATCCCCTCCTTGGTGTTCCAGGAGAGGATCGAGTCCATGTCGTCCTCGACGCTCAGGATGAAGCAGGCCGATGCCTGCTCCTGGCCGGGCTGCTTCCAGCCGACGTTGAACCACACCGGGGAATTGAAGGCCGCCTTCTGGTTGACCAGGATCGAGGTCAGCTCGGCCTCGAAGGCGTCGGCGTCCTGGTCCGAGGCGAAGTAGCCGGCGTCGCGGCCCGCACGCGCGATCCGGCCGGCCACCCGGGAGACCATCTGCTTGACGGAGGTTTCGCGGTCGGGGGAGCCGGGCTGGCCGCGAAAGTACTTCTGGGCGACGATGTTGGTCGCGTTCTGCGTCCAGGTCTTTGGGAATTCGACCCCGCGCTGCTCGAACGCGGGGTTCTCCGGATCGCCGATGACGGCGTCGCGGGTCTCCCACTCCAGCTCGTCGTAGGGATGCACCCCGGGAGAGGTGAAGCGACGCTCGATGCTGAGCCCCTTCTCGGTTGTCCTAGCCGACTTGGAAGTGGCCCTCGCCATCAGTTGTCTCCTCTCGCTCGCTCTCTCGGGGTGGGCCGTGCAGCATCCTCTTCGCTTCGGACAGAATCCGTGCCCCCGCTCTCTCCGTATTTGCGGGGGTTTTGGAGATCGACCGGGACGGGCCCCGGCAGGGTTCCCGCAAACTGCAGGAAGGCGCCGCGGTCCAGCGGAGCGAGCCCCTCGAGGCAGAGCTCCCCGATCCGCTCGGCGCTCAGCTCGCCGCCGCCGGCGTGACCGGCCCGCTCGATCCCCTCGACGATCGCCTCCAGGTCACGGGGATCGACGTCGCGCTTGTGGGATGCCCGGACCAGGCCGGCAAGCAGCTTCGCCCGGTCGAACGGTTGCCGGCGGCCCCCCCGCTTCACCACCATCAGCGGCTCGCGCCGCTCGAAGGTCGTGAAGCGCTGGCCGCAGCCGGGGCACTCGCGCCGGCGCCGGAGGGCCGCGCCTGCTTCGGCGCGCCGGGTCTCCAGGGTCCGTGTGTGGGTGCCGCATGCGGGACAGTCCATCGCTAGGAGTTTACTACGGGCAGCGCTCTATCTCAATGAACAACGCTAGGTGTAGCGTTCCAATAGTGGCGGGCTTGGTCCGCGGGCCCGCCGCCACGTCCGCGTCCGGGCAGGTCCAAGGTGCGGCCTATCCTGTGCGGAGTGACAGCGGACGAAGCACGGCAGGGGCACCATCCGATCGATGCGGCGCGCGAGGCCGCCGAGGCGGCCGGCGAGCGCTTCGACGACGCGCGGCATGCGGCGGGTGAGCGGATCGGCGAGGCTCGCGACGCGGCCGAGCGGCAGTTCGAGTCCGCCCGCGACTCCTACGCCGAGGCCGCGGTCGGGCTCGCGCAGAAGCTGCAGAAGCCCCGTTGGCGCGGGGTCAGCCACCAGTGGGCCTTCTTCGTCTCGCTCGTCGCGGGCGCCGTGCTCGTGATCGCTGCTCAGGGCGGCCGCGAGGTCCTTGCGGTGTCGGTCTACGCGTTCTCGCTGTCGGCGCTGCTGGGGACGAGCGCCCTGTATCACCGCGTCGACTGGCAGCCCGGGCCGCGGCGATGGATGCGCCGCCTGGACCACACGATGATCTTCGTGCTGATCGCGGGCACCTACACCCCGTTCGCGCTGCTGGTCATGGAGGGAACGACCGCAGAGGTGATCCTGATCGTGATCTGGGCGTGTGCGGCCGGCGGCGCGGTCCTGAACCTGGCCTGGTGGAACGCGCCGAAGTGGTTCAGCTCCCTGCTCTACATATCCACCGGCTGGGTCGCCGTGGCAGCGCTGCCGCAGCTGTGGGAGCGGATGGGTCCGGTCGGGGTGGGCCTGATCGCCCTCGGGGGCGCCCTCTACACGGCCGGTGCGGTCGTGTATGCCACCAGGCGCCCGGACCCGAGCCCCTCGGTCTTCGGATACCACGAGATCTTCCACCTTTTCGTGATCGCCGCGGCGGCCATCCAGTACGCCGCCATCGCGATCTACGGCCTACCCGAGGGCTGAGGCCGACAGCAGAGTCGCTTGGCGGGGCCGCGGCGGGAGTGAGCCGAGGCGCGAGCGGGAACGTAGCCACCTACATGACCGCGATGGTCTGGTTCAGGCGGGATCTGCGCGTGCGCGACAACCCCGCGCTGCGGGCGGCGCTCGAGCGCCACGACCGCGTCGTGCCTGCCTTCTGTTTCGACCCGCGGCTGCTGGGCGGCCGCCACGCCTCGGGTTCGCGCACGCAGTTCATGCTCGAGTGCCTGGCGGAGCTGGACGCCGCGCTCCGGGAGCGGGGTGGCCGCCTGTTCGTCCGCTCCGGCAGGCCCGAGCGCGAGCTGGTCGCGCTCGCGCGCGAGACGGGGTGCGAGGAGGTCCACTTCGCATACGACGTCAGCCCCTTCGCCCGCCGCCGGGGCGAGGCGGCGGCTAGCGCGTTCGCCGACGCGGGGGTCGAGGTTCGCCCCCACGAAGGCCTGAACGCGGTCGATGTCCGGGCGGTCGAGACCGGCGAAGGCAGGCCATACAGCGTCTTCTCCCCGTTTCACCGCACCTGGTCGGGAATCGAGCGCCGGCCGGTGCTGGACGCCCCCACCTCGGTGCCGGCGCCGCGCGGCCGCGCCGGCCGCCTGCCAAAGCTGGCCGACCTGGGATTGCGGCAGGAGGTGAGCGACCCGCCCGCGGGAGGCGAGCAGGCCGCGCTGCGCCGGCTGTCGGCCTTCCTCGATACCGACGTACGCGAGTACGCCGACAACCACGACGCCCTCGGGCGCGACCGCACCTCCCACCTTTCGCCCTATCTGCACTTCGGCTGCGTCTCCCCGCGCCTGCTCGAGGAGCGGCTGCCGCGGGGAAAGGGAGCCCAGGCCTTCCGGCGCCAGCTCTGCTGGCGTGACTTCCACCATCACGTCCTCTTTCACTTCCCCGGGAACGCCCACTCGGAATTTCAGGCGCGGTACCGGGGGAAGCTGCGGTGGAGCCGCTCCCGGCGCGCCTTCGAGGCCTGGACCGAGGGCCGCACCGGCTTCCCCCTCGTGGACGCCGGCATGCGTCAGCTGAGGCGCGAGGGCTGGATGCACAACCGCGCGCGGCTGGTTGTGGGCTCCTTCCTGACCAAGGATCTGGGCATCGACTGGCGGCGCGGAGAGCGCCACTTCATGCGCTACCTCGTGGACGGAGATCAAGCCAACAACAACGGAAACTGGCAGTGGATCGCCTCGGTGGGAACCGACCCGGCCCCCTACTTCCGGCGCATCTACAACCCGGCCCTGCATATGGAGCGCTACGACCCCGAGGGGAAATATGTGCGGCGGTTCGTCCCTGAGCTCGAGCGGGTCCCGGACGAGCATCTGCGCGAGCCCTGGAGGATGCCCGCCGACGTCCAGCGCGAGGCCGGATGCGTGATCGGCGAGGACTACCCCGCGCCGATCGTCGATCACCGGGACGCGCGCGAGGAGGCGCTGGCGCGCTACCGGGCAGCCGCAGGCGGCTGAGGAGCTCCGGCCGCGGGCCAGCGGTTGACCGGGAGGCCAGGCGGGTAAGCCCACCTGGCCGGACCGGAGAACCGGGGCGAACGGGCGGCCGGAAAGCCTGCACAAAGAGTCAAGAAGGAAGGACAGCGATGAGCGAGACAGGTGGGAAGCGGGGAAGCGTCGTGGTCACGGGGACCTCGTCGGGGATCGGGCGCAGCACGGCCGAGAAGCTCGCCGAGGAGGGCTACACGGTCTTCGCCGGGGTCCGCGACCCGGCCGACGGTGAGCGGATTGCGGCGGACGTAGCCGGAGACGTGGTCCCGATGACGCTCGACGTCACGGACCAGGCTTCGATCCGGAGTGCTGCGGCCCAGGTCTCGGAGCGAACGGGCGGCGAGCTCGCCGGCCTGGTCAACAACGCGGGCACCGGGTTCGCCGAGCCGCTCGAGACGATCGACATCGACCGCTTCCGCGAGCAGCTGGAGGTGAACCTCGTCGGCCAGCTCGCCGTCACGCAGGCCTTCCTTCCCATGCTCCGGGCCGCAAACGGCCGCTTGGTCTTCATGGGGTCGATCGGTGGCAAGACGGCGTTCCCGTTCGCCGGTCCCTACATCACCTCGAAGCACGCGCTGGAGGGCCTCGCCGACTCGCTGCGCCAGGAGCTTCGCGGCTCCGGCGTCGACGTCGCCCTGATCGAGCCCGGCCCCATGGACACCGAGATCTGGCCGAAGGCGGCGAAGCGGGCGCGGGCGGCCGCCGATCGGCTTCGCGGCGCGCAGGCGGAGCGGTACCGCGAGCGTCTCAGGTCGTTCGCCGACCGCCTCGACAGCACACCCGAGCGCTCGGCCTCGCCCGAGCTCGTGGCGGAAACTGTGTCCGAGGCGCTCAGCACGCGTCGTCCGAGCAGCCGGTATCCCGTCGGTGGACGGGCCCGCGTGCTCTACCGGGTGCGACCGCTGATCCCCGACCGCGTCTACGACGCGGCGGTTTCCCGGCTGTAGGCGAAAGTCCGGCCCGCAAGGCAAGCGTCAGCAGGTCGTCCGGGGGCAGGCCCCCGGCGCCGCAGGGCGACGTGGCTACGCCGATGCGCCGAGCGCGCCGGCGTGGCGGCGCTTGGCCGCCTCGACCAGCTCCCGGACCTCGTCGGTCCGGCCCTGCCGAAGCAGCTGGACGGGATCGGGGTCGCCGTTGACGATGCTCTCGAAGAACTCCTTGCGGTCGTTGTAGGTGGGCAGGGTGCCCTTCGCCCATCCACGCGCCTCGTTCAGGATCACCGCCAGCTCGGCGTAGGCGGGGCCGAACTGCTCGGAGATCTCGGCCTTCATGCGCTTGGCGAGCGCGGGGGAGGCGCCCTGGGTCGAGATGGCGATGGCCATCGAGCCCTGCCGCACGATCGCAGGGAGGATGAAGTTGCAGAGCGGCGGCACGTCCACCACGTTCACCAGCATCGCCCGCCGCTCGGCGTCCTCGTAGACCCCGATGTTGACGTCCGTGTCGTCAGTGGCGGCGATCACGATGAATACGCCCTCCAGGTCCGCGGGGCCGGCGTAGGGCCGGCGCTCCCACGCGATCGACCCCTCATCGGCCAGCGCCCGGAGCTCGGAGCTCGCCTCGGGGGCGATCAGGGTCACCTCGCCGCCGCAGGCGAGCAGGCCCTCGACCTTCTCCAGGCCGATCTCCCCGCCACCGACGACGACGCACTTGCGGCCCCTGAGACGCAGGCACGCGATGTACACCGGCGTGTCCAGCATGTCCCGCACGCAGGTCTGGTCGCAGATCCCGCGCTTGAACTGGCAGACGCACTCCTTGCCCGCATATGCCTGAGCCGGCATGGGAAGTAGGTTAGTGACGTGCGCCGCCCGGCCCGGGGCGCCGTCGCCGCGCTGTCCAGCGGTGCAATTTGCGCCTGGTTGGTGCCTGGCCGGGGGCGCCGAAGCCGCCTTCGCGTCTGATCCCCCCTGCTACTCTCGCCGCCGACCACCGTCCGGGAGCGGCAGTCGAAGACCGCTTCCGTGGCTACCTTGGAGTGTGCGATGCGTCTGATCGTCACCGAGAAGAACAACAGCGCGAAGAAGATCGCGGAGATCCTCTCTGGGGGAACCGCGAAGGAGGAGTCCTCGTTCAAGACTCCCTACTACACGTGGGATGGCGACGAGGGACCGCAGATGACCATCGGGCTCAAGGGCCACGTGCTGAACCCGGCGTTCCCCGAGGAATACAAGAGCTGGCAGCAGATCGACCCGCGCGACCTGATCGACGCCCCGCTGATCAAGCAGCCGACCGACAAGAACGTCGTGCGCGCGATCAAGAAGGTGGCGAAGGACGCGACGGACCTGGTGATCGCGACCGACTTCGACCGCGAGGGCGAGCTGATCGGCTTGGAGGCGCTTCAGGAGATCGTTGAGGCGAACCCCCAACTCGGCACGGCCGAGGGCGTTGACGCCGACGGCACGGCGGTCAAGCGCGCCCGCTACTCGGCTTTGACCAAGGACGAGATCCGGCGTGCGTTCGACAACCTCGACGAGCTGTCCATGCCCCTCGCGAACGCCGGCGCCGCGCGCCAGGACATCGACCTGATCTGGGGCGCCACCCTCACCCGAGCCGTCTCCCGCGCTACCCGCCGCTTCGGCTCCAACTTCCTCTCGGTCGGCCGCGTGCAGAGCCCGACTCTTGGGCTGATCGTCGAACGGGAGTTGGAGCGGCGCGCACACGTCCCCAAGCCGTACTGGGAGATCGTCGCGACCTTCTCGCACCCCGACGGATCGTTCGAGGCCCAGCACGCCACCGACAAGTTCTGGAAGGAGTCCGAGGCGAAGGCCGCCCTCGAGGGCACCACAAGCCCGGGCACCGTGACCGAGATCAACGCCCGCAAGCAGACCCGCAAGCCGCCCACGCCCCTCAATACGACCGCCTTCACCACCGATGCTTCGAACCGGCTCGGCATCACCCCGGCTCGCGCGATGCGCCTGGCCGAGGACCTCTACATGGACGGGTACATCTCCTACCCGCGGACCGACAACACCGTCTACCCGTCGTCCCTCGACACCCGTCAGCTGGTCGGCGAGCTGGTCAAGATCGAAGACTTCAAGGCCGCCGAGTTCCTGCTGGGGCAGGGCTCGCTGGAGGCGACCCGCGGCAAGAAGGAGACCACCGACCACCCGCCGATCTATCCGACCGCCGCGGTCAACCCCAAGCGGCTCGAAGCCCGCAGCGAGGCTCATCGGAAGGTCTATGAGCTAGTCGCCCGGCGGTTCCTCGCGACGTTCTCGCCCCCGATGATCAGCGAGTCCACGCGGGCCGACATCAAGGCCGGAGCCGAGGACTACTTCGTGCGGGGGTCGGTCCTGATCGAGCCCGGCTTCGCCGCCATCTACACCTACGCACGCTCGGCCGACACCGAGATCCCCAAGCTCGAGCAGGGACAGGAGCTGCCGCTCGAGGGCGATCCGGAGCTGATCTCCAAGGAGACCCAGCCTCCGGGCCGCATCTCGCAGGGCAAGCTGATCGAGATGATGGAGGAGCGCGGCCTCGGCACCAAGGCGACGCGTGCCGACATCATTCAGAAGCTCTACTACCGCGGCTACGTCCACGGCAACCCGCCCGAGCCCAGCGAGACCGGGATCAAGATGTACGAGGGCTTCAAGACCTACGTGCCGCGGGTGGCCGACTCGGAGATGACCGCCCAGCTGGAGGCCGAGATGGACGCTATCGCGGCCGGCGAGATGACCAAGGACCAGGTCCTGACCGACAGCCGAGACGCCCTGCGCTCCGCCTATGACGAGATGGGCAAGGACGTCGACCTCGATGACGACGACGCGCCGTGGCGCCAGTTCGCGCGCCTGGTCTGGAGCGGGATGGATGAGGACCGCATCCTCGGGCCGTGCGTCGTCTGCCGGGAGGCGGGCCGCAAGCAGGAGGACGGCTCGCCCAACATGCTGCGGGTGATCCGGGCGCGCAAGTCCGGCAAGTCGTTCGTCGGCTGCACCGGCTGGGACGGGGACAATCCCGATTCGCCCGGCTCCTGCGACCAGACCTTCCCGATCCCCCAGCCCCGCTTCTACGACGTGCACAAGCTCGAGGACACGTGCTCGGTCTGCGGGCGGACCCCGCGGGTCTCGGTCGCCCAGAAGTTCAAGCCCGGCCGTCCCTGGAAGCTCTGCTTCAACGAGGACTGCCCCTCGATGGAGGAGATGAAGCGCAAGAAGGCGGAGCGCGAGGCCGCCAAGGCGGCCAAGGAGGCCGCCAAGGCAGCCGCTGAGGCGAAGGCCGACGGCGAGGGTCCCAACGGCGCCGCGGACTCCGAGGAGGCGCTGAAAGAGGCCGAGAAGATCGCCGGTCAGGTGTCGGCCACGAAGGTGAAGCGCGCCCGCAACGGAAAGAACGGCGCCAAGGCCGGCTCCAAGGGGAAGGCCCGCGCCAAGAGCTGATCCGCGGCCCCGGTCGATGTGCGCCCGGAGGAGACGGGTTGCGCGGCGGATAGCCTGAGTTCGTGTTCATCGCGCTCGAGGGAATCGACGGGTCCGGGAAGACGACGCAGGCGGCGCGGCTCGCGGCCGCGCTGGGCGACGACACCATGCTGGTGCGCGAGCCCGGCGGCACGGCAGCCGGCGAGGGCGCACGGACGCTGCTGAAGGACTCCGGGATCCGGCTCGATTCGATGGCCGAACTGCTGCTCTTCCTGGCCGCGCGGGCCCAGCTCGTGACCGAGGTGATCCGCCCGGCGATGGATGAGGGTCGCGACGTCGTCTGCGACAGGTTCGGGGACTCGAGCGTCGCCTACCAGGGCACCGCGCGCGGGCTGGGCGCGGAGCGCGTCGAGGAACTCTGCGACCTGGCCACCGGCGGGCTCTGGCCGGACCTGACAGTGCTGCTTCGCCTGCATCCCGAGGTGGCCGCCGAACGGATCGCGGCCGAGGGCCGCGCCGCCGACAGATTCGAGGGCGAGGGGATGGAGCTCCAGCGGCGGGTGGCCGAGGGCTACGAAGAGGTCGCGGCGCGTCACCCGGACCGGGTGCGGGTGGTCGACGCGTCGGGGGACCCCGACACGGTGCACGCTGCCGTGATGGCGGTCGTCGGGGCGGTCCGGACTTGACGGTCGCACACGCCGATCCGCCCCCGGCCCTGGCTCGGGCAACGAGGCACCAGCCCAGGGCCGCAGCCGAGTTGGCGTCGGACCTTCACGATCCAACCCACGCATACCTTTTCCGTGGACCGTCGGGCTCGGGAAAGGCTGCGGCCGCCCGGGCGTTCGCTGCCGAACTGCTAGCCGCGGGCGCGCTCGACCCGGACGACGCTCGCCGCCGCGCGATGCTTGATCCCTCGCCGCATCCAGACCTGGTTTGGCTGCGGCCTCCCGGCGCCCAGCACCTGGTGGACGAGGTCCGCGAGTCCGTCATCCGCGCTTCCAGCCTGAGGCCAGCCGAGGGGGACAGGCGCGTCTTCGTGATCGAGGAGGCCGAGGCGCTGCGCGACGAGAGCCAGAACGCGCTGCTGAAGACGCTCGAGGAGCCGGCGCCCTTCGCGCACCTGCTCCTGCTCTGCTCGGAGCCCGAGCTTCTCGCAGGCACGATCCTGTCGCGCTGCAGGACGGTCGAGTTCGCTCCGCTCGCCCCCGGCGCCGTGCTGGAGACGGTCGGCCGAAGCGGCCCCGAGGCCGAAGCGGCCTCGCGCCTGTGCGCGGGCGACGCAGCGCTGGCGCGACTGCTCCTGACCGAGACCGGGCGGGAGCTTCGCGCCGCGGCGACATCAGCCGCGCGCGCCGCCGTCGCCGAGGATCGGCTCGAGCCGTGGCGCTCCCTGCTTGCCGCCGCCGAGTCCGCGGGGGCCGAGGCCGGCGCCCTCGAAGAGAAGCGGCTGCTGGAGGAGGCGAACTCCGGCGGGCGCCGCGGCCGTGCCGGCAAGCTGAACCGTGATGCGATCGACCAGGTCAGGCGGACCGAGCGGCGCGGGCGCACGCAAGCGCTCGACCTGGGGCTCGCGCTCTGCTGCGCCTGGTACCGGGACGTCGGCGCCCTGGCGGCCGGAGTCGACGAGGTGGTCCTGAACGCCGACCGCATGGATGACCTGCGGGCGGACGCGGCGGGGATGGATCCAGGTGCAGCGGGACGGGCGGTCGACCTGATCCTGGAGACGCGCAGGCGGCTGCGCGTGAACGTCTCCGAGGAGCTGGCCCTGGAGGCGCTGTGGCTGCGACTGTCGCAGACGCTGGCTGCCTGACCTGTTAAGAAATGCTCAGATGGCTGGCGCCAACGCAAGCGCGGAAGCCGATGCCTCGCGGGTCCGGAAAGGAGTGCGTGGGGTGATCCGGGGCCCGAGGATCAGCATGCGCCTGTGGCTCGGCGCCGCTTTCGCGGGGGTCACGGTCATCACGGCCTTCGCGGTCTACATCTTCGTGGACGATTCCTCGGGGCGCACGCTGCAGAGCGAGAGCGCCGATCTCGCGGTCGGCCGGACCACCAACGTCGCCGATGCCCTCGGGGGGGCGAGCAAGAAGGAGGGGGGAGCGTCCAGGATCCTCGACGAGGCGAACACCGAGACCTTCCAGGTCTGGGCGATCAACCGCAAGGGAGGGCCGTTCGCTCCCGGGGCCACGCCGCCGACCGACCTGCGGACCATCGATCAGGCCGGCGAGGCCGCCCAGGCCGGCCGGGCCGGGGGCAGGTTCCGGGCTGACTTGCCGCAGGACCGCACGCTCGCCTCCGCTCCGATCTTCGGACGCGAGGGAGTGCGCGGGACCGTCGTGGTGGTGGCTGAGCCGCCCCCGGCGCTGACGCGCGCGTATGACGAGCTCCAGGGGGATCGCGTGCGCGCGATCCTGATCGCAATCGGCGTGGGCGTGATCGTCGGGTTCATCGTCTCCTCGCTGATCGCCACCAGGGTCAAGCGGCTCGCCCGCAACGCGGAGCAGATGGCGGCCGGGCGCTTCGATGCTCCGCTGCCCGCGGGCGGCACCGACGAGATCGGAGACCTCACGCGCGCGCTGGACGTGATGCGCGAGGCGCTGCGAGACAGCTTCGACCTGCTGGCGACCGAGCGCGACCGGCTGTCGGCGATCCTGGACGGGCTTCGCGAGGGGGTCATCGTGATCGGCGAGGACGGGGAGGTCCGCTTCACCAACCCGGCCGGGGCGCGGCTGGTGCGCGACGGCCAGCCCGCCGCGGCGCTGATCCCGGCGCTGCGCCTGGCCGCCGAGCGCGGGTCCCACGACGTCCCCGAGCTGACGATCGAGGATCGCGTCTATCGCCTCCAGGCCCGCCGCGTGGCGGCGGAGCACGCGGTCCTGGTCGTCACTAGCGACCGCACCGAGGAGTTGAAGCGCGAGCGATCCGAGCGCGAATTCGTCTCCAATGCGGCTCACGAGCTGAGGAACCCGCTGGCGGGGATCAGCAGCGCCATCGAGGTTCTGAGGGGAGGTGCCAAGGACGACCCGGACGCGAGGGAGCGCTTCCTGTCGCGCTTGGCCGACGACGCCGAGCGGATGACGCGCCTGACCCAGTCGCTGCTAATCCTGGCCCGGGTCGAGGCCGCGGAGGAGCGTGACGAGGCGCACGTCGTGGACGTGACGCTCTCGGCCGGCGAGGCAGTCGAGGCGGTGGAGCCGCCCGAGGGAGTCGCGATCGCGACCGACGTCGGCGCTGACCTGGTCGCATCCGGCGACCCGGTGCTGCTGCGCCAGGTCCTGATCGGCCTGCTGACCAACGCCTGCAAGAACACTCCGCCCCCGGGCACGGTTACCCTTCGCGCCTCGCGAGAGGAGGAGGGCGGCATTGTGACCATCGAGGTCGAGGACACGGGCAAGGGGATCCCACCCGGAGAGCAGGACAGGGTTTTCGAGCGGTTCTACCGCGGCAGCGGCTCGCTGGAGAGCGAGGGCTTCGGCCTGGGCCTGTCGATCGCCAAGCGCATGGTGGACGTGATGGGCGGCGAGATCGGCATGCGCTCCTCGCCCGGCTCCGGCTCGACCTTCTGGGTGCGCCTGGCGCAGCCCTCCCCGACCCCGACGCCGGTCGCGTGACGCGCCGGCCGTAAGCATGGACTCGAGCTTCCAGAGCAGCGGCGGGGCTGCAGGCGGGCACATCCTCGTGGTCGACGACGAGCCCTCGGTGCGCGAGTCGGTCGGCTACGCCCTCGAGCAGGAGGGCTTCCAGGTGACCCTGGCCGAGGACGGCGAGGACGCCGAGGGCCGGCTCTCGGGTTCCGAGTTCGATCTGCTGGTCCTGGACATAATGATGCCCGGCAAGAGCGGCCTCGACATCTGCCGCGAGGTGCGGGCCCGCAGCGCGGTTCCGATCATCCTGCTCACCGCCAAGGACGCCGAGGTGGACAAGGTGGTCGGCCTGGAGGTGGGCGCCGACGACTACATGACCAAGCCGTTCTCGGTCCGTGAGCTGCTCGGCCGGGTGCGGGCGCAGCTGCGCCGGCGCGAGCTGGACCGGACCAATGGGTCGGAGGGCACCGCGATCGAGACCGGCCCGGTGACCATCGACCTGGCGCGCCACCTGGTCTCGGTTCGCGGGGAACCCATCAACCTGACGCGCTCGGAGTTCCAGGTGCTGCGCCTGCTGACCGAGAACCCGGGTCAGGTCTTCAGCCGCAAGGAGATCATGGAGGAGCTGTGGCAGACGGAGTTTCGCGGCGACGTCAGGGCCTGCGACGTCCACATCTCGAACCTGCGCCAGAAGCTCGAGCGCGACCCGCAGAAGCCCGAGCTCGTGCTGACGGTGCGACGGGTCGGGTACCGGTTCGCGGACTAACTAGACGTTGAGCCTGTAGCCGCCGCGGAGGCGGCTGGGGGCGCCGACGATTCGGACCGGGGCGGCCGAATCCTGAATGGGGCCCCGGCGCCAGTCGATGCGGAGGCTCTTCGTCGCCGGATTCGGCGCCGGACGGGGCGAGAGCTTGGCGTTCAGGTTCTGGACGGAGGGGGTCATCTGATGTGACCTTCTGGGTGCAAAGTCGTTCCCCTGCCTGGCGACGGCCCAAACCCGTGCGCCGGTTGAACGTTCGTTCTGGCCGCACGGCCGGGAGTATTCGGGGCAATGGTTTGCCGGGCAGAACAGCGGGGAATGTTCTGCCGCAGCATGGAGGCAGCAGGCGCGACGCTCGACAGGCAGGAGCGGACGGCCTCGAGGTCACGATCTTGGGCATCAGTGCCCGTCTGCAGGAGCCGAGAGCCTTCGGGCTCTCGGCCTCGCAGATCGGAGTCGCCACGACCCTCTACGCGCTCGGGACGCGCGACGGCGCGATCGTCCGGTTTCGGGCCGGGAGACGGCGAGTACGCGGCGATATGAGCGAAGACGTCGAGATCGAGAGCGACTTGGAGGAGATCGTACGGGTCCTGAGCGACCAAGGGCCGCTCACCAGGCGCGAGCTGCGCAACTCGGTCCAGAGCCGGCTGGGGGACCCCGACCAGTTCCCGCGAGCGCTTCGCCTCGCGGTCCGGCGGGGCCTGGTTTTGCGCCAGGGCTCCCGCTACGCCTCGGCGATGGGCGAGGGCTGAGCCGCACGTCTTCGAGAGAGGCCGCCCTCGCTCGACGGTCCTAGAATCACCCCCACGCGCGCGCCGGCGTAGCTCAGTTGGTAGAGCACTTCATTCGTAATGAAGGGGTCAGCGGTTCGAGTCCGCTCGCCGGCTTCTCTTCATCCTGCTACGCCCGCGCCTTCAAGGAACCGTAGCCGGCGCAGGCCTCCGGTCCCGCATCTCGCACTTACCCTAGTCGGCCGATGCCGGACGCCAGGGAGCAGAGACGGGTCTTTCTCGCGGTGACCGCCCTGATCGGCGGCGACGCCGCGCTGTTCACCCTGGTGATCCCGGCGCTTCCGATCTTCCAGGACCGCTACGACCTCTCCGACGCGGCCGTCGTCGTGATCTTCGGCATCTTTCCCCTGACCCAGCTGCTGACCACGATCCCGCTGGCGGCGGTCATCGACCGCACCGGCCGACGGCCGGTGATGATCGTTGGAGCCCTGGCCCTGCTCGCGAGCACGCTGGGATTTGCGCTCGTGGACACCGTGCCGCTGCTGCTTTTGACGCGCGCGGTCCAGGGATCCGCCGCAGCGCTCGTCTGGACGGCCGGCATCGCCGCGATCTCGGACGTGTATCCGCAGAGCCAGCTCGGATTCCGGCTGGGGCTGGCGGAGACCGTCGGCGGAGGCATCGGCCTGATCGGGCCGGTGGCGGGAGGCGCGCTGATCGAGGTGGTGGGAACCGATGAGGCATTCGCGATCGCGACCTTCATCCCCCTCATGCTGCTGGTCATGGCGCTGAGTGTCCCTGAGACCGTGCGCGTGGGCGAGGCGGCCCCTCCTCCGTTGCTACAGGCCGTGCGCAGGCTTTGGGTCCGCCCCGAGGCCAAGGCCGGAATCCTGTCCCTGATCGCGTTCGCCGGGACCCTCGCGGTCGTCGACTCCCTCCTGCCGCTCGATCTGGACCAGCGCCTGGACGCGTCCACCGCGACGATCGGGATCGTCTTCGGGATCGGGTTCGCCGGCCTGACGATCTTCGCGCCCCTGGCGGGCGCCTGGTCGGACCGCCATGGCCGCCGCCGGGCGCTGCTGGCCGGCGGGCTGCTGAGCGCGGTAACCCTGCCCCTGATCGGGACCGGCCCGACCTGGCTGGTGACGCTCGGGTTCTTCCTCCTCGGCTGCGGGCTCGCGACTCTCGCGGCTCCCGCCTCGCCCCTGGTCGTGCTGGCCGCCGACCGCTCCGGCATGGAGGGCATGTACGGCGTGACCTCGGCGATCATCAACCTGGTCTTCGCGCTCGGATACGTGCTGGGCCCGATCCTGGGAGCCGCCTCGGCGCTGGCCCTGCCCTTGTCGGTCGTCGCGGTCGTGGCAGGCGGGCTCGTCCTTGCATGCTCGATCGCCTGCTACCGGCTGCTGCCGGTGAACCTCTAGCGCGGTTCTCATCGTTCACGGGGTCGACCTCTAGCGCGAGGGGACCAGGTCCACGGTGCCCCCGCCGATCCGCTTCGGCACCCTCAGGGCGCCCTCCATGCTCACGTAGTAGTGGTCGAGGTAGCGGCCGCACGATCCGGCGAACTCCTTCACGGCCACGGCGTCCAGCCGCGTCGCGACGACGTTTCCGAGCGACGCGGTGGCGTCCACACCGAGCGGTCTCTGCAGGCCGTCTGGGGACTCGGCCGTCACAGCGATCTCGACGGGTCCCCCGTCCGAGCTGACCTCCCCGACAGGAAAGTAGGGACCCTGGTCGGGGCGATAGGGAACGACGCCCTCCAGTCCCGGCAGCAGTTTCGCCTCCAGGCCGTCAGCAGCGAGGCGCAGTGGCACGACCGGGCTCGAATACTGGAAGGAGAGGTCCCAGACACCGGGGGGCAGCTCGATCGACTGGCGCGCGGTCTCGCCGGGCTCGATCTCGGCGGCCGCGGTCCGGCTGCTCTCGCCCGCCTCGACCTCGACCCTGGACCCGTCGACCTCCCAGTACAGGCGCTTGCCGATCACGGGCTGGGGCCAGACGATCGCGAAGCCCTCCCGCTCCAGCAGGCGTCGGAACTTCGGGTTGGAACAACGCAGGATGCGTCCCGGCCGGGCCTCCTCGGCGAGGGTGCCGACGAACGGCGTGCGGTCAACCCGCTCCCAAAGAACGTAGGACTCCGTGCGGACAACCTCACGCCAGTTGGGCGGGGCGCCGCTCTGGTAGCCCGCGCTGGTCGTGACCGCATAGTCGAAGGACTCCAGCTGCCAGGGCAGTACGGAGTCGAAGTCCACCGGTAGGCGCTGTGCCTTTCCCTCCCTGCCGACGAACTTGCTCTCGGCGTTGCGGGCCGGGCTGCGGACATCCGCGCCGCGCAGGTAGTAGTCGAAGTAGCGATCGCTGGTCAGGTTGAGCACCAGGGCGTCCGCGGTCAGATCCTCGAAGGCGCCCAGCTCGTCGAACCTCTCGGTCGGGGCGATCACCGAGTCGCGCAGGGCCAGGAAGCTGGAGTAGGCCGCCAGGACGATGAAGGGCACCGCGATCAGCGTGCGAAGGCCGACCGTGCGGCCGGCGAGCGAGACGGCCGGATCGGGCCTGTCCCTTGGCCCGGCGCCACCGCCGCTGTCCGTCCCCGCCGAGCGGGAGCTGCGCGGCTTGTCCGGGCCGGGCAGCAGCAGCGCGCCGAGTATGAACAGCATGATCAGCGCGGCCGGGACCTGGAGCGCCTTCGCCTCGACGTAGAGGCCCGACGTGGCCAGGGTGCCGAGATAGATGACGGCCGACCCGGCCACGGCGGCCGGCAGCGCGAGGTCCTCGCGCCGGACCCACCAGTACGCCGCGAACGCGAACGCGACCAGGCCGACGAGCGCGAACACCTGCCAGGCGTCCAGCCCCAGGGACGAGTAGCCGAACAGCCAGTCGCCGCTGGGCCAAACGCCGAACGCCTCGGGGACGGGGACGGCGTGGCGCAGCTTGGAGTCCGTGCTGGCCACGATGTCTACGGCTCCGTTGTCGATGAAGGACTGAATGCGCGGCAGCTCTGCGGCGGCGAGGATGAGCATCAGCACTGCGGCGATCCCGATGGACGGGGCGGCGCCCCTCACCTCTTCGCGGATGGTGTCGAGCGTGCCGCGGCGCCAGGCGAGGAACACCTCGGCGCCCGCCCACAGCCCGCCCGCCGCGATCAGCCAGGCGAGCCCCGGGTAGCTGTAGTTGGCGACCATCGCCGCTCCGAGGACACCGAGCGCGGCGATCAGCCCGAGACGCCGCTCGGTGCGCGGGATCTCCCTGAGGATCAGGGCGAACGCCATCAGGAAGATTCCGGCGATCATCTCCTTGAAGCCGCCGATGCCGAAGGTGGATGCCACCAGGTACGGCATCGCCACCAGCGAGGCGGCGATCGTACGGCGGACCGGAGGCAGCCCGCCGAGGAGGTTGAGCGACATCAGCCCCGCGATCACGCAGAGCGCGATCAGCAGGCCGAGGAAGCCGTAGAGGGACTCGGTGCCGAGCGCGTCGGCCACGGTCGCGACCAGCCCGTGCGGGCCGAGGGGATAGCCGTTCCGCAGGCCCAGCGGCGATGGACCCTGGGGGTTCTGCAGCCACTCGGCGAAGATCAGATGCGCCGCCATGTCGTTGTTGACGCCGATGCCGGGGATCCCGAACGTCCCCGATGCGGCGAAGGGGATCGCCGTCGCCACGAGCACGACTCCGATCACGGGAGCCGCCATCAGGAACGACTCGCGGTCGGCGAACCCGAGGCGCAGGTAGGCGATCGAGGCGACGAGGAGGATTCCGCAGGCGATCAGCGCAAGCTCGCTGCGCTCTGGGATCGCGCCGGTGTTCTCGGCGCCGAAGTGCAGGCGGGTCACGGTCGAGCAGACCGTCAGCAGGATCGCGAGACCGACCGGAGTCTCCAGCCACAGCGTCTCACGCCGTCCGAGCACGGCAAAGAACGCCCGGCCGACGTACAGCGAGGCGACGACGATGAGGAGCGCGGAGCCATAGGTGGCCAGCACGGGCCGGGAGCATAGGCGGAGGCGCCCCGGCTACCCTGCGCGCCCGTGGACGTGCCGCTCTTCGCCAGCCGCGCCTCGCTCGAGCCCCTGCTCGAGGAGATCGCCGCCCGGCAGCGGGCCGTTCTCGACGGGGGCCGTTACATCCTCGGGCCCGAGGTCGAGGGGTTCGAGCGGGAGTTCGCCTCGTGGGTCGGCGCCGAGCACTGCGTCGGCGTCGCGAACGGCACGGACGCCCTCGCCATCGGCCTGCGGGCACTCGGCGTCGGCCCGGGCGACGAGGCCATCGTCCCCTCGGTCTCGTTCTTCGCGACGGTGGAGCCCGTCGTCACGATCGGGGCGGTGCCGGTGTTCTGTGACGTCGATCCCGCGACCTGGGTGATGACCGCCGAGACCGCCGAGCCCGCGATCACCGAGCGCACCAGGGCCCTGCTGCCGGTGCACCTGTTCGGCAACCCCGCCCCGATCGGCGAGCTCGGCGAGCTCGCCTCGTCACGGGGCATCCGCGTCCTGGAGGACGCCGCCCAGGCGCACGGCGCCCGCCTCGACGGCGCGATGGCGGGGAGCCTGGGCGACGCCGCGACCTTCAGCTTCTTCCCCTCCAAGAACCTGGGTGGGTTCGGCGACGGCGGCGCGGTCGTGACCAGCGATCCCGAGGTGGAGTCCATGGCCCGCCGACTGCGCTTCCACGGCTCCGAGGACAAGAAGACCCACACCGAGGCGGGCTACAACTCTCGGCTGGACGAGCTCCAGGCGGCCGGTCTCCGGATACTGCTGCCGCACATGGACGCGTGGACCGCCGCCCGGCGCAAGGTTGCCGACGCATACGCCGAGGCCGGCCTGGGCGAGCACGTGGAGCTGCAGGCCGAGACTGAGGGCGGCGAGTCCTGCCGCCACCTCTACGCCGTCCGCTCGCCCGAGCGCGAGCGGCTGCAGACGGCCCTCGCTGAGGCGGGTATCGGCGCCCGCCCCTACTACGAGACGCCGCTGTACCGCCAGCCGGCGGTACAGCAGTGGGCACCGCGCGACCCCTTCCCGAGTACCGAGGCTCTCTGCGCCGAGATGCTGGCGCTGCCGATGGGTACGGCGCTCGACCCGGGGGTGCCGGCTAGGGTCACCGAAGCAGTCGCCTCCGCGCTAGGGAACTGAGCCCGCAGGAGCGCGCCCAGGGCGCTGCCGCTTTGCATGGAAAGCGGGGGGCCGCCGCGGGCGGGATACTGCGTCGGCGATGACGGATGAGAACGTGGAGGCCGTGCGCAGATCGTTCGACCTGTGGCTTAGCGGCGAAGTCGACGCTTGGCGCGAGACGCTCGACCCGAACGTCGGCTGGGACATCTCGACGCACCCTCTTCCCGATGTTCCGAATCACGGTCGCGGGTGCGATGCGTTGCTCACGGACGTGTTCGCCACATACATGAGCGGGTGGAACGACTACTCCGTTGAGCTGAAGGAACTGATCGACGCTGGTGACCAAGTCGTTGCGGTGCTGCACGAAACCGGCCAAGATGCGGGACACGGACGTACCGCTGGATCGCGACCTCGTGCACCTTTGGACTGTGGACGACGGGCGGGCGAGCTTCTTGCGGGTCTTTCGGACGAAGGAGGAAGCCCTCGAAGCTGCCGGGCTTTCGGAGTAGGCGGCTGACGGCTTCGCGGCGAGCGCCGTTAGCCAAGCGACGACCTCACGCTGAAGTTTCCGCATCGGCGACGGCGGGTACTCGGGAGCCCCGCACTTCAAGGAGGAACGTTGGGCAACAGCTCCGCGGAAAATGTCGACGGCGTGATTGGGCGCACGGCCTGGCTCGAGGCCACCGGGCCGGCTAACGAATCGTTTCCCAAGCGATGAACGGGGCGCTTTCCGGAATGCGGGGCGTGGTCCTTGGCGTGGGGCTCGGGGTGCTGGCGGCGAAGAAAGCCGGCCCCCTCGCGAGGCGTTGTTGAAATATGTCGCGTCTCACGCGGCCGACCAAGTGCCTCCCAGCGACCAAGCCGCCGGGGGCTCCCCGGCGACCTGACCGCTTCGGCGGGCCTCCGAGCAGTTCGGGAAGAAGTCGAATGCCCGACTCGGCCGGGATCGCGCTCGAGCGGGCCCAGCCGTACCAGCCGGGCTGCCGGAGCAGGCCGGGCTTTAGAGCTGCTCCCCCTGGGAGGCGCCGGCAGTCAAGCGGCGGTGTTTTGAGCGTGCGGTCTCGGATTGGCACCGCGCGGCGGGCCTCCGACTCGTCGAACCAGCGAACCTGATCGCCGCCACGTTCCCGTCCAGAGCGCGCTCGCGAAGCAGGTCGAGCAGCTGCTCCTCAGTCAGGTGCGGGCGCGGACGCCGGCGAGTCGGGGGCGGCTTCGTCGACCAGCTGGCGAACGCAGCGGCTGAGTGTGACGCCACGAGCTTCGGCCAACGCCTCCAGCCGCCGGCGCCCTTCAGGGCCGAACCGGGCGGTCAGCTCGGGGTCGCTAGCGGGCATCTAGGGCCTTCTCAGATGTCCGACATGGCCCGGAGGAGTTTCCTCTACACGAAGCCAATCGGCGGTTTTCGTGCGGGTGAATATGTGCTGACACCCCCCCTACGTCGCAGATACTGCGCGCGCGATGTCGCACGAGAACGTCGGCGAGATCGCACGGCGTGTGTCGAGGGCTTTCGGGCCAGGTTTGGAGCAACGCAAGAGCGGAGAGGCCGAAGGTTGTACGGTGGCCGGGGTGGCCGAGTCCTTTCAGTTCCCCTTCGACTCGCGGGAGCACCGCATGGCGTACAACGAGGACTTGTGCCGGGACCTCAACGAGCGCAAGGTCGAGTGGATGAAGGACGGCCATCTGGCGGCCGGCTTCCGATGTGAGTGCTGGCAGCTGGACTGCCCTGACCGCATGCATCTGTCGGGAAGCGAGTGGCGGGAGGTACGCTCGCAAACAAATCGTTTTGCGGTGATGCCGGGGCACGTCGCCACCGAGGACGAAACAGTCATTGAGAAGTACCCCCACTTTTGGCTCATCGAGAAACACGGTGAGGCGGGGGACGCGGCCGAGGCCTTGGAGTAAGCAGCCTCCTTCCCCGGATGGGCGGATACTGCGTGGGCGATGACGGAGGGGAACCGTAGAGGTCGTGCGCATTCAGGTCCGAACCGATGAGCGACCACGGCGAACTTTCGACCAGCGCCTCCTCTTGCGTTTTCCCCGCCTGACCGCTGCGTACGTCCGTCTCGTTGGCAAGCTGCCGCCCAACTCGCGTCTGCGCCAGGCGGCCATCACACGAGGAATACGGCTCGGCGTGGAGGCCTACAACCGCCGCGATCTCGAAGCGGCTGTTGTCGGCTGGGACCCGGGGTTCGACTACCACCCAGGCAGCGACTGGGTCGAGGCGGGACTCGTGGAACCGTCTTATCGCGGCCTGGAGGGCTATCGCCGGTACGTCGCAGCGGCGGACGAGGCTGCGGGCGGGGACTTGTACTTGAGGTCGGTGGAATTGATCGACTTGGGCAGCTCGCTGCTGATCCTCGCCGACGCTCCGGTGCGCGGGCAGGCCAGAGCTACCAAAGCGACAGACCCCTATGCGGCCCTCATGACATTGAGGAATGGCAGGGTGATCCACGCCCAGGAATTCTTCGATCACGCCAAGGCCCTCGAAGCCGCCGGGCTTGAGGAGTAGGCGATGTCGCAGGAGAACGTGGAGGTCGTGCGGCGGGGATATGCCGCTTTCGCGGAGAAGGGAGTCGAAGGCGTGATCCCGTTCTTCACCGCGGATGCCGTCATCTACTCCATC
>JAJTCK010000090.1 GCA_021323175.1 Solirubrobacterales bacterium | reverse complement strand
CCACGCACGTTCGCGACATCCTCGCTCTGGAGAGCGTCCAGGTGCTGGCGCACGCGTGGAAGCATCACGTCGCAGTCGTGCATCTCGCCGAGGAGGTTCTGTAGGTCACGGGCCCGGCGGCGCGCGGTATCGGCTGGCGGGCCGAAGCAGAATCCGGTGACCTCGAGCACGTAACGCAGCCGCTTGGCAGCGATCCGCATATCGTGCTGAGCGGTCACCTGGTCGCGCTGCAGCGCACGCGGCGCGAACGCCGTGAGCTCGTCCAAGCGCACCGTGACGATCCGGCCCGCGTTCTCGCCCAGCGACGCGGAGGGGTCCAGCTTCTTGACCGGCCGCGCCTTCATCTCTCGGGGCCCTTCATCCCTCCGTTGCATCGATCCGCCGGGGCCTTTCGCCCCCGGGCTGACGCCACCAGCTCATCGATGCGCTCCACGAGCCCGTCGAGCTTGGCCCGGTCCACGAGCGGGGCAAGCGTCGTATTCGCCTGATCCTGCTCGTCCCGCAGCCTGTCGATCAGAGAGGCAACCCCCTTCTGGTCAGGCACCGGCATATGCTCGTTGAAGCCGTCCAGCGCGGCGATCGCGACGTCGCGGTCGCGGCGCTCGCCCAGCCCGTCGGCCAGCCGCTTGACCTCCTTCAGGACCTGACGGTGTGCCTTGCGCGGAAAACATCGCTCGAACACTTCGAGCGCCGCACGCAGGCGCCGGGTCGCCACCCGCATGTCGTGGACGCGCTCGATGTCCCCGGTGTCCAGGACCCCATGCGCGTGCCCGGCCAGCTCCACGCTGCGCACGGCCACAACCCGCGCGGCCGCCTCGCCGTAACTGTCGGTCGCCGAAAGCTCGATCGTCCGCGCCTTCGCCACTGGGCGAACGCTATCGGCCGGGGCTAAGCGGCCAAGGCCTTGTCGGAGCTCCCGTTCGGCTCGTCGCTCAACAGGTCAAGGATGATCCCCTCGCGCAGGCCACCCTTGCCGATCTGGAGGGGCTGACCGAGCAGGTCCGAGAACTTCTCAAGCAGCAGGACGCCGGCCGGGAGCAGCTCGACGCGGCGGGGATCGAGCTCGAAGCGCTTCGAGACTGCGGCGATCGGGTCGCTCGAGAGCACGCGGACCGCCCGCTCGAGCGTTTCGTACTCCAGCACCGCACCCACCAAAGCCCGCAGCGACGTCGCGCTTCCCCCCACGGCGACGGCTTGGCCGGGATGCTCGAGGTCGACGCCCTGGAAGAGGTCACCGATGGCGTCACGTAGCGAGCGGATCTCGGAGGCGGACGGGGGGTCGCCCTTCAGATGCTCCTCGGCCAGCGATCCGGAGCCGACCCTCCAGGAGCGGACTTCGCTGACGCCCTTGGCAAGGGTCCCGAAGATGACCTCGGAGGAGCCGCCGCCCACGTCCACCACGGCCACGGTGCCCTGGACGGGATGGCCGAGCGACTTGGTGGCCCCGATGAAGGCGAAGCGGCCCTCCTCCTCCTCGCTCAGGACCTCGACAGGCAGTCCGGCCATCTTCTCGATGGCCTTGGTCACCGTGTCCCCGTTCTTGGCCTCCCGGATGGCCGCCGTGGCGACGACCTTGGTCACCTCGGCACCGATCTCCTGCGCCAGGCGAACCTGGGTGGTGACCACCTCGGCGACCTCGGAGATCTTGTCGCCCGTGATCTTGCCGTTCTTTTTCGCACCCTTGCCGATCCGGGTGTAGGCGCGCTGCTCCATCACCTTGCGGAGTTGGCCGTCCTGCGGCTCGGCGACCAGCACCCTGGTCGTGTTCGAGCCGATGTCGATCGCGGCGCACAGCACGTCATGGTGATGATCGCAGTTGCCGCGGATAGGCCCCCCGCTCCTGGGCAGGCGGCAGGGGTGGTGGCGAGCCTCGACTACTAAACCACGGTTCGGGACGCGACCGCGCTAGGGCGCCGGCGCAGGGGTGCCGCCCGGGTGCGAGGCGTCCTCGAACTCACGGAACAGCCCAGTGACCACGAACGCCACCTGCTCGCCGATGTCCACGGCGTTGTCGCCGACGCGCTCCAGGGCCCGGGCGACCAACATCATCGTCATCGCCCACTCGCGCACGTCCTTTTCGTCCCCGACCTCGACGGCGAGCTGGAAGATCTCCTTGTTCAAGTCGTCCACCACGTCGTCCTGGCGGACGAGGTCCCGGGCGAGGGACACGTCCCGGTTCTCGAACGCCTTCTTCGCCTGGGAGACCATCGAGCGCGCCTGCTTGCCCATGTGGAGAATGCGCTCGACCATCTCGTGGCGCTGAGGCGCGTCGTGGCCCGTCAGCGGGATGACCTTGCAGATGTTCACGCATTGGTCGCCCATGCGCTCGAAGCTGTGCAGCACGTGCAGAAGCGCCGAGATCAGCCGCAGGTCGGTCGCGACCGGGGCCTGGGTCGCCAGCAGCGTCAGGATCTCCTGGTTCACCTCCAGGTAGCGGCCGTCGAGGCGGTCGTCGTCGGCGACCACGAGCTCGGCCAGCTCGATGTCCCGGTGCTCCACGGCCTCCATGGTCTTGTCCAGCGCGGAGGTGACCATGTCCAGGCCCTCCAGGGTGCGCCGCTCCAGGGCCTCGAGCTCCTCCTGATAGTGCAGCCGGGTGGTGTCGGGCACGTCAGCCGACCTTTCCGGTCACGTAGTCCTCTGTGCGCTTGTCGGAGGGGTTGGTGAAGATCTTCTCGGTCTCGTCGAACTCGACCAGCTGCCCCCAGCGCTCCTTCTCGGAGGCCGACAGCTCGACGATCAGGAATGCCGTGCGGTCCGAGACGCGCGCGGCCTGCTGCATGTTGTGGGTGACGATGACGATCGAGTACTCCTCCTTCAGCTCCAGCATCAAATCCTCGATCTTCCCCGTGGAGATCGGGTCGAGCGCCGAGGCGGGCTCGTCCATCAGGATCACATCCGGATCCACCGCGATGGCCCGGGCGATGCACAGGCGCTGCTGCTGGCCGCCCGACATCCCGTAGGCGTTCTCGTCGAGCCGGTCCTTGACCTCGTCCCAGAGGGCCGCCCTGTGGAGCGCCCGCTCGACCCGCGCGTCGACGTCCTCCAACCCCAGGACCCTCGGGCCGAAGGCCACGTTGTCCCTGATCGACTTGGGGAACGGGTTGGGCTTCTGGAAGACCATCCCGATTCGCTTGCGCACCTCGACGGGATCAACCTCCGTGCCGTACAGGTCCTGCCCGTGGTAGAGGCACTGCCCCTCCACCGACGCGGTCGGGATCAGGTCGTTCATACGGTTGAGACAGCGGATCAGCGTGCTCTTTCCGCATCCCGAGGGTCCGATCAGTGCGGTGATCTCGTTCTCGGCGATCTCCATGCTGACCCCCTTGATCGCGGGCTTGCCGCCGTAGGAGACCGTCAGGTCCTTCAGCTCGAAGATCGTCTCCCGCCTGACCCCGCTGGTCCTGCCGCGGTCGTTCGACCCGGACTCGCGCGCTCCCGAGACGTCGATCGCAGGGATCTCGGTCCGAGCGGCCGCCTCGCCACCGGACTCTCTCGCCTTGTCAGCCACCTTGTTCAACACTATCGACCGTCACTTTCATCGAAGTTGCCTTTTCGTCACCACTGCTGCTCGTAGCGGTTGCGCAGCCAGATCGCGAAGGCGTTGAGGGCCAGCAGGACCACGAGCATCACGACCACCCCGGCGGCCGCCAGCACCCGGAACTCGTCCTGGGGCTGGAGCGCGTAGTTGAAGATCTGCACCGGCATCGCCGAGTAGCCCCCCTCGAAGGGATTCGGCTGGTCGGCCGTGACGAAGGTCGCCGCGCCGACCAGAAGGAGCGGAGCCGCTTCGCCCAGAGCCCGCGACACGGCAAGGATCACACCGGTCAGGATTCCCGGGATGGATGCGGGCAGGACCTGCCGGCGGATCGTCTGCCACTGCGTGGCCCCCAGGGCGAGCGACCCCTCCCGGATCGAAGGCGGGACCGCACGGATCGCCTCGCGCGCGGCCAGGATCACTGTCGGCAGCACCAATAAAGCGAGCGTCAGGGAACCGGCGGCGACCACGAAGCCAAGCGAGAGCGGCCCGCGTACGAAGAAGGCGAGTCCGAGGATGCCGTAGATGATCGAGGGGACCGCCGCCAGGTTCTGGATGTTCAGCTCGATCAGCCGGTTCCACCAGTTCTCCTTGTTGGCGTACTCCTCCAGGTAGAGCGCGGCCCCAACCCCCAGCGGCACGATCAGCAGAATCACGCCCGCGATCAGGTAGAGCGATCCGACTATGGCGGGCCGAAACCCGGCCGTCTCGGGGTTCACGGTCGAGGGCCCCTCGGTGAAGAGGTCCGTCGAGAAGGCCGGACCGCCCTTGATCGCCGACTGCACGATGAGGGCGATCAGGCCCAGCATCGCCAGCGCCACCGCCAGGAGGAGCAGGGCGAAGAAGACGTTGCCACGCCACAGGTCGCCGCGCGGCTGGCGGCCGAGGTTGCCGATCACCGCGGCGTGGGCGCCCGCCGTCGCCAGGCGCGTGCGCTCGGCCATTGGGGTCTCCATCCGCCGGCGGGCCATCACTCATAGACCTCGCGGAACCGGCGAACCAGGCGGATCGCGAAGATGTTCAGCAGGAAGGTCAGCACGAACAGCAGCGCGCCGACGGCGAAGATCGTGTCGTAGGCGATGGTGCCCGTTGCCACGTCGCCGGTCGCGGTCGTGCCGATGAAGGCGGTCATGGTCTGGACGGAGGCGCCCGGGTCGAGCGTCAGGTTCGGGGTCTTGCCGGCCGCCAACAGGACCACCATCGTCTCCCCCACCGCCCGCGATCCGGCGAGGACGATCGAGGCGACGATCCCCGAGATCGCCGCCGGGAAGACCACGCGCGTCGAGACCTTGAGCCTCGTGGCTCCCAGGGCGTAGGCGCCCTCGCGCAGGCCGCCGGGCACCGCCTTCATCGCGTCGTCGGAGATCGAGGCGATGATCGGGACGATCAGCAGCCCCACGGCCAGTCCGGCGATTCCGGCCGCGAAGGGCGGGGTCTTGATGAAGTCCGGGAAGAGGTCGCCGATCTCCGGGCTGAGGAAGGTGACCGCGAAGACGCCGAAGGCGACGGTCGGCACACCCGCCAGGATCTCGAGGATCGGCTTCACGATCCTGCGGACCCGCGGCGAGGCGTACTCGCTCAGATAGATCGCCGAGCAGAGCCCGACGGGGATCGCAAACAGGAGCGACCAGATGGTCACCGAGATCGTCCCCATCACCGGCCGCAGCACCCCGAAGCTGGGATCGGCGGTCAGGGGCGCCCAGTCGCTGGTCGAGAAGAACTCGCCGAGCGAGACCTCGCCGAAGAAGCCGATCGTGGGCGTCAACAGCGAGATCACGATCGCCGTGGTGGTCACCACGGAGATCACGGCGCATAGGGCGAGCGCGAAGTGGATCAGGCGCTCGCCGTGACGCGGGCTCGAGGCCACCAGGGGCCGGGAGGGGTCTGGCCTCCCGAAGCTCCTGGCGGCCTCTATGGAGCCTCGCGCTTCCATCGTTGTTTGCTCCGAGCCCGCTCGTCCTAGCCGGTCTCGGTTCCGCCACTCCCGCCGATCAGGCCCTCGAGCTTCGACTGCTGCTCGCTCAGCTGGTCGTCGGTCAGCGCGATGAACCCGACCTGCTCGGCGATGTCAGTGACGTTGTCCAGGTAGTAGGTCATGAACGCGTCGAATGCCGGATCGGCCAGCGCATCCGCCGACGGGTAGATGAACAGCGGCCTGCTCAACGGCGTGTAGCTGCCGTCCTGAGCGGTCTCGGGCGAGGGGGCGACGCAGCCCTGTCCACCGTCGATCTCGAGCGCCTTCAGCGTGTCCGAGTTCTCCGAGAAGAACGAGTAGCCGAAATAGCCCATTCCGCCGGGCGCACCGGCGACACCGGTCACGGTGGCGTTGTCATCCTCGCCGACGTCGTTGTAGTCGTTGCGGATGGCGTCCTCCTCGCCGTTGATCGCCTCGGTGAAGTACCCGAACGTTCCGGAGTCCGAGCCGGGCCCGTACAACTCCAGCGACTCGTCATATGGAGGCTCGAGGTCCTGGATGTCGCGCCAGCTGCTGACGTTGCTGTTCGGCTCCCACACGGACTTGAGCTGATCGACGGTCATGCAGGTGACGGGGTTCTCCGGGTTGACCACTACCGTGAGTGCGTCATTGGCGACCTGGAGCTCCTCGTACTTGACGCCGCCCTTCTCGCAGGCGGCGATCTCCTCGTCGCCGATCGCCTCGGAGGCGTCGTTGGCGTCCGTCTCGCCGGCGCAGAACTTCTCGAAGCCGCCGCCGGTGCCTGAGGTGCCGACCGTGATGTTGACGTCGGGGTTCTCCTCGTTGAAGCCCTCGGCGATGGCCGAGGTCAGGGGCGCGACGGTGCTCGACCCGTCGATCCGGATCTCGCCCGACACGGCCTCGCCGCTGCCACCGTCGCCGCCGTCGTCATCGTCATCACCGCAGGCGGCGACGCCGATCGCGAGCGCTCCGGAGGCGGCGAGGACCAGCCACCACTTGCTTGACATCTATCAGCTCCCTTGTCTGGTTTGCCTCGGGGAGGCCGCAAACGGCGGCTGCTCAAGAAACTCCCACTCTGGACGGCAGCGTGTCAGCGGGCAGATCGGATCTTGTTACGCAGGTGTGGCGACCTTGTGAAAAGGATGTGAAAGAGCGAAATCCGGCGGGCGGGCCCCACGCGCAGCGTGGA
>JAJTCK010000025.1 GCA_021323175.1 Solirubrobacterales bacterium | reverse complement strand
GATGCACGTCCGACCCGGGTCCATCCCTCGATCTCCTCCGGCGCCTCGTCCGCGCCCGGTGCGGCGTAGACCTCGACGTCGGAGCCGGAGCCCGCAAGCTTCAGCCTCACCTCATCGGCGACCACGGCGCGGTTCGTCTCCACGTATATCCCGACCCCGTCCTTGTCGAAGGCGCCATCGGTGTAGCTCTCGGTGGACCAGGCGGTCCCCGTCGGGTTCGAGTCGATCGCCAGGCCCGTTTCCTCGGGATGCTCGCCGCTGGTGCCCTGCGGGTCGAAGTCGGTGGCAGAGCTGAGCCGGACCTCGGTTCGGCCGCCCGCCTCCTCATCCTCCCCCAGGCCGTCAAGGCGGTCCCCGCCGAAGATGAGCGCGGCCGCGATCAGAGCGACCCCGACGATGCCCATGGCGATGCCGGCGCGGCCGATCCGCCGGCCGCCCGAGAGCCTGCGGCGGGAGTCGGGCACCGACTCCAGCACCGACGTGGCCTCTCCGGTGGTCCCGCCTCCACGGGCGGCTTCGATCTCGAGGGTGGCCTCGAGGTCGCGGACCATATTGGCCACGGACTCGTAGCGATCGCGGGGATCCTTCGTGGTGGCTCGGTCGATCACCGACGCGACGGCGGCGGACACGTCGGGCCGGTCGATCTGGACGTCGGGGAGCGGTTCGTTCACGTGCTTCATCGCCACGCCGACCTGGGTTTCGGCCTGGAAGGGGACGTCACCGACGAGCATCTCGTAGAGGACGATCCCCAGCGAGTAAACGTCAGAGCGCTCGTCCACGTCCTCGCCCATCGCCTGCTCCGGGGCAACGTAGTCGGTGGTGCCCAGAACGCGCCCGGTCGCGGTCAGCCCGGCCGATTCCATCGAGCGGGCGATGCCGAAGTCGGTGACCTTGGCCCGGCCGTCGGGATCGATCAGGACGTTCTGCGGCTTGACGTCGCGGTGCACCAGCTTGCGGGCGTGGGCGGCGATCAGACCCCGGCCGATCTCGATCGCGTAAGCGACCGCCTCGTCGGTGGGAAGTGGGCCGTCGGCCTGGATGCGCTGCTTCAGCGTGTCGCCCGGGACATACTCGAAGACGATGTAGGGTCGACCCTCGTCTTCGCCCGCGTCGATGACGCCGACCAGGTTGGGATGGGACAGCCTCGCGGCGGCGCGCGCCTCGCGCCGGAAGCGCTCGAGCTGGTCGGCCTCCTCGGAGATCTCGCGGTGCAGGAGCTTGACCGCGACCGGGCGGTCGAGGACCTCATCCTGGGCCAGATAGACCGTGGACATCCCCCCTGAGCCCAGCTTGGACTCGAGTCGGTATCGGCCCGAAAGGACCGTCTCGTTCAGGCTTGCCATTGCCGGGCTCTGAGCATCGTCGCTATTTTCGCCTGTAGCGGCGCCGATCATGCGAGCCGCCTGACAAACCGGGTGGTTCCGCCCGCCGATCATGCCCGCCGACGCCTGATGCCCGTACAGCTCCGTTACTACACCGACCCGGTCTGCCCATGGTCATGGGCGGCGGAGCCCGCGCTGCGGCGGATCCTGTGGGAGTTCCAGGGGCAGCTTGAAGCCCGCTGGGTGATGGGCGGGCTCGCCCGCAGTTTCGGCCCTGGCTATCGGGACGAGGAGGGCGGCATCGGCGCCGGCCCCGACTGCTTCGCCGACCTGATCTCGCACTGGCTCGACGTCGCGGGGCACTCCGGCATGCCCCTCGACCCTCGCCTGTGGACCGAGAGTCCGCTCACCTCGACCTATCCGGCCTGTCAGGCGGTCAAGGCCGCCGGCGAGCAGGGCTGGGAGGCGGGCTACCGCTACCTGCGCGCGGTCCGCGAGGGGACGATGTTTGAGCGCCGCAAGCTCGACCACCTCGACTCGCTGCTGGCGCTCGCCGGCCCGGCTGGCCTCGACCGGGAACGCTTCGAGATCGATCTGCGCTCCAACGCGAGCACCGAGGCATTCGCCGCCGACCTGGACGAGGTCCGGAACCCCCCCGACGACGCCCGGGCGGCCAAGGCCGTTCGCAGGACCGAAGGTCACGAGCGCCTGGCTTTTCCGACGGCGCTCTTCATCGGGGAAGACGGAAGCCGCCACGGTGTCTGGCGGGACGCGCGGGACGCTGCGACGCTTCGCAACGCCGCCGAGGCGGCCGGGGCCGAGCAGGTGAACGAGGGGACCCTGGAGCCGCTGGAGGCGATCCGGCGCTTCGGCCGCTGCGCAACGACGGAGTTGGTCGAACTGGCGGGCCGGCCGCGTCCAGTGATCGAGGCGGAACTCTGGTCTCTGGCGCGCGACTGGAAGCTGAAGCCAGTCGAAGCGCTGACGGGCAGCCTGTGGGAGCTGTCCTAGCCGCCGAGCGCCTAGGACAGGACCACGTCCGAGCCCGGCACCGCTTGCCCGATTCGCTGTGCTTCCGGGTAGTGAGGGCGCAGCGCTTTCAAAGCGTCGTCCTCGTCCGCCGTGGCCACCACGACGCAGAAGCCGCAGCCCATGTTGAACACCTCGCGCATCTGCTCGTCGGGGACGCCGGCCAGCTCCTGGATCAGCTCGAAGATCGGCGGGACCGGCATCGGGTCGGTGATCTCATAGCCGACGTCCGCCTCCAGCCGCACGAGGTTGTTCAGACCTCCGGAGGTGATGTGTGCCAGCCCGCGGACGTCGACCTGAGACGACAGCAGCTCCTTGATCGGCTTTACGTAGATCTCGGTCGGCTCGAGCAGGACCTCGCCCAGGGGGCTGCCCAGGCGATCGTCGTCAAGGGTGATGGCGCTGAGAGCATCGCGGGCGAGGGTGTAGCCGTTCGAATGCAGGCCGCTCGCGGGCAACCCGATGACTGCGTCGCCCGGCTCGATCGCGGAGCCCGTCACCATCCCGTCCAGGGCGACCGTGCCGATGCACGCCCCAGCCAGGTCCAAGCCGCGGATCAGCTCGCCCAGCTGGGCCAGCTCGCCGCCGACGATCTCGATGCCCGCCTGGTCAGCGCCGCGCGCGAGTCCCAGGCCTATCTGGCCGGCAACATCGGGGTCCGCACGGTCGACCGCCAGGTAGTCGACCATCGCCAGCGGGGTGGCGCCCACGCAGATCACGTCGTTGACGTTCATCGCCACGCAGTCGATGCCGACGGTGTCCCAGCGGCCCAGCTGCTCGGCGACCAGCAGCTTGGTCCCGACCCCGTCGGTGGTGATCGCGATCCCGGTGAAGTCGTCCAGGCGGACGACGTTCGCGTAGTGGCCGCTGGCCAGGACCTGGCGGCTCTCGCCGTGGCGACCGAGGGCCGCGACCAGGGCGGCGACGGATGCGTCAGCGTCCGACTGGCTCACGCCGGCGCGTGCGTAGGCGTCGTCGCTCACAGGGCGGCTGCCTTCCGTCCGGGCTGGGCGTCGCCGCTCATTTGCCGGCATCCTCGCGGCCGCGGGCGACGCGTTCGGCGGCCCGGGCGGCGGCCTCGCCCGCCCCGGGCCGCGGTCGCCCGTTTCCGAATACGACTGTGGCCGCCTCCTGCTCGCGGGCCACGCCCCGCTGGTGCTGCAGGCGGGCCAGGACCAGCGCCGCCAGGGCCAGGCGGTAGGCCGAGTACGGCCACAGGCCCGCGTTGTCGCGCTCGACGAGCCGGATCAGCTCCTGGGAAGCCAGGGTGGACCCAAACGAGGCGACGGTGCCGGCCGCGAACGCGGGGGCCTGGTTTCGGGGCAGGCCGCCGCGGCGGAGCCTGAAGCCCTTCAGCGCGGCCGCCGCGACGATCACCGGCAGGGCCACGGTGCGCGACAGCATGTTCGCGTGCTGGCGGGTGAAGCCGCGCCAGCGGGCGACGGTCAGGGTTGCGCCGTTGCGGGAGACCCCCGGTACCAGCGCGGTCGCCTGGCCCAACCCCAGGGCGAGGCCGTCGGCCGCGCGGGCCCGGTCCCGGTCGCGGCTCTGAGGGCGCTGGTCGGCGATCGCCATGGCCAGCGCGCCTGCCACAAGCCCGAGTACCGTTGGACGCGGTCCGCCCAGGCGGCGCTCGATGTGGCGCTCGGCCGCCAAGCCGATCAGGACGCCCGGCAGAAACGAGAGGCTGATCACCTCCGCCTTCCGCCGGTCGAATGTGCGCAGCTCGGTCGCGATGACCCGCCGCTGCCCGACGAGCAGAGCCAGCGCCGCCCCCACGTGCAGGGCGACCTCGAACGTCTTGCGCAGCTCCGGGTCGAGATCGTCCCAGTCCCAGCCGGCCAGCCAGGGGATCAGGGTGAGGTGGGCAGAGCTGGAGACGGGCAGCAGCTCGGTCGGGCCCTCTACGGCGCCGAGGACCATGGCACGCGACGGCGGGATGGTCGGCGACTCGCGTGGAGTTCCCTCGTCGGGAGTGGGCGGCGGCATCAGGGCGGGGCTTCGGCGGTCCCAGCATAAGCGCCCGTGCCCCGGTCGCCGCTAGCCCTCGGCGGCCGCCTGCGCGTCGGCCGTGTCGGGGTCGGTACCCCCGCGCTTGCCCTGCCGCCACCTGACGAAGCCCCAGACCGCCAGCACGATCAGGCCGGCGAGCACCACGTAGTCGAAGTAGTGCAGCTTGTCGCGCCACTCCTCCCAGTTCTCGCCGACCTTGACGCCTATGTATCCGAGCAGCAGCACCCAGGGGATGCAGCCGGCGGCGGTGTATGCCGTGAACTTCCAGAAGTTCATGTGCGCTGCGCCGGCCGGGGTTGAAATGAAGGTGCGGACGATCGGCAGCATGCGGGTGAAGAAGACTGTGGCGGCGCCGTAGCGCTCGAACCAGCGCTCGACCCGCGCCATCTGCTTCGGGCTCACGTGGAAGACCCGGTGGCGCTCCAGCAGCTCCTCGCGCCCCCAATATCCGATCGCGTACCCGCCCCAGGAGCCCACGACGTTGCCGAGCACACCCGCGGCCGTGATCCCGAGCAGGGTCAAATCCCCGTCGTCCACCTTGAATCCGGCGAATAGCATCGTCGCCTCGCTCGGCATCGGGATGTTGGCGCTCTCCACCAGCATCAGCAGGAAGATTCCGAGGTAGCCGATCTCGCCGATCACGTCGACGCAGAACTCGACCAGCGGATCAACGATGAAGTCGGTCATGAAAGGAGTGGAGGGCCACGGCCCCAGCCGCGCCAGGCGCGGATGTTAGGGACAGAGAACGAGAGCCGGGTCCGTGCGCGCCCAGCCCTCGTGCGGTCGATCCAGCCCGAAGCAGCCGCGACGCGCGTCTAGACTCGCTGGTCGCGTGGATCGTCTGAAGCACCCCGTGTACCGCAACAAGGCGCTTCAGGTGGCCGCGGACGCGGCCCTGGTCGCGATCGCGTACTACCTGTCGTTCCGGCTGCGCTTCCTGGAGAGCCCGGGAGGGGTCCCCGAGCGCTACGAGGAGCTGTTCTGGGGCTCGATCGGCTTCGTCGTCGTGGGCACCGTCGTGGTGCTCGCCGCCTTCCGCTCCTATGAGAAGTGGTGGCGGTACTTCCGGCTCCCGGATTTCGTGGACCTGGTCAAGGGGACCACGGTCGCCACGCTGCTTCTCCTGATCGCGCTGTACCTGCTGCGGCCGTTCGACGATGCGATACCCCGCTCGGTTCTCGTCAGCTGGTTCCTGCTGACCACCTTCATGCTGGGCGGAGCGCGGCTGCTCGTGCGGATGCTCGTCGAGCGACCCACGAGGAGGCCGGTCGCCGGCAGGGCCGCCAAGGTGCTGGTCGTCGGGGCCGGATCGGGCGGCCAGATGGTGGTCCGCGAGCTGCAGCTCAACCCCAATCTGGGCCAGCAGGCGGTCGGGTTCCTCGACGACGACCCGCGCAAGCGAGGGATGCGCCTTCACGGCGTACGGGTTCTGGGCACGACGGCCGAGATCAGGGCGCTGCTCGATGAGCTGAAGCCCGACGAGGTCGTGATCGCGATCCCATCCGCGCCGGGCGAGCTGCGCGGCCGGGTGGTCGCGGCCTGCAGGGAGCGCGACGTGAACGTGCGGACGCTGCCGACTGTCTTCGAGCTGCTGCGCGGCGGCGTGCAGTTGACCAGGCAGCTGCGCGAGGTCCAGGTGGAGGACGTCCTGGGCCGCGAGCCCGTCGTGATGGAGCTGGACCGGGTCGGCGCCTACCTGCAGGACAAGGTGGTTCTGGTGACAGGCGCCGGCGGTTCGATCGGCTCAGAGCTGGTCCGCCAGGCGGCTCGCGTTCGCCCCAAGCTGCTGGTGATGCTGGATCACGCCGAGGACAACCTGTTCCGGATCGACCGGGAGATGGTCGAGGAGAGGCACTTCACGCGCGTCGAGTCGGTGCTCGCCGACTGCAAGGAGGGCGACCGGATGCTCGAGGTGATGCAGCGCTACCGCCCCGACGTCGTCTTTCACGCCGCTGCCTACAAGCACGTCCCGCTGATGGAGTCGAACCCCCTCGAAGCGGTTCGCAACAACGCGATCGCGACGCGCGTGACGGCCGAGACCGCCGCCACCGCCGGGTGCGAGCGCTTCGTCCTGGTCTCTACCGACAAGGCCGTGAACCCGCGCACGGTCATGGGCGCCTCGAAGGCGATGGCGGAATGGATCGTCGAGGCCGCGCGTCTGAAGCACACCACGACCCGGTTCATCACGGTCCGCTTCGGGAACGTGCTGGCGTCGTCCGGGAGCGTGGTCCCGATCTTCCGCAGCCAGATCGAGCGGGGCGGCCCGGTGACCGTGACGGACGCCGAGATGACTCGCTACTTCATGACCATCCCCGAGGCCGTTCAGCTGGTGATCCGCGCCGGCGACGTGGGCGCCGGCACGGGCGAGGCCTTCGTCCTCGAGATGGGCGAACCCGTCAGGATCGTGGACCTGGCCCACAACATGATCCGGCTGGCCGGATACGAGCCCGAAACGGACATCGCAGTCGAGTTCACGGGGCGACGCCCCGGCGAGAAGCTCCACGAGGAGCTGTTCAACTTCGACGAGCGTCCGCAGCCGACCGCAGCCGACAAGATCGTGCGGGCCGTTCGGCGCACCCCGCTTGATCCCGACTGGGTGGATCAGGCCGTGAAGCGCCTGGAGCAGCTCGTGCGCGAGGGGGACGAGTCCGACCTGGCCGAGGAGACCGTGGACCTGGTCAAGGAGCGGCGGGAGGCAGCCGTGCCGCTGGACCTGGAAGCCTGAGGAGCCCGGAGGCGCGCCCTCGGGCGTGACGGGGCCGATGGGGCGGCTACCACTAACATCCCGCGCCGCATCTCATGGATGACCTGATCCGCGATGTCGGCGCATTCGCGGGCCTGGCGGCCTTCATTGGGCTGGCGGTGCTCGCACTCCTCTATTTCGCCCAGGCCCGGGATGTGCGCCGCCTGCGCGAGAACGCCGAGTTCCTGGTCGATGGTGAGGTGCCGCCTGCCCCCGCGCCGATCGGAGCCGAGGAGGGCGATGAGAGCACCCAGGAGCGGGGTGGCCCGCCGCCGTCGGACGCCGAGGCGTTCCGCCGCGCCGAGCTGGCGCGTCAGGCCGCCAGCCGCAGGGAGCGCTTCGAGAAGCGGCGCCGGTCGGACGGCGAGGGATTCCAGATCCCATCCACGGCGGTCATCGTCGTCGGCGCCCTGATCCTGATCGCCGGTATCGCGTTCGGCGCGACCAGGCTGCTCGGCGACGACGACGAGACGGCCGGTGACGGCGGAGGCGGAGCGAACTCCCAGCTGGCGTGCCCGCCCGGGCAGACCAGGGTGGCGGTTCTCAACGGCACCGCCGAGGCGGGCCTTGCGCAGGGCTCCGCCCAGCAGGTTGAGGAGAGGGGCTACGAGGTGAGGCCGGTCACCAACAGCGAGTCCGCGTTCGACACGAGCGTGGTGATGTTTGCTGCGGAGAGCCAGCAGTGCGCCCCCGAGGTCGGGGAGATCGTCGGCATCCAGACGACCGAGCAGATGGACCAGGAGATCCAGGGGATCTCCGAGGGGGCCGCCGTCGCCGTCGTGCTGGGCGAGGACCGGATCACCGGCGCGGCGGGCACCGACACCTCCGGGACCCTGGGCGACTGACCAGCTCGCAACGTAGCCCGGCGAACCTGGCCACCGTCTGCGTGGCCCTGTTCCTGGCCGGGATCGCCGCCGGGATGGTGCTGACCCAGCGGCTGCGCTCGGAGGGGCCGGTCGTCAGCCGGATCGCCTTCAAGGAGAAGGCGGCCGCCGGATACCGCGTCTGCTTCCAGACGCCCCGAGACGACAGCTTCGACGTCGCCTTGGTTGACGAGGAGGGAGCGCGCGTGCGCGTGCTCGCCTCGGGCGCGGAGCTGGAGGGAGACACGAGCCCCGACAAGGACTCCGCGCACTGCTTCGACTGGGACGGCCTGGACGACGCCGGGACCCCGGCTCCTCCCGGCAACTACCGCCTCAGCTTGGTGCTGCGAGGCGAGGGCCGCAGCGTGGTCTCCGGCGAGAAGCTTCAGGTCGCAGAGACCGCACCGGAGCCGGAGCCGGCGGCCGGGCCGTGAGCGAAGGCCTCCAGGTCGCCGGCTGCATTGCGGCGGCCATCGCCGCGTCGGGCGCCCTGCTCGCAACCGACCGCCGCCTGAGGGCTGCCGCGCTCGTGACCTCGGTCGCCGTCGCGGCAGCGCTGCTGCTGGGCGAGGCGTGGGACGAGCTCCAGCCCGTCCGGGACCGTCCCGCCCTGTTCGCCGCCGGGGTGATCGCCGGCGGAGCGGCTGTGACCGCTCTGGCGCTGGGGATCCGGCGCCGGCCCCTGGCGATGCCCCTGCTCCTCGTCGCTGCCCTTCCGTTTCGGGTCCAGATAGACGTCGGGGGGGAAGAGGCGAACCTGCTGGTGCCGCTCTACGTGGTGATCGGTGCGGGGGTCCTGGCCTACGCGATCGACGCCGCCAGCCGAGGGGACTCACGGCAAGCGCCGCAGGCGCGGCTGCTGCTGATCGCGCTCTCGGCCGCCATCTTGCTCTATGCGGTCCAGGCCTCCTACTCCGAGGATGTCGGCTTCGCGACGCGGAACGTCGGCTTCTTTCTGATCCCGTTCGCTGCGATGTTCACCCTGCTCGCCGACGTGCGGTGGTCGGGCCGGGCACTCGGCCTGGCGCTCGCCGTGCTGGTCGCGGAATCGCTGCTCTTCTCGCTGGTCGGCGTGGGGCAGCGGATCACCGGCGAGATCTTCTGGAATCCGGCGCTGGAGCGCTCCAACGAGTTCCACTTCTATTTCCGCGCCAACTCGCTGTTCTGGGACCCCAACATCTACGGCCGCTACGTGGCGCTGGCGGCCGTCCTGGTCGTGGCCGTCGTCATGTGGACGCGGGACTCGCGCCGGCTCGCGTTCTTCGCGGGCGTCCTGGCCGTCCTGCTGGCGGGCCTGATCGCCGGGCTCTCGCAGACCAGCTTCATCGCCGTGCTGGTCGGCAGCGCCGTCCTCTGTGGCTTGCGCTGGAGCGCGGCGTGGACGGCCGTGCTGGCGCCCGTCGCCCTGGTCGGCTTGCTCTCCGGCGTGATCGTGCTCGGCGGCAGCTCGGAAGCCGAGGACGAGGCAGCCGAGGTCTCGAGCGGTCGCACGACCCTGTTCGAAGGCGGATGGGAGCTGTTCGAGCGCCGGCCCGTCATCGGGCACGGTTCGGCGTCTTTCTCGAAAGCCTTCACCGAGCAGGAGGACGTCGGCGAGGGCAAGACCACGGTCGCCCACAACGAGCCCCTGACCGTGGCTGCCGAGCAGGGCGTCGTGGGCCTGTTCGCTTATGCGGCACTGCTCGTAGGGTCGGCCTGGACCCTGCTGGCGGGAATGCGGGGCCTCGCGCCGGGCCTCGGGGCGCCTGCAGACGCCGTCGGGGATCCCGCTGGGAGCGACGCGGGCGCGCGGGCGCTCGCCAGGATCGCGCTCGCTGGCGCGTTCGCGGCGCTCGTCGTGCACACGATCGGCTACGGGGGTTTCCTCAGCGACCCGCTCACCTGGGCGCTGCTCGCCGTCGCGGCGCCGTTGTCGGCCGCGGCGACGCGAGATTCGCGTCCGGCCGGCGCTTGATCTTCAGGCTGGTGGAACCCCGATGACGGGCTACCTGCGGCGACTGGCGACCACGGGGGCGGCTTACACCGCCTCGAGCGTGATTTCGAAGCTGATCGCGGTGGCGCTGCTGCCGCTCTACACGCGCTACCTGACCCCCGAGGACTACGGCGCGGCCGAGGTCCTGATCGTGGCCGTGATCGCGGCGAGCATCGTCATCCGCCTGGGCGTCATCGAAGCGCTGCTGCGCTTCTACTACGAGCGCGACGAGGACCCTGAGCGCGTCGTCAAGACCGGGTTCGCCTCGCTGTTCTTCACCGCGACAGCCGGGCTGGCGATCGCGCTGCCGCTGGCGGAGCCGATCTCACGGCTGCTGCTGGACCGCTCCGACCCGGAGCTCGTGCGCATCGCGATCTTCGGCCTGTGGGTGTTCACGATGTACGAGTTCCTGCTGGCGCTGTTCCGCCTGGACGAGCGCGCCAGGGCGTTCCTCGCCTTCACCGTCTCCAACGTCCTGGTGACGATCCCCGTCACGGTGTATCTGGTGGTTATCCAGGAGGAGGGCGCCCAGGGGCTCCTGCTGGGCCAGTACGCGACCGGTGCCGCGTTCCTCGCGGCCCTCCTGGTCACCCAGCGGCGCCGCCTGGCCCTGGTCCCTGATTGGCCGCTGCTGCGTCGGATGCTCCGGTTTGGGCTGCCCACCATGCCTGCCGAGCTCTCGCTCTACTCCCTCAACTTCATCGACCGTGTGATGCTGGTCCGCCTGGCCGGGCTGGCCGACGCGGGCCTGTACTCGCTCTCAGTCAAGTTCGCCCAGGCGGTGAACGTCCTGGTCAAGGGCTTCCAGCTCGCCTGGCCGCCGCTCGCCTACTCGATCCGGAACGACGACGAGGCGCGCGGCGCGTACGCGGTGATCGTCACCTGGTTCGTGGTCGTGTGCACCTTCTTCGTTACGGGGCTCTGGCTGCTGTCGCGGTGGATGGTCAGGGTCCTCGCGGCCCCGGAGTTCTTCGAGTCCTACGAGGCGATCGGCCTGGTCTCGACCGGGGTGATGCTCTACGCGCTGTACCTCGTGCTCGTGGTCGTACTCGGCAGGACCGGCCGCACGGAGTTCAATTTCCCGGCGACCGCCGCGGGAACCGCGGCCAACATCGGGCTGAACCTCGTCTTCATCCCCGAGTTCGGGATCGTGGGCGCCGGCCTGTCCCTGGTGATCTCCTACGCCGTGGTGCTGGCGCTGATGTACGTATTCACCCAGCGCCTCTTTCGCGTCCCCTACGAGTGGCTGCGCCTGGGCCAGGCGCTCCTGCTCGCCGCCGCGATCGTCGCCGCGGGAGAGCTGTTGCTGCCCAGCGACGGTCTCGACGGACTGGCCTCGCGAACCGCCCTGTGGCTGCTTTATCCGGCCGTCCTGTGGGGGACCGGCTTCCTCTCGGACGAGGAGCGCCGGGCCGCGGCAAACAACCTCAGCCCGGCCGCGATCCGCGCCGCCCTCCGGCGGCTGCGCGAGTCGCCCCCCGAGGAGACCGTGGCCGCCGAGCCGGAGCAGCCGGGACGAGGCCCGCGCCTGACCCGCGAGACGCTGGAGGCCGAGCAACGCGACGAGGACGCCCGGCCCTAGGCCCGGGCGTTGAACGCCTCAGCCGCCTCGCGGATGCCCTCCCCCCTGCGCGGCAGCAGCGCCTGCCGGGCGTGAGCCCACATGCGGCGCGGGTCTCGGCCCGGCAGCACCAGGGCAGCGGCCGCACGCAGGGCGTAGGGGAGGGCGAGGAGGGGCCGCAGCAGGAACGCCGCAGCGTCGCCCGAGTGCTTGCGGAGGTAGCGGTCGCGGTTGCGGTGGAACTCGACGGTGCGGCGCAGCGAGGTAGCCGCGTCGCTCGCCATCTGGTCATGGTGGACGGCGCGGGCCGAGGGGACGAACAGGGTGGTCCAGCCCGCATCTGCGAGCCGGCGGCAGAAGTCGGTCTCGTCGGAGTAGATGAAGAAGTCTGGGTCCAGGTAGCCGACCTGCTCGGCGGCGGCGCGCCGGACCAGCATCGCGCTCGACTGGACCCAGTCAACCCGCAGGGTCCGCTCGCCGCGGCTCTGGACCGTGTAGCGGCGGTGCATGAAGAGGGCGCCGGCCAGGGCAGTCGCGAGGCCGGGGAAGCGCCACGCGCACGGGACGGGTCGACCGTCGAAGGTGAGCAGCCGCGCGCCCGCGGCGGCCACGCGCCGGTCTGATTGGACCGCATCCAGCAACGCAGCGGCCGCGCCGGGCTTCAGTTCGGAGTCCTCGTTGAGGAGCAGGCAGAACTCGCCCCGGGACTCGCGAAGCAGCCGTGAGTCGTTCGCCGCCTTCCCCTCCCGCCGGTCACGCTCGATGAGGCGTATCTCCCGGCCCAGTGCGCGCACCGCCTGGGCGGAGCCGTCCGTCGAGGCGTTGTCCAGAACCAGGGTCTCGCGTTCGACGCCCGCCGGCGCGGTGGCCTCGATCGCCTCGAGGCAGGCGAGAAGATCCGCCCGGCCGTTGGTGTTGACCACGCAGTAGGAGAGCAGCACGGCCACAATGCTGCCCCATGCGTGTGCAGATCGTCGATCCGGCGGCCTATACGCCCCCGTATGACCACGCCCTGTGCGCCGCGCTCGCCCGCGCAGGCGCCGACGTGGAGCTGATCACCTGCCACTTCCCCTACGGGCCGGTGCCCCAGAGCAGGAAGCCGCTCGCGGCGCTGCTCGGCCAGATGGAGCGCAGCGAGGACTACCGGGTCACCGAGATGTTCTATCGCGCCAGTTCGGTCTCGAAGGGCAATCCGATGCTGCGGCGCGCGTTGCGCGCAGCGGAGCACCTGCCGGGGATGCTGCGGCACCGCCGGCACGCACGAGAGGCGGACGTCCTGCACTACCAGTGGCTCCCCATTCCACGCCTGGACCGGCACCTGCTCGCTCCCGTGCGCCCCCGGGTGTTCACCATGCATTGGCGCCTGCCCCAGGCCGACAGCCCCATCGGCCGGGCGCTGACCAAGCTGCTCGCACGAATGGACGCCGTGATCGTCCACACCGACCACGGTGCGGGCAGGCTGGAGCGCGACTTCGGGGTCACCGCGGAGCGGCTGTGGGTGATCCCCCACGGCGCCTTCGACTACCTCACCGCCCAGGCGCAGGAGCAGCCCCTGCCCGAGGAGCTTCAGCAAGTGGACAGGCCGGTGGTGCTCGCGTTCGGGCTGGTCCGGCCATACAAGGGCACCGACCTGCTGATCCGCGCGTTCGCCGAGATCGAGGACGCCGAGCTGTGGGTCGTCGGCATGCCGCGGATGCCGATGGAGCCGCTGCGCTCGCTGGCGGAGAACGCCCCTGGGAGAGTCCGTTTCATCGACCGCTTCGTGACCGATCCCGAGATCCCGGCCTATATGCGGCGCGCGGACGTGGTCGCACTCCCGTACCGGAACATCGAGCAGTCCGGCGTGCTCTACACAGCTCTCGCTTTCGGCAGGCCGCTGCTGCTGAGCGACGTCGGCGGGTTCGGCGAGATCGCGGCCCAGGGCGCAGCGCGCGCCGTCCCGTCCGAGAACCCGGCGGCGCTCGCGGCGGCGCTGCGGGAGCTGCTCGGTGACGACGCTGAGCGCGAGCGGCTCGCAGCGTCAGCGCTGGTCGCGGCGCGCGGGCGGTACTCGTGGGACAAGATCGGACGGGAAACGATGGCCCTGTACGAGAGGCTCACGAGGTGACGGCCGTGGAGGTTCTCTTCTGGGTGGCAGTCGGCCTGATCGTCTACGCGCACGTCGGATACGCGCTGCTGCTCGCTCTCGCGGCCCGTCTATTCGGCTCGGACGAGCCGCCTCAGATGGCCGACCCGGACAGGCTGCCGAGCGTCGCCCTGATCGTGGCCGCCCACGACGAGCAGGACGTGATCGAGCGCAAGCTCGCCGATGCGCTGGCGCTGGACTATCCGCGCGACCGCCTCAGGGTCGTAATCGCCTCTGACGGGTCGGGCGACCGCACGGTCGAGCTGGCCCGCGCGGCGGGCGCCGATGCGGTCCTCGACCTTCAGCGCGGGGGCAAGGTGGCGGCCCTGAACGAGGCGGTCAGGCGAACCGATTCCGAGGTCGTCGCGTTCTCGGACGCCAACAGCTTCTGGCGTCCCGACGCGCTGCGCCGCCTGGTGGCCCGCCTCGCCGGCGAGCGCATCGGATACGTCTGCGGGCAGGTCCGCTTCAGCGGCGGCGAGGAGGGCAACCAGGAGGGCCTTTACTGGCGCTACGAGATGGCGGTGCGTGCGATGGAGTCCCGGCTGGCGGGGATCACGGCGGGGAACGGTGGCATCTACGCGGTGCGGCGCGAGGCCTACGTCGAGCTGCACCCGAGCCGCGGCCAGGACATCGGCTTCCCGTTCGAGCTGGCCAAGCGCGGCTGGCGCGCCGTCTACGAGCCCGCGGCGCTCGCCGAAGAGCGGATGGCGCCGAGCGTCGAGGGGGAGTTCAAGCGCAAGCGGCGGATGATGTGGGGGCTCTGGGACGTGATGCTCCGCTGGAGGATGCTGAGCCCCCGCGGATACAGCCCCGCCTACGCGTGGGAGATCTACTCGCACCGCCTGGGGCGCTACCTGACCCCCTGGCTCCACCTGATCGCCCTCGCCACGAACGCCGCGCTGGTCGGGCAGGGGACTCTGTACGTCGTCACCATGGCCCTGCAACTCGCCCTGCTCGCGGCCGCCGCGCTCGGTCGCTACATCCCGTTCCTGCCGCTCCGAATCGCCTACTACTACGTGACCGTGACCGCCTCGATCGCAGTCGGGCTGTTCGATCGCCTTCGCGCGCGGGCGGTGCCGATCGGCTGGGAGAAGGTCGAGGGAACCCGGTGAGCGCCCAAGCGGAGGAAGAGGCACCCGGGAACCGCGGAGTCCGCGATCCCGCCTCGCGTCGCGGCCTGCCGCGCGCCGCGGACGTGGTGCTGGCGGCGGTCGGCCTGGCGCTCGCCTCACCGCTGCTCGCTCTGGCCGCGGCCGCGATCAAGCTGACGTCCAAGGGCCCCGTGGTCTACAGGCAGCGACGGGTCGGCCGCGGGGGCCAGGAGTTCGAGTTGTGGAAGCTGCGCACGATGGTCGAGGGCTCCGATCCCATGGGGGTGGGTACGGCGATCGTCAGGGACGATCCGCGTGTGACCCGGGCGGGCCGTGTCCTGCGCCGCTTCGCGCTCGACGAGGTGCCGAATCTCGTTAACGTGCTCCGCGGCGAAATGGCGATCGTGGGGCCGCGGGCGACCCTGCCGGCCCAGGTGGAGCTCTACACGGCGCGCCAACGCCGCCGCCTCGAGCTGAAGCCGGGCGTCACGGGCTGGTCGCAGACGCACGGGCGCGCCGGGATCCCATGGGAGGAGCGCTTCGAGCAGGACCTCTGGTACGTCGAGAACCGCTCCCTGGGGCTTGACCTGAAGATCATCGCCGTCACTCCGCTCGTCCTGATGCGGGGGACGGGCATGTCGGCGCCGGACGCGTTCGCGGGGTCAAAAGAGGACTCCCCGCTGCGCCGCGCCGCCGAGCGCGAGGCCGAAGAGAGCGAGACGACCCGCCGGTAGTCCGCCGCTCCCGGACTGTGATCTAGGCTGCCGCCGATGGCCCGAGGAGTCTCATTGCGCGAGTTCAGGCCCGAGGACGCGAACGCCGTCCACCGCTGGTTCAACAGCCCAACCGCCATCGCCAACCTCCTGGAGCACCGCGACGAATTCAGCGAGAAGGACGCTCGCGTCTGGGTGGAGCGCGCGATGGACACCTCGGGCGACGACCGAAAGTGGGCAGTCGAGTTCGACGGGATCGACGAGGCGGTCGGCTACACCGCCCTGTACGGCCTGGGACGCCAGACGGCGCCCGAGCTGGGCGCGATCGTCGCCGACGAGCGGGTTGCCGGCAAGGGCGTTGGCCGCGAGGCGGAGCGCCTGACCAACAGGAAGGCATACGAGGAGTTCGGTGCGCACAAGGTCTATGGCCGCATCCCCGCGACCAACGAGGCGGCCAAGAAGGCCGTGATCTACAACGGCTGGCAGCAGGAGGGCGTGCTCCGGCGCCACGTCCGGCATGGGGACGAGCTGATCGACGTCGAGCTGTGGGGCGGTTTCCCAGAGGACCAGCCGGACCCGCCGGATGAGGCGTAGCGCCGGGTTTCCTCCCCGTCGCCGGGGAGACAGGTGAGCCTGCGGGCCGATCTGAACGCCGATGGGGGACGCTCGGCTTCCGATCCGGCCGAGTTCTTCCGCACGCCCGAGTTCCTGGAAGCGGAGGGAGTCACGCACACGCTCGCGGTCCACGGCGCCGTCCCGCCCCTCCTGCTACCCGTGATCGTGCGCCCGATCGAGGGATCCGACCGCCTCGACGCGATCTCGCCCTACGGCTATCCGGGAGCGTCCGTCGTTCCCCCCGCGCCGCCTGAGCCGACCGACGTGAACTGGTCGGCGACGGGCCTGGTCAGCCTCTTCGTCCGCGACCGGATCGGCGGCGGCACGTGTTTCGCCGGCGGGACCGAGCGCGCGCAGGTCCACATCGCTGACCCCCGGCTCGAGAGCGGCGTCAGGAAGCGGCTTCGGGAGCAGATCCGTCGCAACGAGCGCCGCGGGTGGCGGGTCGGCGCCGAGCCTGGGCCGCAGGCCGAGCCCGAGGACGTCCGTGCTTTCGAGCTGGCATACGGCGAGACGATGGCGCGCACCGGAGCGTCCGGGCGCTATCTGTACGACAGCTCGTATTTCGCGAGCCTGCTGACTTCACCGACCGCATGGCTGCTGCTCGCCGGTCTGGAGGGCGAGGAGCCCGGCGCCGGCGCGATCGTGGTGGCCAGCGACCATCACCTCCACTACTTCCTGGGGGGAACCCGCGACGCCGCCCTCGCCGATTCCCCGATGAAAAACCTGTTCGCCGCGATGACCTCCCTGGCGGGAGAGCTGGGCCTGCGCCTCCACCTGGGCGGCGGCGTCGAGGAAGGGGATTCCCTGGACGCGTTCAAGCGCGGGTTCGCGAACGCGGCGGAGAGCTTCGTCACCCACGAGATCGTGTGCGACGGCGCGGCATACGAAGAGCTGTCCGCCGGACGGCCCACGGCCCCCGATGGATTCTTCCCGGCCTACCGCGCGCCAGGATAGTCGGCGGCCTCAGCGCCGGGCTCGCGCGCGCGAGGCGTGAAGCGACGCGCTCGCTTCTTCACCGCCTTGCGGATGGACCTGACCTGGGCGTAGAGCCTGTCGCCGGGGCACTCAGTGAGGCCGAGGTCGCGGTGGCCGATCACGCGTGGCACCGTGATCACCGCGTTCTTCGGGTGCCGGTTCAGGCTGCCGCCCCCCGAGACGAGTTGTGTCGTGCTCGCGGGGTCAATGCCGTGGACCCCGAGCTTCCAGGCGACGTACTTGCCGGTCGCGACGCGGGCCTTCCTGCTCAGCTTGACCGAAGAATTGGTGCCGATTGAGGCGATCGCCGTGGTCTGGTCGTTGAATCCCTGCGCTTGGGCGCCGACGACGGCGGCGGGCATGCCGCCCGCCCGCCCCTTGTAGACGCGTCCGAAGCGATCGACCAGCGCCTGGTAGCCGATGTCGTTCCAGCCGTTGCCGTTGACGTGGAACCGGCAGATGCCGAGCACGATTCCCGCCGCCTCGGATTTGCTGTAGTCGTTGGCGTTCACCGTGTGGTGGATGACGGCGCTCCTGACGGTCCCGTACTCGGCGGGACCGCGGGGGCGGCAACCTCCCCGGTCGTCGTTCGCGCCCCACTTGCCGCGCGTGACCAGCTTCGGCTTGGGCGCCTCGGCCTCGGCGACGAATCTGTTCGCAACGGCGACGAACGCTGAGTTGACGCCCGCCCGGGCGTCGTTCAGGAGGTCTGCGACGGTGCCACGGTCCTCGCCTGAGACGTTCACGAAGTGCAGGGTCCCCCGGGGTCGGAACGGCGCGCGGACCTGGACCTCGTCGGCTCCGTCCACCCAGATCGGGGTCGCGTCGACCTGCGTCACCCACTCAGTCCATGACCCGCCATCGTCGCGAACCCGGATCTCGAGCTCGCGCAGTTCGCCCGCCACCCCGACGAGGTCGAACCGGTGCGGCGCCGAGACGGGCGGCGTGATCCAGCGCGCCGCCGGGTGCTCGTGCTCGGCCTCCTCGTGGCCCGAGGCGAGAGCCGTAGGGACTGCGCGCTCAGGCTGGGGCAGCGGGGCCTCGAAGTCGATCGCGGCCGGCTGATAGGGGTGAAGCGACAGCGCCGGGGCGGCCACCCAGGCGCAGAGCGCGCCTATCGCAAGCGCGGAGGCGGTTATGACCTTTCGCCGCATGCCTCTGCCGGAACACCGAATCACCCCCTCTGTTTCTGTTCTTCGCGCCCGTTTCCCGGGATGAACGCCGCGATGCATGAGCCGATGCGCGATCTCGGCCTTCGGGCCGTTACCCGAGGAGAGCTAGAGGAAGGGAACGTTCTCCGGGCCGTTGCCCCGGTAGGTGTCTCGGAAGTTCCTGACCACGTCCAAGACCAGCGGGTCGTAGGTCTCGCAGCCGATCGCGTTGTTCCATGCGCTCACGGCGACGTCATAGGGCAGGTCGGGATCCGGCAGCAGGATGATGCCGCCGGGGTCCTCGTCGAATACGCCCTTCAGCGCGAGCTGCTGCTCCTCGGGCAGCTCGGGGGAGTAGCGGATCTGTACGCGGCCGTGCTCCATCGAGTGGACCAGGCGGGACTCCGGGATCTCCGAGCGGTAGGCCCCGTCGGCCAGTGCGCCACTGCCCGTCTCGTCGGGGACCCCGTAGTGGTCGCCCGAGGTCGGCGGGTTGCTCTCGTAAGTGCCCTTGTTCTCGTCGGTGAAGTGGTTGTTGCCCTCGTCGGGCAGGTCCAGCATCAGCTCGCACCCGGCTTCCCGCGCGGACTCCTCCAGGTCGCCGAACTGGAGCTCGGGCGGCTCGGTGCCCTCCCGGTTGTCGCACTCATAGGTCTCCTGGAAATTGCCGAAGTCGGTGGCGATGCTGGCGTTCTCGCAGTCGCCGCTCACCTGGACTCCCGAGTCGTCGCCTCCGGACGTGAAGACCACGACCAGGCCGACCACGACGGCTGCGGCCAGCAGGCCCGCGACCACGTAGCCGAGGATCATCCGGCGCCGCTCCCCCGAGCTCTGGCTTTGGCGCTGGGCCAGGCGCTCCCGGCGCAGGCGTTCCCTCTCTTCGCGGTTGCTCGCCATGACGACGCGTGAATCTAGCGAAGCGTGCTCAAGCCCTCCTCAGCGGGCATCGCGGCGGGCGCCTCGGCCCAGACCTCCTCCAGGAAGATCGCCAGCTCACGGTCGAGGCGCCCCGGCGAGATCCGCCATTCGAGGATCGAGTTCGCCTCGATCATGCGCGCGTTCGGCAGCTCCTCGACCAGCATCCCCGAGTCCGAGAAGGGGTGAAGCGGGTCCGCGCGGTGGCCGATCACCAGCGTCGGCTGCCGGAGCTTCACCCGCTCGTCGTGGTGCGGTGCCCCGGGGCCCAGGAAGAGGCCCTCCAGGACCGCCGCGGCGGGACGGGGGTCCGAGCGCGCGAGGTCCAGCCACAGGTCGACCAGAGGGTGGGTGCGCGGCACCCGGCGCGCCAGGGACGCAGTCACCTTCATGACCGGCTCGCCGAAGCGCAGCGCGAGCAGGAGCGGGGTGAAGATCACGGTGACGCCGAGCAGGGCGCTGTCCAGCACCGGCATCTCGATCATCATCCCCCGCACCCGCTCCGGTGCCATGCGCGCGACCGTCAGCGCGGTGTTCGCGCCGAGTGAGGTGCCGCCGACCACGGCCTCCGACGCCTCCAGGTGGTCCAACAACGCGATCACCTGCTCGGCGAAGAAGGTCATCGAGTAGTTGACCATCTCGGGGGGGCGATCCGACTCACCGTGGCCGAGCAGATCGACGGTGACGACCCGGTTGCCGTGCGCCGCCATGACGGACCCCAGCCGGTCGAACATGTGCTTGTTGACCAGCACGCCGTGCACGAGGACGAGCAGGCGATCGCCCTCGCCCGTCTCCTCATAGGAGATGCGCCTCCCCTGGTGCTGGAACTCCGGCACGGCCGGGAGTCTAGGTGGCCCGCCCCATGGCGCCCGTCGCTGCGGGCTCGTCGGGCCACGGAGCGCGCTCCCAGGGCCGCTCTGCGCGCAGCGCGCCCAGGATGGCGCGGGTCGCCGGCCATCGGTTGAGCGCGTAGAAGTGGATGCCCGGCGCACCTGCGGCGAGCAGGCCGGCGCACTGCGCGGCCCCATAGCTGATGCCGAACTCGTACTCCGCGCGCTCGTCGCCACCCAGGTCCTCGAGCGAGGCGGCAAGGCCTTCAGGAATGCTCGCGTCGCACAGCGCGCAGGTGCGTTTGACCTGGTCGTAGCTGACGATGGGGATGACCCCGGGGATGATCGGCACGTCGATCCCGGCCGAGCGCGCGGCCTCGACGAAGCGGAAGTAGGCGCGGTTGTCGAAGAAGAGCTGGGTGACGAGGAAGCTCGCGCCCGCGTCCACCTTCGTCTTCAGGTAGGCCAGGTCATCCTCGGGGCTCGCCGCCTCGGGATGCACCTCGGGGAAGCAGGCCCCCCCGATCGCCATCTCCGGGTGGGTGCCGGCGATCATCGCGGCCAGCTCGGCGGCGCTGCCGAGCCCGCCGTCGGGCTGGACGAAGTCGGTGCTCCCGCGGGGCGGATCTCCGCGCAGCGCCAGGATGTTCTCGATCCCGGCCTCCGCGATCCCGTCCACGACCGAGCGCAGGCCCTCGGCGGTCTCGCCCACGCAGTTCAGGTGCGCCATCGCCTCGACCCCGTGCTCGTCGCGGATCGCGCAGGTGATCTCGAGCGTCGTCTGCCGGTCGGCGGTCGAGCCCCCGGCCCCGTAGGTGACCGAGAAGAAGGCGGGGTCGAGCTTGCTCAACACCTCGACGGTCTCGAACAGCTGGGTGCGCCCCTCCTCGGTCTTGGGGGGGAAGAACTCGACCGAGAAGCTCGGCTCGGCCCGCTTCAGGATCTCGTCGATGCGCACGCAGGCCATGGTAGAGCCGCAGTCCCCGTCGGCCGGCGGGGCTGTCCCAGCCGTGCCCCCGGACCGATGAGTTAGGTGCGTCACGGAAGTCTCTTTCGTAGTCCGCTTAACTGACCCGCCGCAGGAAGACGGAGGAACCTCCGGAGATGACCGCCGAGACGAACACCGACAAGAACCGCTGGCTCGCCCTCTACGTGCTCTGCACGGGCGTGCTGATGATCGTGATCGACGCCACGATCGTGAACGTCGCCCTCCCCTCGATCCAGGACGACCTGGGTTTCTCCCAGAGCGACCTGGCCTGGGTCGTGAACGCGTACATGATCCCGTTCGGCGGGCTCCTCCTGCTCGCTGGGAGGCTGGGTGACCTGATCGGCCAGCTGCGAATCTTCCTGATCGGGCTCGCCGTGTTCACGGCGGCGTCACTGGTGTGCGCTGTGGCCCAGTCGCAGGGGATGCTGATCGGCGCCCGCTTCGTGCAAGGCGCGGGCGGAGCGCTGACCTCGGCCGTCGTGCTGGCGATGATCGTCCGGATGTTCCCCCAGCCGGCCGAGCAGGCCAAGGCCATCGGGGTCTTCGGCTTCGTCGCCTCGGCGGGAGGCTCCATCGGGCTGCTCGCCGGCGGTGCCTTGACCGAGGCAATCAGCTGGCACTGGATCTTCTTCATCAACGTCCCGATCGGGATCGCGACAGCGATCCTGGCGAGGCGCACCGTTCCGGCCTACGAGGGCATCGGCCTCAGCCAGGGCGCGGACATCCCCGGCGCGATTCTGCTCACGGCGGGCCTGATGCTCGGCGTCTACAACATCCTGCAGATCGCCGAGGAGGGCTGGTTCGCTGCGCAGACCCTGATCCTGGGCGGCATCTCGCTCGCCTTGATCGCCGCCTTCGTCCTGCGCCAAGCGCGCATCCCCAACCCCCTGATGCCGCTGCGCCTGTTCCGCTCGGCGAACGTGTCCGGCGCCAACGTCGTCCAGGCCCTGGTCGTCGCCGGGATGTTCGGTCTGTTCTTCATGGGCGCTCTGTACATGCAGCGGGTGCTCGGTTACGACCCGCTCGAGGTCGGCCTCGCCTTCCTGCCCGCGACCATCGCGATGGGCACGATGTCGCTCAAGGTCTCGGACCGGGTCAACATGCGGTTCGGTCCCAAGGCCGTGCTGATCCCCGCCCTGGGCGCGCTGGCGGCGGCGCTGCTGCTGATGGCGCGCACCCCGGTCGACGCGTCCTTCGCCGCCGACCTGCTCGCGCCGATGACGCTGATGGGCATCGGCGCCGGCCTGGCCTTCCCGGCCCTGATGACGCTGGCGATGTCTGGTGTCGAGATGGAGGACTCGGGGCTGGCATCGGGCCTCGTCAACACCAGCGTCCAGGTAGGCGGCGCGATCGGGCTGGCCGTGCTGGCGACACTCGCCACTGACCGGACCGAGAGCCTGACTGAGAGCGGCGAGTCCGCCGCTTCCGCCCTGAACGGCGGCTATCACCTCGCCTACCTGATCGGTGCGGGGCTGATCGGGATCGGGATCGTCGTCGCCTTGTTCGTGCTCCGCTCCCCGGACATGAGCGAGGTCGGCGAGCTGGAGCGCGACACCGAGGGTGCCCAGGCCGAGCTCGGCCTCTCCGAGGCCGCCTAGCTCTCGGACCCGCGCCGCGCGACTAGGCGGGCGCGCCTTCGCGAGTCAGGCGCTCGGGCAGCCCCAGGCGCTCGAACGCCGCGTCCATCGCCAGCTCGTCCACCGGCTGCTCGGGCATCCGCAGGACCGTCTCGCGGTCCGGCGTCTCCGGGGTCCTGGCGATGAAGGCGTCCACTTCGGCGATCTGCTCGCCACGGAAGGTGAGGACGTTCAGGGCGAACCGGGTGTAGGCGTCATCGCCGGGGGTCCACGCGTAGAACGCCAGCGCCTCCTGGCCGTTGGCACGGGCCCGCAGCGGCTTCCACTCCCAGTCGCCTGACATGGGCGAGAGCCGCAGGAAGGCCTCGATCTCATCCCGGCCGCCGAACCAGGTGCCCAGTGGAGGCATCGTGAAGGCGGCGTCCTCGGCGAGCATCGAGACGACCTTGTCCACGTCACAGCGCTCCCAGGCCTCCATGTAGGACTCGACCAGCTCGCGCACGCGGTCGTCACCGAGCGAGCGCAGCGTCTGCTGCTGGCTCTGCTCGGGCAGCTTGTCTTCGACGGCCTTCCTGGCGCGCTGCAGCGCGCTGTTGACAGACGCCGTCGTCGTCTCCAGTGAGTCGGCCGTCTCGGCGGCGGAGAAGCCCAGCACCTCGCGCAGGATCAGGACGGCGCGCTGGTTTGCGGGCAGGTGCTGCAGGGCGGCGACGAATGCCAGCTCGACGCCCTCGCGCTGCTCGTAGCGAGCCTCGGGCCCGGCCAGGCCGTCCTCGATCTCCATCCCCTGGTCGGCGTACGGCTCGATCCAGACCGACTCGAGCACCGGCTCTCCCGGTCCCTCGTGCGGGTCGGCAGCCGGCGCGTAGTCCACGGGCAGGACACGCTTGGGCCGGCGCCCGATCACATCCAGGCTTGAGTTGGTCGCGATCCGGTACAGCCACGACCGGAACGAGCTGCGGCCCTCGAACCTCGGCAGCCCCTTCCACGCCCGCAGCATCGCGTCCTGCAGGGCGTCCTCGGCGTCGTGGACGGATCCGAGCATCCGGTAGCAGTGCGCGTGGAGCTCGCCGCGATACGGCTCCACGAGGCGCGCATAAGCACCCTCGTCGCCCTGGCGGGCAGCGCCCAGCAGCTCCTGCTCCCGCCGTCCGGTATCGATCTGCGAGGTCCCCATTTCTCGCAGCCTAGCCGCAGAGCGCCCGTGGCGCCATACGCCCGACCGATGAATTGGGGTCGAACCGGCAGTCGAAAGGGCACACGATGAAGCCGCCTCGCAACCCCGTCGTCCACCTCGAGTTGCACACCAGCGACCTCGCGCGAGCAGCCGAGTTCTACGCGGGCCTGTGCGGATGGCGCCCCGAGCTCATCGACGTCCCGTCGGGCACCTACAACGCCCTCGAGACGGGAACCGAGGGGGTCGGCGGCGGCATCGTCGAGTGCCGCGCCGGCCGGCCCCTCTGGCTCCCGTACGTGCAGGTGGAGGACGCGGTTCGGGCGACCGCTCGCGCGGAGGCGCTCGGGGCCTCGGTGCTGCTGGAGCCGCGAGAGGGGCCGGTGGGGTGGCGCGGCGTGGTCGCGGACGCTGGGGGCGGCGAGATCGCCTTCTGGCAGCCGAAGCGGCTGTAGCGGTCAGCCTCTCGTCGCATACGCTGTCCCCATCGAGGACTTCGTCTCCCGTGGATTCGAAGGGCGGCGGCGCCAGCCCGCCGATCTGGCCGAGCGCGTGCCCCCGGGGCAGTACGTCGAGGAGGGGTTTCCGGTCCTGACGGCCGGGCCGACGCCGGACATCGACCCCGAAGGCGGCGACTGGAGCCTGCGGGTCGACGGGATGGTCGCCGAGGAGGCGGAGTGGTCCTGGAGCGAGTTCAACGCGCTGGAGTTCGAGGAGGTGCCGTGCGACATCCACTGCGTGACGAAGTGGTCGAAGCTGGGAACGAGCTTCAGGGGCGTATCGGTGGACACCCTGCTGGAGGCCGTCGAGCCGCTGGGCCCCCACGCGATGGCGTTCTCGTACGGCGGCTACACGACCAACCTGGCGGTCGAGGATCTGAGCGACGGGAAGGCCTGGGTGGTGACCGAGCACGAGGGGGAGCCGCTCCCGCGGCAGCACGGAGGCCCGGCGCGGCTTCTCGTCCCCCATCTCTATTTCTGGAAGAGCGCGAAGTGGATCGCCGGCCTGCGGGTGATGGACCACGACGAGCCGGGATTTTGGGAGGCCAACGGGTACCACAACCGCGGGGACCCCTGGAAGGAGGAGCGGTATTGGACGGACTGAGCGTGCAGAGCTACGGGCTGCCGGCCGCGGTCCAGAGGGCGCCCGGTCGTTGGCAGATCGCCACGGTCGCCTCGGTCAGGCCCGAGACGCCGATGGTCAAGTCGTTCCGGCTCGACCTGCCCATGTGGATGCCGCACATGCCGGGCCAGCACTACGACGTGCGACTGACGGCTCCGGACGGCTACCGGGCCCAGCGCTCCTATTCGGTCGCCTCCTCGCCCCTTGACGAGGGCGAGATCGAGCTGACGATCGACCGGCTGGACGACGGGGAGGTATCGACCTACTTCCACGACGTGCTGCAGCAGGGCGACCAGGTCGAGGTCCGCGGCCCCTTCGCGTCGTACTTCGTCTGGCGCGGCGAGGCTCCCGCGCTGCTGGTCGGCGGCGGCTCCGGGGTCGCCCCCCTGATGGCGATGCTTCGCCACCGCCGCCGCACCGCCCCGGATGTGCCCATGCGGCTGCTCTATTCGGCTCGCACGGGCGATGACGTGATCTACGCGGATGAGCTTGGCGGCGACGCGGAGCTGACCTTCACGCGCGAGCCGCCCGAGGACTGGAGTGGGCACACCGGCCGCATCGACAGCGAGATGATCGCCGGGATGGTGAAGCCCGGCACGACGGCGTTCGTCTGCGGGTCTAA
>JAJTCK010000089.1 GCA_021323175.1 Solirubrobacterales bacterium | reverse complement strand
ACTCATGCTTGCGAATGGTATTCCGGCTGGGGCCCGCCGGTCCCGCCACGACCGCATCGAATACTGGTGAGGGGTGTTATTGCAGTCCGGTGGGGTGGCCCGGGCTACCCTCACGCGGGGTCGAACTGGCCCGTGCACGCACGAATGCGCAAGAAGCTCACAGCTCTGCTCGCCATCGGCGCCTCGCTCGCGGCGCTCGTCGCCGTGGCCCACGCGGGCCCCGTCACGGTCGCGTTCTACGCATTCTCCAGCCAGGGTGACGTGCTCGCCTTCCAGAAGGTCCAGGGTGCGAAGTGCGACAGGTCCTGGCGTCAGCGCAAGGCGATGCAGATCGGCGTCGGGGGCAAAACGACCCATTGCGTGCTTCGCAGCTCGGTCGTGGCCGACTCGAGCGACGTCAAGGCCGACGCCGAGATCCTGGCGACCGCGTCGATCAGCGGCGCCACGCCCGCCAGCCGGCGCAAGAAGGCCTTCGTGGGAGTCGGGGCCCGCCAGAGCGAAAACGCTGGCTACGAGCTTCGGGTTCGCCCCTACGCGCGCCGCTGGCAACTCTTCCGCGACCCCAAGGGCGCGGGGCAGGGCTCCGTCCTGTTCCGCTCCGGGAGGGGCAAGTTCATCCGGCCGGGGCTGAAGACCAACAACCTGGCACTGCGGGCCTTTGACTTCGGCGGGGCCGACACGAAGCTGAGCGTCAGGGTCAACGGCAAGCTCGTCCTCTCGGTGACCGACACGGGAAACAGCCAGCCCGACGGCCGGCGGACGGTGGTCACCACAGGCGTCAAGGGAACGGGCGCGGGAAGCGGCGTCGTCGGCGTCTTCGACAACGTCTCGGTCCGGGTTCCGAACCCGTTCTAGCCACGCGCCAAACGCGGTCCTGACGCCGCAACGGAGGTCCCGATCCGGGCGCTGATCCGCTGTACCGTGAGCGTCGTGGGTACCACGACGATCGAGAGGCCGCGCGGAGCCGGTCCCGAGTCGGGTCTGGGCGGAAACTGGATGGTCATCGTGCTGAACGACGACCACAACACCTTCGACCACGTCGCGCAGACCCTCGCGAGGGTGATCCCCGGGGTCAACCTCGACCAGGGCTACGCGATCGCCGATCGCATCCACAGCTCCGGCCGAGCCGCCGTCTGGACGGGCCCCAAGGAGACCGCCGAGCTCTACTGGGAGCAGCTCAGCTCGGCCGGACTCACCATGGCCCCGCTGGAACAGCATTAGGTTTTCGCCGCCCCTCGCCGGGTAACCGCCGGTGAGATGGCCGACGACGAGAAGCTCGATCGCACCGAGCTCGAGCGCGAGCATTCGCGCAGGCCCGAGGCCAACCCCGGGAACATCTCCGAGGACGACGAGCCGCATCACGTCCTCAACAACCCGGTCGGCGAGCCGGACGAGACGGAGTGGCCCGATCCATACGAAAAGCGCGAGGATCCCAGGGGCGCGGCTCCCGCTCCCGCGCCTCCTTCCACCAGCGAGCCCCATCCGCCCAGTGACAAGGAGAAGCTCAACCCGGTCAAGGGCGACAAGGAGGGCGGCTGACATGAGCGAGCGGAACGAGGCTCTGGACGACGGGCGCGAGCACGAGGAGAACCTGCCCGAGCTCGGCGACGCCCCTGACCCGGACGAGCTGATCGTCCGCGAGCAGGAGGCCGAGGCGGCGCGCGAGGCCGGCCGAATCGGGGGACGTAGCGGCATGGAGGACATGGACGAGGCCCAGCGAGCGTCCTACGAGCACGGGGGCGGCGAGGCCGAGGGCTTCGAGCAGGCCGAGGAGCGACTGCGGGAGACCGCGACGCACGAGGACGGCCGTCGCGTTGATCCGGTGAGGGACGCGCCCGAGCCTGAGGCTGAGCTCCCGCACCTCGATTACGGCGAGGGCGATTCGCTTCGCTCCACGGAGACGGACGACGACACTCAGGGGACGCCGGGAGACCTCGACGGGTCGGCCGAGGACGCGGAGGAACGCAGGGACGGTCCCGGCTAGCGGGGGTCCTGCTTCTGGCGGTCCTTGCCGGGACCGCCGCGCAGGCGGTCTCCGCCCGCACCCCCCAGCAGGACGTCCCTCCCAGTGCCGCCGCGTAGGCGGTCACGGCCGGTGCCGCCGCCAAGTAGGTCGGCTCCGGCGCCCCCCACCAGCAGGTCGTTCCCCGCGTTGCCCACGATGGTGTCGGCGCCCACTCCGCCCGAGAGCCTGTCGTGCCCCGCCTTGCCTCGCAGCACGTCTCGCCCGGCACCGGCGTTCAGGACGTCGCCGCCGGCCCCGCCGATCAGGATGTCCTTCCGGTCCCCGCCGCCGGCCCGGTCGTCGCCCTGTTCGCCGAAGACGAGGTTGAAGGCGAGCTTGCTCGCGATGTAGCGGTCGTCCCCCTCGCCCAGCCGGGCGAAGACGCCGGTGCCCGTCCCGAACCCGCTGAAGCGGGCGGCGCCGAAGTCCGTGCCGACGCCGGTGAAGTCCACGACGTCGTTGCCGCCACCGACCTCCGCGTTGACCTCGACGACCTTCGAGCAGGCGACCTGCTCCCGGTCCACCAGCTTGCCGTTGACACGGACATGCGCATCCGAGTCACAGGCGACGCGCACCCGCTCCCTGCCGTCGCCGCCCTGGATCGTCAGCAGGCGCTTGTCGAACGAGACGGACACCTTCGCCGAAGCGGCAGGAGGGCAGAGCACGCCGGCCGCCGCCATGACGAACAGCGCCGCCATCGCGAGACGCGGTATCGGTGGGCGCATTCGCATCATCGGATCACGAACACCCGGAACCCGCCCAAGTAGCTGTAGAGGGCTACTGGCCGGCGATCAGGGAGTGCCAGACCGGCAGCAGGGGCTTGTTGTAGTAGTTCATCGCCTGCTCGCGGATGGCGGCGACCTCGTCCGAGTACCAGTAGCGCTCGAAGTCGGCGCGGTCCTCCCACACCGATGCCTGCCGGAAGAGCAGTGGATCCTCGATCGAGCGGGTGAGCGACCAGGACTTCGCGCCGAACGACATCGCGCGGGCTGCGCCCGGTTCCCATGCCTCGTACCAGCGGTCCGCCCTGAAGGGATGAATCCGCCAGTCGATGTAACAGACGTCCATCTACGCCCCAACCTCTGCGCGGATCGCACCCGGGCCGTCCTCCTCCTTGCCTTCCTCCTCGCTGGTTGCGCCGACCAGGATCGAGATCTTTCCTAGGTGCTTGTTCTCGTGGAGCAACTGGTGGGCCTCGGCGACCCCGTCGAAGCCCATCACCTTCCACAGCACCGGCTGGATCTTTCCCTCGGCCATCAGCTGGTTGGCGCGCATGCACTCGTACGCGTTTGCGAAATGAGAGCCGAGTATCTGTTTCTGGCGCATCCACAGGTACCGGACGTCGAAGTCGAGCGTGTAGCCGGAGGTGGCGCCGCAGATGACGACCTTGCCGAATGGCTTCACGACGTACACGGAGGTGGGAAAGGTTGCCTGCCCGACGTGTTCGAAGACGATGTCGGGGGCGTCGCCGAGGATCTCCTTGACTCTTTTGGCGAACCCTCGTGACTCCTTGAAGCGCGCCTTCTCCTCGTCCGGAGTCTCTCCGCCCTTTCGCATCATCCCCGCGAACTCGTTGCGGTCGACGTAGTCGACGGCGCCGAGCTTCTTGACCAGATCACCCTTTCGGGCCGAGCTGACGACCCCCGCGGCGTTGGCACCCGCCGCCGCACACAGCTGCGTCGCGAAGACGCCCAGTCCGCCCGCGGCGCCCCAGATCAGGACGTTGTGCCCCGCTTGGAGCTTGCACTGGTCCATCAGCATCCGATAGGCGGTGAAGTAGGTCAGCCCGTAGGCGCTCGACTCCGACCAGCTCAAGTTCTTGGGCTTGGGGAGCAGCTGCTGCGCCTGGACCTTCGTGAACTGGGCGAACGATCCCCAGGTCGTCTCGTAGCCCCAAATCTGCTGACTGGGCGCCGCCAGGGGGTCGAGGCCGTGGACCTCCACGTCCTCATAGGAAGCCTGGTTGCAGTGGATCACGACCTCGTCGCCCGGCTTCCACTTGGTGACGCCGTCACCGACCTTCCAGACGATCCCCGAGGCGTCCGAGCCGCCGATGTGGTGTCCGTACTCGGGATGGTCCCCGTAGCCGAAGACCGAAACGGGCTTCCCGAGGGCCGCCCAGACGTTGTTGAAGTTGACGCCGGCGGCCATCACGCGGACGATGACCTCGAAGGCGCCGGGCTGGGGGACGTCGATCTCCTCGACCTGGAAGGCGTCCGTGGGCTCGCCCTCGCGCTCCTGGCGGATCACCCATGCGGCCATCTTCTCCGGCAGCTCGCCGGGCGCGACGTCGAGCTTGGATACGTCTGCCATCTCTACTGCCAAGGTCTTCTTCCTCCAGGTAGTCGCGGGCCGGAGGATCGTAGTTCAACCAGCCCCGCCGCCGTCGCGCTGGACGTGTCAGGTTCCGTCCCGGCCCGCGACTACCTTCGTGAGCTCAGATGGAAGCCTCCGAGAAGCCACAGCTGCCGCTCCAACCCGACGTCCAGGGGAACGCCTCCGTGCGCCTGGTCGAGGACCGGATCGTGATCGAGCGGATGGAGATCGCCGATCGAGGCACGGCCCGGGTCGTGCGAGACCAGGCCGGGGAGGGACGCGAGCCCGTCGAGACGGTCTCGCGCGCGATCGAGATCGGCGCCAGGGTGATCGAGAGCGAGGGCACGGCCGCCAACGTCGACTTCGTGAACTCCCAGTTCCAGCAGCACATGGGCGGCCTCGCCGAGCAGCTCACGGCGCTGCTCGAGACCGGCAACGAGGAGTTGGCAGAGCGAATCGCGACGAGCTTCGGAGCAGACCGCAGCGACTCGGTCCAGCAGCAGATCAGGGATCTGCTGATCAGGGCCAACGAGCACCAGCGCACCGAACTGGTGCGGCTCTTCAACGCCGAGGAAGGGGCCAATCCGCTTCACGACTTCAAGGCCTCGATCACCGGCCAGGTGGCCGAGGCGGCGCAGCGCGGGGAGCGCCAGGCCGAGTCCCTGCGCGAGATGCACTCGCGGGAGGCCAAGGAGATGCGCGAGCAGATCGCACTGCTGAAGACCGAGATCGCGCGCCTGACCGAGCGTCGCGAGGGCGACGAGCTCCTCGCCGAGGCCGAGGAGGCGGGCACCAGGAAGGGACGCACCTTCGAGGAGCTCGTCCACGAGCACCTCGAGATGCTGGCCGCCGGCCAGGACGACGTCGCCCACCATGTCGGCGATACCTCGTCGGAGTCCGGCGGCAAGAAGGGCGACACGGTCCTTGAGCTGGGGGCCTGCCACGGGCCCACGCTCGCGACCGTGGTGGTCGAGGCCAAGAACCGGGCGCTTTCGAAGAACGAGGCGTGGACCGAGCTCAACGCCGCGATCAGCGAGCGGGACGCGGACTACGGAGTGCTCGTGGTGGCCGGTGAGAAGAAGGTCCCGAAGGGCCTCGACGACCTGACCGAGTACCAGGGCAACAAGATGATCGTCGTCCTCGACCGCGACGATCCGGACCCGCTGGCGCTGCGGCTCGTGTACCGCTACGTGCGCGCCAGGGTGCTTGCCTCGCAGTCAGATGGCCTCCAGGTGGACGCCGCAGGGGTCCGGGCAGCTTCCGAGGACGCCCGAGCTCGTCTCAAGAACGTCAACAAGGTCCGCAAGTCGCTGACCAGCATCACCACCTCCGCCGATCGCGCGCGGAGCGAGGTGGATGACATGGTCGCCGGCGTCGAGCGCTGTCTCGACCAGGTCGAGTCGCTCATCTCGGCGGCCGAGCCCGAGGAGGGCGGCGCTGCTTAGGAGCTGCGGTCGGCGCCCGCGCTCGCGGGCGTCGGCGCCGTCGCCTCCGTAGCGACGCGGGGCGCCTTCGAGTCCGCGCCGGCGAGGCGGGCCGCTTGCCGCTCGGGTGCGATGCGCACCACATTGCGGGCGAGGCCGATCTTCTCCAGGCCCGAGATCACCCAGGCCGAGGGGTCGAGCTCCCAGCGGCCGAGGCCGTGGACCGCGGAGCGGGGAAAGGCGTGGTGGTTGTGGTGCCAGGCCTCGCCGAGCGAGGGCAGGGCCAGCCAGAACACGTTCGTCGAATGATCCTCGGTCTCGAAGCGGCGCTTGCCCATGAAGTGGCAGACCGAATTGATGGACCAGGTGACGTGGTGCACGAAGAAGATCCGGACCAGACCGCCCCAGATGAACCCGGTCAGGGCGCCCACGGCCGTGCCGGTGAGCAGGTAGCCGAGCAGCGCAGGGAGGCCGAATGTGAGGATCACGAACGGGACGTAGACGCGGCTCATGGCGAGGTAGACACGGTCCTCGCACAGCTCCGGTGCGTACTTCTTCCAGTCGGCGCGGCCCCAGTCGTCCCACAGCCATCCGATGTGCGCGTAGTACAGCCCCCGCAGCACTCCGGAGGCGCCGTCCCCGTGGGTGGTGTGCGGGCTGTGTGGGTCTCCCTCCTGGTCGGCGTGGGCATGGTGCTTGCGGTGGTCGGCCACCCAGGCGATCACGGGGCCCTGGACCGCCATCGAGCCGATGCCGGCGAAGGCGTACTCCAGCCACTTCGGGGTGGCGAAGGAGCGGTGGGTGAGCAGCCTGTGGAACCCGATCGTGACGCCGCCCGCGGTGACCACGTACATCACGGCCATGATCCCGAGGTCGCGCCAGCTGACCAACTCGTTCCACAGAAAGCCCACCGCGACGATCACACCGACGAACGGGATGATCACCCCGGCCAGGTTGAACGCCTTCTCGGCCGTCGTCATCGGAGTCTCTTGACCCACG
>JAJTCK010000088.1 GCA_021323175.1 Solirubrobacterales bacterium | reverse complement strand
TGCCCGTAGGCCTTCCAGGGCCCGTAGTTGCCGCGCAGGTGCGGGTTCTTCGGGTCGACGGTGCGTCCCATGTGGTGGGCGGTGCTGGTCACGGTGACGATACGGGCGGCGGTCGCTTGCAGGAGCGCCGGCATCAGTAGTGCGGTCAGGGTCCAGTGGCCCAGGTGGTTGGTGCCGAACTGCACCTCGTAGCCGTCCGCGGTCTTGCGCTCGGGGATGCCCATCACGCCCGCGTTGTTGAGCAGCAGGTCTAGCGTCGGGTGGAGCTCCAAGATCCGTCCAGCGGCTTCTTTGACAGATCGCTGCGAGGCCAGGTCCAGGGGGATCAGCTCGAGCTTTGCGTCCGGCTGCCCGGCCCGGATGTCCTCCTCGGCCTCCTTTGCCTTGCTCTGGTTGCGCGCGGCCATGACCACTTCGGCCCCCGCGCCGGCGAGGGCGCGCGCCGTCTCGAGACCGAGTCCCCCGTTGGCGCCGGTGACGACGGCGCTGCGGCCGCTCAAGTCGGGAATGTCTGCTCTGCTCCAACCCATTGGGCGACCTCCTCGGTAAGTGATTGAACGTTCATTCATCGAAGCTACCACTTGCGGCGCTGCCGTCGGCCGGCGACGTCCAGATGAAGCGGCTTCGGGTTCTGTCGTCGAGCTGACGAAGGCTGCATGAGGAGTGAGCGGATCGTCCGCCGGGCTCGTACCCTGTGTCGGACACGGAAACGATTCGGGAGCCGAAACCGCAGATGACGCCGCCAAGCACCGCAACCGCCGCCGAGACCAAGCTCGATCACAAGGTCGCAGACCTCGGTCTGGCCGAGTACGGCCGCCGCGACATCACCCTCGCCGAGCACGAGATGCCCGGCCTGATGGCGCTGCGCGAGCAGTACCGAGGCGCCCAGCCCCTGGCCGGCGCCCGCATCACCGGCTCTCTCCACATGACCGTGCAGACCGCGGTGCTGATGGAGACGCTGGTCTGCCTCGGCGCGGAGCTGCGCTGGGCCTCGTGCAACATCTTCTCGACCCAGGACCACGCCGCCGCCGCGGTCGTCGTGGGGCCCGAGGGAACGCCCGAGGACCCCAAGGGTGTCCCCACCTTCGCCTGGAAGGGCGAGTCCCTCGAGGAGTTCTGGTGGGCGATCGACCAGACCCTGCGCTGGCCCGCCGCCGAGAACGGGCACACCGGCCCCAACATGCTGCTCGACGACGGCGGTGACCCTACCCTGCTGATCCACAAAGGCGCCCAGGCCGAGCGCGAGAGCAAGGCCCCCGACCCGGCCTCAGGTGAGTCGGCCGAGGAGCAGGTGATCCTTGCCCTGATCGCCGCCAGCATGGCTGAGGACCCCGAGCGCTTCACCGGCCTGGGCGAGGGGGTCCGCGGCGTCACCGAGGAGACGACCACCGGCGTCAATCGCCTGAACCAGATGCACGCTGCCGGCGAGCTGCTCTTCCCCGCGATCAACGTCAACGACTCGGTCACCAAGTCGAAGTTCGACAACATCTACGGCTGCCGCCACAGCCTGATCGACGGCATCAACCGCGCCACCGACGTCCTGATCGGCGGCAAGCTCGCCGTCGTCTGCGGCTTCGGGGACGTCGGCAAGGGCTGCGCGGAGTCCCTGCGCGGCCAGGGCGCCAGGGTCGTGGTCACGGAGATCGACCCGATCTGCGCGCTGCAGGCGGCGATGCAGGGCTACCAAGTGACCACGCTCGAGGACGTGCTGGAGGAGGCCGACATCTTCATCACCGCCACCGGCAACAAGGACATCATCACCGCCGAGCAGATGAGCCGGATGCGCCACCAGGCGATCGTCGGCAACATCGGTCACTTCGACAACGAGATCGACATCGCAGGGCTGGAAGCATCCGAGGCCGAGAAGCGCCCCTTCAAGCCCCAGGTCGACGAGTGGGTCTTCCCCGACGGGCACACGGTCCTGGTGCTCTCCGAGGGCCGGCTGCTGAACCTCGGCAACGCCACCGGGCACCCCTCCTTCGTGATGAGCAACTCCTTCTCTAACCAGGTGATCGCCCAGATCGAGCTCTTCGGGCACACCGAGGTCTATGAGAAGCGGGTCTACGTGCTGCCCAAGCACCTCGACGAGAAGGTGGCGCGCCTTCACCTGGGCGCGCTCGGGGTGAAGCTGACCGAGATGACGCCCGAGCAGGCCTCATACCTGGGGGTGCCGGTCGAGGGCCCCTACAAGTCGGACCAGTATCGGTACTAGCCACTAGCGGCAGCGGAAGCCAGCCTCCCCGCCGTGCCGACTCGCCCCGACATCGCAGTGATCGGCGCCGGCTGCATCGGCCTCGCCACCGCCGAGGCGCTGGCCGAGCGCGGCGAGAGTGTGGCGCTCTACGAGTCGGGTCGCCCGGGGCAGGGGCAGTCAGCCGGGCAGGGGCGAGTGTTCAGGCACGCCGCGGACGATCCGCGAATCGTGAGGCTTGCCGCCGAGAGCCGCGAGCTCTGGCGCGGCCTCGAGGAGCGCCTGGGGGAGGAGATGATCTCCCGCGACGGCGTGCTCGCGCTGGGGGAGGCCGCCCTGGGGCGGCTCGCGACCCTGGAGGAACAGGGGATCTCCGCCCGGCGCATCGGACCCGACGAGATCTCCGAGCGCCATCCGCTGCTGGCGGGCTTCAGCGGGGACGGCGTCTTCGACGAGGCGGGCGGTGCGATCCGCACGCTGGGCTTCATCCGCCTGCTCTCGAAGCGCCTGGCCGATTCGTTCGAGTTCGACGAGGTGATCGCGGTCCGCCCGACCGGTGCGGAAACCGTCGAGGTCCGCGTCCCGGGCCATCGCGCTGAGTATTCGCGCGTGATCGTCTGCGCCGGCCGCGGGACCGCCCAGCTCGCGCGGGGAGCCGGCCTGGATGTCCCGATCGACCTCGCCTGCCACATCCGCTCGACGTTCGAGGTCGCCGGCGAGGCTCCCGACCGGGTCGCCTGCCTGCTCGACAGCGCGGGCGAGTGGGGGGATGAGAGCGTGTACGCCGCGCCGGCGCCGGGCTGCGACCGGTACTCGATTGGCCTGGCGGAGGTGATGGAGGTGCGCGAGGACGGCTCCGTGGTGAATCCGGCGGAATTCGCGGCCCACGAGGAGCGCACGATCGAGTACGCGAAGCGGGCCCTGCCCGGCCTGAACCCCCAGCCCGTCGAGGTCCTGCACTGCTGGGCGACCTCCCTGCCCTGGAACGAGGACGCGTTCGCGATCTGGGAGCACGAGGGCCTGCTCATCGCCGGCGGACACAACATCTGGAAGATGGCGCCGGTGATCGGCGCCGTCCTCGCCGAGGCCGCCGCCGGGGGAGAGGTGCGCGAGGAGATGCGTCCCGAGGCGCGCCTGGGGCAGGCCTGAGGCGTTTGTGTGATCTGAACGGAATTCCCCCGCGGCGCGCCTATTCTCGCCGGCTGCTGCCCCTGCTGAACCTCGGGAGTCCGATCGTCTCCTCGTAGGGGCGCGGGTGCATCGTCGGCCCGTGTCAGCGAGGCGACAACCGGCCTACTTCGAGTAGGGATCCTTCGGTGACCGGTCCTCCGACAGCGTCTCCTGCGTGCGTGTCACGAGGTTCTCGATCGCGTCGGCCAGGTGGGCCTGGTCGATGTTGTAGTCGCCGCGCTGGGTGCGGATCTTGTGCGCCTCCAGCAGGACATCGGCGTGGGTGTGGCCGGCGGGGGGCTCGAAGCGGTAGGCGGCCAGCTCGATCAGCAACCCAAGCGGGTCGTTGAAGTACATCGAGTCCATGAAGCCACGATCGCGCAGCGCGGGCTCGATTCCGCGTTCCTTCAGCCGCTCCTCGGCCTGGTGCCAGGTCGCCTGGCTCACGTTGAAGGCGAGGTGATGGATGCAACCCGGGTCGGTCGGCGTCCGCTCGGGATCGCCGTCGCGGTCCTCCTTGGTGAAGATCGTGATCAGCCGCCCGTCCCCCGGATCGAAGTACAGGTGGCTCTCGTTCTCGTTGTCCAGGTTCGGCTGCTCGAAGACGAACGGCATCCCCAGCACGCCTTCCCAGAAGTCGATGGAGGTCCGCCGGTCCGCGCCGACAAGGGTGATGTGGTGGACGCCCTGGGTCTGGATCTTCTGCATGAACCGATCGCAGCCTAGCGCGGGCCGATCCAACGCCCTCGACGTTCTCGCTCATCCTGGCTCGTCGCCGCCGGCCGCGCCGTCTGGCGGCTCGTAGGCGACCGAGTCCTCCGCCGCCTTCGCCATGTCGAAACCGACCGGGTTCTTCCGCTCCTCCGCCAGGTGGGCCAGCAGGCCGGCGGTCCGCGCCAGCAGCGGCACCGCCTTAACCGTGTCCGCATCGAACCCCAAGTCCAGCATTACCGCCGCCATCGGCATCGAGATGTTGAGCGTCAACGGCCTCTCGCGCCCCTCGTTGACCGCCGTGCCGAACGCCTTCGCCAACTCGACATACTTGCCGGCGACCCCGTGCTCCTCGGCCAGCTGGATGATCCTCTCCGCCCGCGGGTCGATCGGCCTGTGCACCGGATGCCCGAACCCCGGCAGCCGCTCCTTGGTCTCGTTCGCCTGCGCGACGCGCTCCTTGGCCGCGTCGGCGGGCGAAGCGCCGGTCTCGACCTTCGCCTGGGTCTCGGCGAGCAGCTCCGCACAAGCCTCCGATGTCCCGAGCAGCACCGGCCCAGCCCCCAGGATCCCCGCCGCCACGGCCCCCTGCAGCGCCCTCGGCTCGGCCGCCAGCGTCATCCGAGCCGCTACGTTCGTGGGCATCATCCCGTGCTCGGCGATCGCCACCAGCAGCAGATCGAGAAAGAACCGCTGTTCCTCGGTGGCCTCCCGCCCAGTCAGCAGCAGATAGAAGTACTCGGTGAAGCTGAGCTCCCCCATCAGCTCTGAGGTCAGGTCGCGGCCCCGGACCTCGACGCGGGCGGGGTAGGCCTGGCTTAGTCGGCTCACAGAACTAGCCATCGGGCGCAGCCTACTTGCGAGACATCCGCAATCTCGCTGGTGCTCCCTAGGCCGTAGCGAGTTCGAGCCTGGCAGCCCCGGAGGGAGTGCGGCTAGATCCGGTCCAGGAACTCGGTCAGCGCCCGGCGCCACTCTTCCGGACGGTTCAGGTGCAGGTCGTGGTCGCTGTGGCCGAGAGGGACGAGCTGGGCGTGGGGGAGGCGCTCGCCCATCTCCCGGTGCTCGTCCTCGCCGACCAGAGTTCGGATGGCGAGGGCCGGGCAGCGGATCGACTCCCATTCGCGCCAGTAGTCGCGGCCGACGAAGGCCTCGCGCAGGCTGCGGTCCATCAGGTCGAGGTCCCAGCGCGGCCACCAGCCGCCGTCGCGCTCCTCGAGGCCGTCGGCCCAGGCCTCAGCCTTCAGCGAGGGACCGCCGAAGAACTCAACCGCCGCCTCCTTCGACTCGAACGGAGCCGGCCAGGAGGCGAGATCGTCGCGGACAGCCTTCACGATCACCTCGGCGTCGTCGTCGTCACCCGGGCCGGAGTCGGCCACGACGAGGGCCCGGACCAGCCCGGGTCGTCCGCCAGCGAGCATGATCGCCCGTTGCCCGCCGATCGAGTGGCCGATGACTGTGGCCGGGGCGATCCCCAGCTGCTCGATCACGAACGCCGTGTCGGCGAGGTGGGCCTCGGGCGAGACATCATCGGGAAAGCGCTCACTGTGGCCCTGACCGCGGGCGTCGAGCACCAGCACGCGGCCGCGGTCGGTCAGCCAGGAGGCGGTCTCAGCCCATTCACGCGCGTGAGCGGCGAGGCCGGGGAGGATCAGGATGGGCGGGCCGGAGCCGCCGTAGTCGAGGCAGGCGAGGTGAACGCCGTCGCGCTCTAGGTGGAGCCAGTCGGGCACGGAGTCGCCCGGGTTAGCGGCGCCGGAGCGAGCGGAAGACGAGCAGGGCGACCAGGGCGAGGATCTGGCCTCCGAGGATGGCGCGGGTGACGTCGACGGCGGGCTCCCAGCTGACCTGCTCGCCGCGAATCACGTAGGCGCCGACCGGTCGGCCGGTCAGGCCGAACCCGACGCCGCTGCCGGTCTGGCCGTCGGGCTGGTCACCGCCTCCTCCTCCGCCGCCGCCCCGGACCGCGGCTGCGGGGATGACCGTGACGGCGTCGCGCTCGTAGGGTTCGCCGTAGACGCGTTTGACGGTGATTGCGTCGCGGGCGGACGAGATCGTCTCCATGAAGTCCATCGGTTTCCTCCTCGCTGGGTGGGAAACGAAGTGTGACGCGGCGCTACGGCTTCAGCTTCCGCCCGCTGGTGAACAGGTATTGCGACCAGGCTACGAGCGCCAGCGTCATCGCCGCCAGAACCGCGAACGAGATTCCGGCGCCGGCGTCCGAGACTCCCAGGAACCCGTAGCGGACCGCGTCCACCACGTAGAAGAGCGGGTTCGCGTGAGAGATCTGCTCCCAGGGGCTGCCCAGCCGATCCACCGAGTAGAAGACACCTCCCAGAAAGGTCAGGGGGAGGATCACGATGTTGTTGATGAAGGAGGTGTGGTCGAAGGATTCGGCGTAGATGCCGACGATCGTGCCCAGGGAGCCGAAGGCGGCGACCATCAGGAGCACGGCGAGCAGCAGGAAGAACGGCTGCTCGACCGAGGCGCCGGTGATCGGGACGGCGAGGGCGGCGAGCGCGCCTCCGATGATCAGGGCGCGGAAGGCTCCGCCGACCAGGAAGCCCATGTTCATCTGCCAGGCATGCATCGGGCTCGCGAGCACGTCGTCGATGAAGCGGTCGCTGCGGCCCTGGTAGATGGTGCTCGCGTTGTTGGAGTAAGCGGCCTGGGCCATCGCCATCGCGATCAGGCCGGGGACGATGAAGATCTCGTAGTCGAACCCCTGGACCTCGTTTATCCGGCCCCCCAGCGAAAGGCCGAAGACGACGATGAAGAGCAGGGAGCTGACGACCGGCGCCAGGGTCGTCTGCGTCCAGAGCTT
>JAJTCK010000087.1 GCA_021323175.1 Solirubrobacterales bacterium | reverse complement strand
GCTGTCCTTCTGCACCGCGGTGGCGTACAGCCCCAGCGAGACGTTGTTGACGAAGACCCTGCCGTTGACCTCCGCCAGGTCCACCAGGCGCTCGCCGCCCAGGCCGATCACCCTGCGACGCCGCCCCGGAGGATCCCCGCCCACGCCGCCGCGACGGCCCCGATCAGGCAGAGGGACGCCGGAATTCCCTGGGCGAACGCTCGTATGGCCAGGCAGATCGCCAGCACGAGGGCCACGGCCCCCGACAAGAGCGCGCCAGGCGCGGCCAGCCGCCGGCGGGTCACCGTACCCCTTTGATGCCACGGCTCAGCGGCGCGCGCCCACGCCGCATACGATCAGCGTGATGGAGCCCACGCGGCGGCTCGACGTCGCCATGGCCCGCCTGACCCGCGCGGCCGACTACTCCCGCCTTTCCCTGGTCTCTGCCGCCGCGATGGCCGCGCTGGGCGGCCCCCGCGGCCGCGAGGCGGCCCTTCGCGGCTTGGCCTCGGTGGCCGTGACCGCGACGATCGTGAACGCCTTGCTGAAGCCGCTTTGGCGCCGGCGCCGCCCGGAGGCGTCGGCCGAACCTGTGCATAAGTCGATCCGGGTTCCGATGCCTGCCAGCCACTCCTTTCCGTCGGGGCACACGGCGGCTGCCTTCGCCTTCGCCGCTTCCGCGGGGCGGGCTTTCCCGCTCGCGGCCGTTCCGCTCGCCGCCCTCGCTGCCGCGGTCGGCTACTCGAGAGTCCACACCGGCGTCCATCACGCGGCAGATGTCACCGTGGGCGCCGCGAGTGGGGTGGCGCTGGCTCTGCTTACCGACCGAGCCATTGACGGCGGGTCCAGTGGAGCCGCTCGGCGACGCTAGGCCTCGCTGCATCTACAGGCCGGCCTTCACCTCGAGCCGTCCGGCGTCCGCTGCCGATCGGACCTCGTCATAGTCGCTTTGGTTCTGGTCGGCGTAGGACTCGGCGAAGTCGGTCATGGCTCGCCCGAAGGTCCTGCCGCGGCCCAGGTAGGAGGCGATCGCGATGCGGTCTCCGGTGCGCGCGTGGGCTCGCGCCAGCGTCCAGCCGCAAAGGCGACCGTAGATCTTCAGCTCGCGGGGCCCCATCATCTCGACCTCGGCCGAGCCCTTACCGTCCCAGAGCTGGCGCACGTAGAAGTCTCTCTTGACACCGTCCACGCCCGGACCGCTCAGCCAGCCGAGCAGCTGGTCGCTGGCGGCCTGTGTCAGCCGCTGGCCCTCGACGACCCGACGGCCGTGCTGGGAGTAGCGGCTTCGCGAGGTGAACGGCTCCAGCACCGAGGGCCCCGCCTCCTTCAGCTGCAGGAACAGCGGGTCCTTCGCATCGCGGCCGCGCAGCAGACAGATCCAGGCCCGGTTTCCGACGCTGCCCACCCCAACCACCTTGTGGGCCGCGTCCACGTACTCGTACCCCGAGATCAGATGACGCGTGGCCGGTTCCAGGCTCTTTCGGTACCGGGTCATTACGTCCGCCACGATGCTCGTTGCGTCCTCGGCGTCGCCGACGAGCTCGTTCAGCGGGACCAGCAACGGGGGCCGGCTCGCGATCCGGACGTCGCCGTTCCGGCTCACGGTCAGCCTGTCGAGCGCCCGCAGGCTGTCCTTGTTCTTGGCCTTCCGCAGATTCTTGTCGAACGCCTTCCGCCTGGCCGGGGTGACGGTGGCGCGGAGGGGCTCGAGCAGCTCCTCCACGTGCACGCGCGAGTACCAGACGTCGAGGTCGCGCATCCCGGCAAAGCCCGTCATCGCCTCCCGGTACTGGTCCACGGCCGACCGGATGGCGGCGCCCCGCTGCTTGCGGGTCAGCCCGAGCTCGCGCCCCGCGATCTCGAAGCTCGCCACGAGCCGCTTCAGGTCCCATTCGAACGGACCGGGATGGGTTTCGTCGAAGTCGTTGACATCGAACACCAGGCGCCTGTCGGGTGCGCGGAACACGCCGAAGTTCGACAGGTGCGCGTCGCCGCACAGCTGAACGTCGAGTCCCGTGCGGCGCTGTTGCGCCAGGTCCGCCGCCATCACGGCGGCGCCGCCGCGGTAGAACGCGAACGGCGAGGCGAGCATCCGCCCGTATCGGACCGGCACAAGCTCGGGAACCCGCGTCTCGTCCTGGGCGCCGAGCGTCTCGAGCGGGCTCGGGCGGGCCGGCGCGGGGGCGAACTCACCGTGTGCCGACCGCGGCGCCTTCTCGCGCGCCGCGCGTCCCTTCGCTGTCCGTTCTTCGGGCGTCTCCCCCGCCCGGCCATCCGCGGTGCGCGTTCTGCTGGTCACGAGGACCTCCTTCTCCGCCCCCGATCCTCCCAGAAACCGGCTCGCGCGAGGCTACGGATACGCTGACGCGGATGCGAGCCGTCACGTTTCAGGCGCCCGGCGAGGTGCGGATCGACGAGAAGCCCGACCCGGAGCTGGAGTCGGCCGGCGACGCGATCGTGGGGGTCGAGGCGAGCGGGATCTGCGGCTCGGACCTCCACATCTACCACGGGCGCGTGAAGATCGCCCCCGGCTTCACCATCGGCCACGAGTTCGTCGGGACGGTGCGGGCGAGCGGGGACGAGGTCAGCCGCGTCACGGAGGGCGACCGCGTGCTTGGCTGCTATTGCACGGCTTGCGGCGAGTGCTTCTTCTGCGAGCGCGGCGATTTCCACAAGTGCGACCGCGGCCGCGTCTTCGGGCACGGTGAGGTGCTCGGGTCCCTGCAGGGCGCCCAGGCCGACAGCGTGCTGGTCCCGAATGCGGACATGACTCTGCGCAAGGTGCCGGCCGGCCTTTCGGATGACGTTGCCCTGTTCGCCGGCGACGTGATGGGCACCGGCTACCACGCGGTCGACGCGACCGGAGTGGGACCGGGCGACTGCGTCGCGGTCCTGGGCCTGGGGCCGGTGGGCTTGTGCGCGGTGCAGGCGGCGCGTGCCGCCGGCGCCGAGCGAGTGATCGCGATCGACACGGTCCCGGACCGGCTTGAACTTGCGGAGTCCTTCGGGGCGACTCCGGCTCACCTGACAGAGGAAGACCCGAAGGCGGCCGTGAAGGCGGCGACCGAGGGCCGCGGCGTGGACGCCGCCATCGACGCCGTCGGCCATCCCGACGCGCTGGGCCTGGCCTGCCGCCTGACGCGCAAGGCGGGCACGGTCTCGGCGACCGGCGTCTACGCCGAGCCCATCGAACTGCACATGGGGATCGTCTGGATCAAGGCGCTGACGCTGAAGACGGGGCACGCGAACGTGATCAAGCACGTGGACCCCGTGCTGGAGATGCTCTCGGACGGCCGGCTCGACCCGGCGCCCATGGTCACGCACCACATGAAGCTCGACGAGGCGCCCGAGGCGTACGGTGTGTACGACCGCCATGAAGCCCTGAAGATCGTCCTTTCGCCCTGACGGCCGGCGGCTGGCCGTGGGAGGCGGAGGGCTTGCGCCCTCGGCTCAGCCGTGCAGCGGCGGGAGCCACTCGGCCGGAATGAAGCCAGCCGGAACGCTCGTCGGGAACTCCGGCATCAGCCGCATCGCCAGGTCCGCCGCGGGGCGGCCGCGAATGGCCGGGGCCAGGTCCTCGAAGGTCAGCAGGGCCCTTACCGTGGACCCGATCTGGAAGTCGGCCGCGTTCGGCTGCTCTCCGCCGATCACCCCGTCGGCGATCAGGCCGTCGACGTGGCCGAGCATCTCGGGCAGGTCGGCCACCAGCGCGCGGACCCGCTCGGTGTCGTCCGCGCCGACCTTGCGGCCGAAGTAGCGGGCGACCGGCGCGTTGGCGTGACCCACCAGCGTCGGAGCAGGCACTCCGGCCTCGGTCGCCATGTGTACGCGCATCTGGGGCCGGTAGATCGCCAGCCAGCGTGTGATCAACCGTGGCGCGTTCTGCAGAACCTCGTCGCCCCAGCGCTCGGCCTCCTCGACCGCGGCGCGACGCTGAGGGTCCGCTGGGAACAAGCGTGGCTGCGGCCGCACCTGGTCGAGCACGCGCGAAATCTCGGTCGTACCCTGGATCTTGCGGCCGTCGAGCCTCAGTGCGGGCACGGTGCCGCGCTGGAAGCCGAGCGCTCGAACTGCGACCGCGTGCGTGCCCGGGATCACCTCGACCACCTTGTGGTCGATTCGCTTGTGCTCGAGCATCAACCTGGCGGCGTGGCAGGGGTGCGAGGGCGGGATCGAATACAGAGTCGCCTGCACCCGGCGCACCCTACCCTGACCGCGTGGCAGAGAGTCTGAGCGGACAGCTCCTGATCGCCTCGCCGAACATGGCCGACTACTTCCGGCGCGCCGTCGTCCTGGTGGTCGAGCACAGTGACCAGGGAGCGTTCGGCCTGGTGCTGAACCGCCCGTCGGAGGCCACCGTCGGCGAGGCCGTCCCCGACCTGGCGGAGTTGATCGGCGCCGAGCACGTCCTTCACATCGGCGGCCCGGTCCAGGAGAACGCCGTCACCGCGGTTGGCGAGCACGCGGATCCCGGCGACGCCACCAAGCTGATCGTGGGCGGTGTCGGGATGGTGGACCTCGACTCCCCGCCGGAGCTCTCCAGGGTCAGGGTGTTCGCCGGCTACGCCGGCTGGGCGGCGGGACAGCTGGACGGTGAGATCGCGGCCGAGGCCTGGATCACCGAGGCGGCCCATCCGGACGACCCCTTCTTCGCAGACGGCGACCTGTGGGTGCGCGTCCTGCAGCGCAAGGGCGCCGAGTACGCGCTGTTGGCCCGCATGCCCAGCGATCCCTCGCTGAACTAGCGGGCCGGACCCGGCGCGGGCCGCTGGCTCGCTTTGTAAGCGACCTGGACGTGGTCGCGGGCGACGGCGATGAATCGCCGCTGGTCCGTCTCGCCGGTGGCGACGATCCGCTCGCTGCGCGTTTCCTCGGCATGGATCTCTCATCGGCCCCGAGCGGCGGCTCTCGAGCTCACGCCTCGGCGCCCAGCAGCAGCCCGAGCTGCCGGGACAGGGCGACGACGGTGCCGTCGGCGGTCCAGAGCACGCCGTCCTCGTCGAAGAACCCGTCGCGGACGTATCCGTTCGTGAAACGACCGAGCAGCGGGCCCTGGACCGGCAGCGGGGAGCGGACGTGGATCGTCAGGTCCACGGTGGGGGCGGGCGCGAACTTTGAGAGCCGCGGCCACGGAGCCGGATACCAGGCGTCAGCCAGGACCGCAAGCGCACGCGCGTCGACCGGCCTGTCCTCGCGCAGTCCCAGCCAGCCCCCGGTCTCGCCGCTTTTCGAGCGGCTGAAGGGCTTCTCCCCGAACCGGCTCTGCATCAGCAGCCGCTCGGTGAACGCGGGCGGGTCGGCACCCCGCTGCTCGTCCGCCCCGCGGCGCGGGTCCGGCTCGGGCTCGGGATCGGGGGGCGCCGCCTCCGGCATCGGCAGGTCCTCCAGCAGCGGCCCCTCCCAGGGCTTGGAGTAGGCGGCCAGAGCCAGCCCGATCAGGCGGCCATCCTGCTCCAGGCGGCCGCTGACGGTGCTCAGGGACCTGCCCTCACGCTCGAGCGCGGCCGTCACCGTCACCGGCCCCGCCTCGGGCACACGCAGGAAGTGCATCGTCACCGAGCGCGCCTGCCGCTCCGAGTCGGCCACGGTCAGCTCGAGGCCCCGCATCAGGATCGCCATCACGTATCCCCCGAGCGGTCCGCGCGGGGTATCCCAGCCGGGGGCGATGGTCCCTGACCAGACGCCGTCGGTCCCAGTCCGGCTGGGGATGAGGGCTGTCTCCTCGTCGAAGCTCAGCGGCCCGAGGTGAACCCGCCGTAGGCGATCAGCCCTGTGGAGATGAGCGCCAGCATGCTCCCGATCTCGCGATCGTCACCATCAGGCCAGTCGAAGAGAAGGAGCCAGAGGAGGACGACCAGGCTGACGCCGCCGAGCAGCGTGGTCGCGCCGGTGCGCGTGACGCCGGGAATCGCGGTGTCGTTGCCCCGGGCGAGGGGTGCGCCGATCGCCACGCCTGCGGTGATGAGCAGGTAGACGTCGGTCGCGGTCAGGCTCTCCCAGCCGCTGAAGTCGCTGAACCAAGGTAGGAACAGGGCGATCAGGAGCAGCACGCCTCCGGCGGCCGCGATCTTCTCGCCCTGGCTCATGCGGCTGACGTCCATCGGACCTCCAAATCGTCGGGGATTCGCCGGGACCCTAATCGCAGGGGAGCGGCGGCGGGCCGCCGCCCGCTGTCACGATGCCCGGCGTGAAGGACCTCGTTCGCCGCGTGATCCCGTTCCGGCTGCGCCGCGCCGTCTGGAACGTGCGCCGCAGCCTCCCCAGGGTGGCCCGGCCCCTGTCGGCCGTCGTGCCGCGGACGGACGCTCCCGAGCGCCCGATCCTGGTTCTGGGATGCCCCCGCGCGGGTACCAGCGCCCTGCTCGACCTGCTGCTCCAGAGCCCCCGGCTGGGAGGCGTCCACAGCGAGGGCCACATTCTCTGGGACGCATATCACCATCCGCGCGACCGCGGCTGGGACTCCGACGCGCTTGGGCGCGAGGACGTGAGCGACCGCGAACGCGCGTACATCTATCTCGCGATCAGGATGTTCGCCCGCGGCGATCGCTTCACCGACAAGACCGCCGAGAACGTGCTGCGCATCCCATACCTGCTGGAGCTCTTTCCCGACGCGACGTTCGTCTTCATCCGCCGTCGGGGAGCCGACACCGTCAATTCCCTGATGGAGGCGTGGAAGGCCCGCCCCCGGTTCGTCAAGTATCGCCTGCCCGAGCCGCTCGAGGGTCTGGAAGAGCTGAGTGGGAACCAGTGGAGCTTCGCCCTGATCCCGGGCTGGCGCGAGCTGCGCCATTCCCCCCTCGAGGAGATCTGCGCGCGCCAGTACCTCGCCTGTAACGAGGCGGCACTGGCCGGCCGCGAGCTGGTGGACCCCACGCGCTGGCACGAGGTCGCCTATGAGGACTTGTTCGCCGACCCGGCTGAGGAAGCCGAGCGCCTGTACGGGAAGCTGGGCCTCCCGTTCGGCGAACACGTCCGCGAGTACGC
>JAJTCK010000086.1 GCA_021323175.1 Solirubrobacterales bacterium | reverse complement strand
ACCAACCAGTTCAAGAACGGCACCCATATCGAGGTCGACGGCAAGGTCTTCAAGGTCGTCGAGTTCCAGCACGTGAAGCCCGGCAAGGGCGGTGCTTTCGTGCGCTCGAAGTTGAAGCGGGTAGATGACGGCGCCGTGATCGACAAGACCTTCAAGGCCGGCGAGAAGTTCCGGCCCGTCCGGACCGAGACCAAGAAGATGCAGTACCTCTACGAGTCCGGGGAGAACATCGTGTTGATGGACAACACCAGCTACGACCAGGTCGAGATCCCGAAGACCATCGCGGCCGACGCGCTGAAGTGGGTGCCGCCGAACAGCGACGTTGATCTGTTGCTGGTCGATGAGCAGCCGAGCGACGTGCAGGTACCGAGCGCCGTCGAGCTGGCCGTGACGCAGACGGATCCGGGCGTCAAGGGAGACACCGCCTCGGGCGGCGGAAACAAGCCGGCGACGCTCGAGACCGGCGTCGTCGTCCAGGTGCCGCTCTTCATCGAAGAGGGCGAGCGCGTCCGCGTAGACACGCGCAGCGGCGAGTACGTCAGCCGCGCTTAAGCGCGGCCACCATCAGATCTCGCCCCGCGCCACCTCGGCGCGAAGCTCTCGCCGCCGCTCGCCGTAGGTATGGGTCTCGTAGGCGATTATCGCCCACAGAGCCCCCGTGACCGCTGTGACGGCGGCGAGCGCCGAGACCTCGGTGGCAAGCGGGACCGCCGCCAGGAGCAACAGGGCGAGCCCAAGGCGCTGCCTGTTGACGGTGTGGATGTGCCGGTATCGGAACGCCACGTGGCCCAGCAGGTACAGCGCGACCCCGCCGAGCAGCGCGAAGGCCGGCACCGACTTCAGCGGGTCGTCGACGTCGCCGATCGTCTTCTTCAGCCCGAGGGCGACCAGCACGATCCCGGCCACCATCGCGAAGTGCAGATAGGAATAGGAGTCCCGGGCCATCTCGTTGCGCTCCTTGCCCGCCGAGGCCCGGGCAAGCCGCCGTCCGGCGACGACTGCGACGACGTCGAAGTAGGCCCACCACATCGCGCAGGTCAGCAGGATCCCGGCCGCCGCCGCGGCGGTGATGCCCCAGGTGAGGCCGGTCTCGGCGCCGACCCCGATCGCGACGATGGACTCGCCGAGCGCGATGATCATGATCAGCCCGTGGCGCTCGGCGAAGTGCTCGGGCGCCAGCTTCCAGCCCTCGGCGCCGAACAGGTAGGGCTCGCCGACGTCAAGGACCAGGGCAAGTCCCCACAGCGTGGCCTGGCCCCAGCCACCCGCGAGCGCCCCGGCGACCAGCAGCGTGATCCCGACCCCGGTTCCGATCCCAAGCCCTATTACCGAGCGGCGGAACTCCGGCTCGTCGTGGCTGGCGATCGCGAACACGGCGATGTGGGCGGCGCGCACCGCGCCGTAGGCGAGCGCGAACTCGAGTGCCAGGCCACCCCAGGCCTCGGGAACGCACAGGGAGACGATCAGCAGGGCGATCATCGCCCCGAAGATCACTGCCCTGATCGCGCCGTCGTCAGGATCGACGACGCTCGTCAGCCAGGCGTATCCGACCCACGACCACCACAGCAGGGCGAGCACCAGCAGCCCCTGGCCGACGCCCTCCCAGCTGGGGTTGTCCGCCATCAGGGCAGTGCACTGCGTGATCGCGAGGACGAAGACGAGGTCGAAGAAGAGCTCGAGCGGGCTGACGCGATCGGTCTGGCGCATCGCCGGCGAAATCCGGCGACTGCGAGTCGGGGCGCTGGCCTCCATGCCGGATCAAGGCTAGCCATGCGCTAACTGGCGAGGTAGCAGCGGTCGCCCGCATGAGTCGCGGCGGCGAGCCGCCGCTTCGAGTTCGTGCGGCCTGACGACCCCTTGCCCGCCTGCCACGATGAGGGCCGATGAGACGCTCCGAACAACGGCGGGACGCGGTCTTCGCTCTCTACCAGCACGAGGTCACCGGCCGGCCACTCGATGAGCTGCTCGTCGACGCGCGCCAGTTCAGCCGCGAGCTGGCCGAGGCCACCGACGCGAATCGCGCCGAGTTGGACGCATTGATCTCGCGCCACTCCAAGGGCTGGACGCTGGAGCGGATCGCGCCGCTGGAGCGCTCGATCATGCGCGTCGCCCTGCAGGAGGCGCTGCACGACGACGAGGTCCCGGTAGAGGTGGCGATCGACGAGGCCGTGGAGCTCGCCAAGGAGTACTGCGGAGCCGACGCCCCGGGGTTCGTGAACGGCGTGCTCGGGGCAGCGGTGGGCGAGCCGGCTTGAGGGTAGGCGGCCTGCTTGTCGACCTGGACGGCGTCCTCTACGTCGAGGACCAGGCCGTCCCGGGCGCGGCCGAGGCAATCGGCCAGCTGCGCGGGCGGGGGTTGCCGTTGCGGTTCGTCACCAACACGACCTCCCGGTCGAGGCGCCAGACGCTGGAGCGGCTGGGCGGGCTCGGGTTCGATGTCCCGCCCGAGGAGCTGGTTACGCCGGCGGCGCTCGCCCGCGAGCGCTGCCTGGACCGCGGACACGAGCGCGTCGCCCTGGTCATGAACGAGGACGTGAAGGAGGACTTCGAGGGCCTGACCGAGGCCGACCGGGACGTGGACGCGGTGATCATGGGCGACCTCGGGGAGGCGTTCGGCTTCGAGATCCTGAACCACGCCTTCCGCCAGGTGATGGATGGCGCGGAGCTGATCGCGCTGCAGAAGAACCGGTTCTGGATGACACCGGATGGCCTCGCACTCGACGCCGGGCCATTCGTGGCTGCGATCGAGTACGCGACCGGTCGCGAAGCGCTGGTCGTCGGCAAGCCTTCTGAGGCCTTCTTCGAGCTCGTCCTGGGCGACATGGGGATCGACGCCGGGGAGGCCGCGATGGTCGGCGACGACGTCGAGACGGACGTGGGGGGCGCCATCGACGCCGGCCTCGGCGGGCTGCTGGTGCGCACCGGCAAGTACAGCGAGGAGTTCGTGGCCCGCTCGGGCATCGAGCCGACCGAGACCCTCGATTCGATCGCGGACCTGCCCGGCCTGCTGGAAGACGTCGCCCGCTAGCGGGCCAGGCGATCGCCTAGCCTGCCCGCGATGGAAGGCGACGCACTGACTCGGATCACAGAACGCCTGGAGTCGCTGGCCCGGGAGCTTGACTCCGAGCCCGAGGAGGGCCGGGCGGCCGAGCTGGTGCGCGAGGCCTCCGAGCTCGCCGCGGAGGCCGGGCGCGAGGTCGGGGCCGCTCTCCGCGGGGCTTCCCAGGCCCAGCGCCCGCCCCCCGAGGGCTGACCGGGTGAGCGAGTACCCCGAGGATCTGCGCGAGCTCGTTGATCGCTACCTCGAGTCGCTGCGGTTCTCGCCGAGTCGTCCGACCGCGGGGCTCGAGGAGGCGATGCGCTATTCGCTGCTCGCCGGGGGCAAGCGGATCAGGCCGGTGCTCGCGCTCGCCACGGCGCGTTCGATCGGGATGGAGCCCGAGTCCGTGCTCCCGGCCGCCGCCGCGATCGAGCTGATCCACACCTACTCCCTGATCCACGACGACCTGCCCGCGATGGACGACGACGACTTGCGCAGGGGAATGCAAACCTCGCATGTGAAGTTCGGCGAGAACGTCGCGATCCTGGCGGGGGACGGGCTGTTCGCCGAGGCGATGCGTCTGTTCTGCGAACGGCAGCAGGGGACGGCGACTTGCGTGGTCGCGGCCCTCGGGGAGCTCGTCGCGGCGACCGGGGTGGACGGCATGGTCGGCGGCCAGTACGTCGACGTGACGCAGATAGACGTCAAGGGCGGGGCTCGGGTGGCTGCCGACGCCGAGGCCCTGCGCGAGATGCACGCCCTGAAGACCGGGCGGTTGATCGCAGCCAGCGTCGGTGCCGTACTCCTCTTGGGTGAGACGCCTGAAACTGCGAGAATTCCCTACCGGACATTTGCCGATGAGCTAGGCGTGCTGTTCCAAATCGTCGACGACATCCTCGACGTCACGGGCAGCGACGAGGAGCTCGGCAAGCCCAGCGGAAGCGACGAAAGACACGGAAAGCTGACCTACGTGAGCGCCTTCGGACTTGACCGGGCGAGGGAGCTAGCCTCGGAGTCCCACCAGAAGGCATGCGAGGCGCTCGCCGAGGCAGACACCCGTACCGACGACCTGGCGAGGATCACCGACTTCATCCATACGAGGGACGTGTAACCACATGAGCGACCAGCACGACAGCGACAGCCGCACCAGCGAGCGCGCCGAGCGCCTGCTCCACACGATCAAGGGCCCGGACGACCTCTCCGGGCTGGACGACGAGCAGCTCCAGGGACTCGCCCAGGAGGTTCGCGAGCTGATCATCGACACGATCGGCGAGATCGGCGGCCACTTCGGCGCGAACCTCGGCACTTGCGAGCTGGCCGTGGCGCTGCACTCCCTGCTGGATTCGCCCAGGGACAAGATCCTGTGGGACGTGGGCCACCAGGCCTACCCGCACAAGGTCCTGACCGGCCGTCGCGACGAGCTCGGCACGATTCGCCAGTACGAGGGGCTGGCGCCTTTCTGCTCGGTGTTCGAATCCGAGCACGACATCATGGGCGCCGGGCACGCGTCGACCTCGATCGGCTACGCGGTCGGCCTGAAGGAGGCGATGCGCAAGGGCATCGGCGAGGACGGCCGCGTCGCCGCCGTGATCGGGGACGGAGCGCTGACCGGCGGCGTCGCCTACGAGGCGATGCACCAGGCCGGCGGCCTGCAGACGCCGATCGTGATCATCCTGAACGACAACGGCATGTCGATCTCGCCGAACGTGGGCGCGCTCTCCCGCTACTTCAACCGGGTTCGCCTGAACCCGCGCTGGTACGACGCCCGCTCAAAGACGGAGGAGCGCCTGACGCACCTGCCGCTCGGGCTGGGCCGGCGCCTCGAGCGCCTAGGCCCCGAGGTCAAGGCCGCGATCAAGGCCTACTGGGCGCCAGGCCTGTTCTTCGAGGAGCTCGACCTGGCCTACGTCGGCGTCATCGACGGTCACGACGTCGGCGCCGTGCGCAGCGCGCTCGAGGACGCGTTCGCCGCCGAGCGCCCGGTCGTCGTCCACATCCACACCGTCAAGGGCAAGGGCTTCCAGCCCGCCGAGGAGGGCGGCCTGGAGGGGATGGAGAAGTGGCACGCGGCAAAGCCGGGCTCCATCGTCAACGGCAAGGCCGCCACCAAGAAGGAGGAGCCCAAGCCCGTGCCGGTGAGCGAGTCCGACTCGCCCGAGAAGATCGAGAAGCTCGAGAAGCCGCCGCCGAAGGGCGCGCCGCAGTACACGGCGGTCTTCGCCGAGGCGCTAGTAGAGGAGGCGAAGCGGGACGGGCGCGTCATCGGAATCACCGCCGCGATGGCCGGCGGCACCGGCCTCGACAAGCTCCAGAAGGCGCTGCCCGAGCAGTACTACGACGTCGGCATCGCCGAGCAGGATGCGGTCCTGTTCGCCTCGGGTCTTTCGATCCAGGGCGCGAAGCCCGTCTGCGCGATCTACTCGACCTTCCTGCAGCGCGCTTTCGACCAGATCGTCCACGACGTCTGCCTGCAGAAGCTGAACGTGGTCTTCGCGATGGACCGCGCCGGACTGGTGGGAGACGACGGCCCGACGCACCACGGCGCCTTCGACGTCTCCTATTTCCGCCCGCTGCCGAACGTGGTCGTGATGGCTCCGCGCGACGAGGCGCAGCTCGTCCACATGCTGCGCACGGCGCTCGCGCACGACGCCGGCCCGGTCGCCTTCCGCTATCCACGCGGCGCTGCCGAGGGCGCCCCGATGCCGGACACGCCGAAGGAGATCGAGATCGGCAAGGGCGAGATGCTTTTGCCCGGTGACCGCATCGCCCTGCTGGGCTACGGCTACGGCGTCCAGGTCGCCCTGCGCGCCGCCGAGGTCCTGCGCAACAAGGGCCTGGAGCCGACCGTGGCCGACGCCCGCTTCGCCAAGCCGCTCGACGGCGAGCTGGCCGAGGAGCTGGCCGCCAACCACGAGCTGCTGATCACGATCGAGGAGAGCGTCCTGCCTGGCGGCTTCGGCTCGGCGGTCCTGGAGCACCTGGAGGACGCCTTCGCCGATCGCTCGGAGGACCGCGCCCGAGTCATGAGAGTCGGGCTCCCCGACCGCTACGTGACTCACGGCAAGCCGGCCCTGATCCGCGAAGAGGTCGGCTTCACCGGTGAAGCGGTCGCCGAGCGAGTCCTAACCTCGCTGGGCTCGCGCGTCTTCGGCTAGCGGCTAGGCCTGGACGCGGCGCCGGGCTTCTGCGTGGCGCAGACCCCTGGGGGCTGAGCTGGAGGGCTCGGTGAGGGGGTGCGAGCAGAGCATCTGGTAGACGGCGGTCAGGCCGGTCTCGAAGCCGTTGCGGGCGGCTCGCAGGTACAGGCGCCAGACGCGGATCCGCTCCTCGCCGGCGATGCGGGTCGCCTCCTCGAGGTTCTCGTCCAGCCTCATCGCCCAATGGCGCAGGGTCTCGGCGTAGTCGTTGTGCAGGTTCTCCACGTGAAGGGTCTCAAGGCCCGCTCGCTCGAGCGAGAGGAGCATGCGGGACAGGTTCTGCACCTCGCCGTCGGGGAAGACGTAGCGCTCCGAGAAGTCGCCGCCGATGTGGAAGCCCTGGTCGGTCGGCGGGACCCACGCGATGCCGTGGTTCAGGACCTTGCCGCCGGGCCGCAGGACGCGGGCAACCTTGCGGCCGTACTCGTCGGCCTGCGAGCCGCCCACGTGCTCCACCATCCCGATGCTGGCGACGGCATCGAAGTCGTCGTCGGCCAGGTCGCGGTAGTCACGGACGACGAACTCGCAGAGATCCCCGACGCCGGCCTCGTCCGCGCGGCGTTTCGCCTCGCCGGCCTGGGGCGGCGAGAGGGTGATGCCCAGGACGGACGCGCCGTACTCCCGCGCGGCGTGGATGCCCAGGGCGCCCCACCCGCAACCGATGTCGAGCATGCGCCCACAGCGCGCAGCTGTAGGTCATCGACTCGTCGAGGAAGAGCTTGAAGAAGTCGTTGGAGACGTCGTAGTGGTGGCGGACCACCTCGGCGTCGCGCTCGCGGGTGTGTCGCTTGCGCCCCGGCTGTAGCTCGGCGGCCGGGGGAGGGGGAAGCATCTTCAGTCCGTACGCGCGCAGCGCGGCGACGCCGATCCTGGCCTTGGTGGCGGCCGCCAGGTCCGGGGCGTGCCAGCGGCCGAGCAGCGCGATGACGCCGTCCAGGTCACCCACCTCGATCAGGCCGTGGACGTAGGCGCGGCCCAGGCCCAGCTCGCCGGGGGCGCGGATCACGTGCCCGAGTGCCTCGGGCGACTTGAAGGTCAGCGTGGGACCCGGGCGGGTGGACTCAACCGCGCCGCCGTCCCAGAAGCGCAGGGTGAAGGGCCGGTCCGGAAGCGCATCCCCTATGGCTGCGCGCAGCGAAGCTGAGGAGGATTCAGCCACGGGCGCAGCCTAGCGCGAGCCGGACAACCGATGGCGCCGGGGCATGGCCCGGGAAGCGCCGTTTAGGCTGCGTGTCGTTGGCGGCCGAATCCGAGCAGATCGACCGCGGGACCTGGTTGGCGCTGATCGCCATGGCGATCGCGGTCTTCGTCGTCGCGAACGACTTCTCGGCGATCAACGTCGTGATCCCGTCGATCGAGCAGGATTTCGACACGACGGTGGACACGGCGCAGTGGGTGGTGAACGCCTACGCCCTCACCTTCGGCGTCCTGATCGTGACCGGTGGCCGCCTGGCCGACCTGTTCGGGCGCCGGCGCATCTTCTTCATCGGCTCGGCGATCTTCGCTTCGATGTCGGCCGCCGGCGCGGTGGCGCCCAGCGAGACCTTCCTGATCCTCGCCCGCGTCCTGATGGGGATCGGCGCGGCCCTGATGTGGCCCGCGATCCTCGGCATGACCTTTGGCGCACTGCCCGCGTCGAAGGCGGGCCTGGCGGGCGGCCTGATCCTGGGCGCCGCCGGTATCGGCAACGCCGCGGGCCCGCTGATCGGCGGCGGCCTGGATGACCTCTCGAGCTGGCGGCTGATCTTCTGGCTGAATCTCCCCGTCACCGCGTTCGCCGTCCTCGCAACCGCGCGCTACATCCACCAGCCCCAGGAGCGGGAGGCCGACGCGAAGATCGACTACTTCGGGGTGATCGCGGTTTCAATGGGATTGGTGGCGCTGCTGCTGGCGTTCGACCAGGTGCTCGACTGGGGTGGCTGGGGCGACCCAAGGATCGTCGCCCTGCTGGGGCTGTTCGTCCTCGGCATCGCGGCGTTCGCGTTCGTCGAGCGAGCCGCCGGCCGAAACGCGCTCGTACCCGGCGACGTGATGCGGGACCGGAACTTCACCTACTCGTGCGCCGCCGTTCTGTTCATCTCGGCGGTCTTCTTCGCGATCATGCTCTACCTGCCCCAGTACATGCTGAAGGTCCTCGACCTGAGCCCCATCGGGACCGGCGCCGGGATGCTGCCGATGATGGGAGTCTTCGCTGTCGTCTCGTTCATCGCCGGGCCGCTGTATGACCGCCTGGGCCCGAAGCTGCTCGCTTCGGTCGGGGCGGGGTGTCTGGCCCTGGGACCGTT
>JAJTCK010000085.1 GCA_021323175.1 Solirubrobacterales bacterium | reverse complement strand
TCGGTTTGAAGCCGGCAGCGACGGGAAGTCTCGACTCGCCCGCAAGACCAAGGAGGAACCCGATGGGCCGCAAGAAGGACCTTTTCAAGGAAATGCGCTCCCGCGGAGTGCGGAAGTCAGTGGCGCGCGACGTCTCGTCCGCGCTCGCCGGCTCGGATGGCACGAATCCGAAGGCGGTCCGCCGGGCCGCCGAGGACCTGGCGAGCGCCGTCGCGTTGATTCACAGCGAGATGGGCGATGCCAAGCCGAGGCGCAGGCTCGCCGCGAAGAAGCCTGCGAGGACGCGGAAGCAGACGGCGAAGGGACGCTGAGCCCGCGTTTTCTGAGGGCGCCGGTCAGCCTGCCCACGGGCCGACGCCGGCGATGCGGTCGACCCTGATGCGGGTTATGTATCCCGGGGGCGGATCCGGCATGGGCGGGAAGTCGGAGCCCTCGCCGATGTAGGTCTGGGCGAGGCGGTTCAGCAGCTCCGCAGCGCCGCCTTCGGTGATCCGGGCGGTGCCGTAGACGACCAGGTATTCGCGCAAGCCGATCTCGGAGAGGCTGTCGGTTTCGATTGAGAGGGCCACGCGGCCGTCGCGCTCGATGTTCCGCACCTTCCTGTTGCGCGGAAGGTGGGCGCAGACGATCTCGTCGTCCTCGAGCCCGACCCAGACGATGCTGACCTGGGGAGAGCCGTCCTCGTTCAGGGTGACGAGATGGGCGAGAGCCGACGACTCGATCAGGTCGCGGGCGCTCCGAGGCATTTCCGTCATCCGGCGGGAGGCTATCGGCCGTGCTGCGGTCAGCCAGCTTGCTAGATGATCTGCGGGTGGCCGCCATCGTCGCCCTCGCCCTCGCGATCTTCGTGCTGCCCCCGCCGTGGGGAATCGTCGCGATCGTCATCGGCGTCCTCTTCGAGGTCGCTGAGAACGTGTTCTGGTTCCGCTACCAGAAGCGACGAAAGGTCCGGACCGGGGTGGAGGGGCACATCGGGGAGCGGGCCGAGGTCGTCAGGCCGCTCAACCCCGAGGGGAAGGTGAAGTTTCGCGGCGAGATGTGGAACGCGCGCGCCGCCGAGCCGGTCGCCGAGGGCGAGATGGTGACGGTGACGGGCACCGACCGGCTGACGCTCGAGGTCGAGCGAGCCAAACCGAACTCCGACGCTCAGGCGAACTGGCGGCCCGGCCGGTAGCCGAGCGCCGGACCGGCCCGGGGCTACTTTTGGGCCGCGGCGCCGTAGGCCTCGCCCGGAATCGCCCCGATCGCGAGCAGGCGCAGTCCCTCCGAGCCCGGGGTGATCTTGCGCTTGACCTCGGGGCCGACCCGCACGATGTGGTCCGCGTCGAGCGGATATTCGGCCTCTTCGGTCGCCACGGTGCCCGACCCGCGCAGCGCCACGTAGACCTCCTCCTGGCCGAGCTGCTCGGGCCGCTTCGCGAACATATCGCCGCCCATGCCCTCGGGCGAATGGTCGTGCTCCGGATAATCCTCGGCGCCGGACTCCATGTCGACGATCGAGATCCCGAAGGCGCTGACGCCCAGATCGGACGCGACACGAAACATGCTGACGCCCTCGAGGACGCCGCTGATGGTCTCGATGTCCTCGATCCTGCGGTGCTCGATCCCGCGCTCGGCCATCGAGTTCACGCTACCCGCGGCGCGCGCCGGCTAACCGGCCGCCGCACCGGAACCGGCCGGCAGGTCCTCGCAGAACTCCCGCAGGAGGACGGCGAACTCGGGACTGACGCTCGGCTTGATCTCCATGGAGGCCGTCCGGGCGCCCGGGAGCAGGGCCGTGACGTCCTCGAACCCCTCCCTCGTCCACATCAGGCAGCCGCGGTGCTCGACCAGCAGCATCGGCATCTCGAGCGAGGCCAGTACCGGCGTCAGGTCCTCTTCGGCGACGGGCCCGAACAGCTGCGGCAGGTAGGCCTCGACGGCCTCCTGGCGGACCCTGGCCATGTAGCGGTCGGCCAGCTCGTCGTCATAGGCCTGCTGCGTGACCTGGGTCAGCGCCCGCACGTAGCTGCGAAAGTCCGTCCTCGCGACCTGAACCACAGCGCTAACCACATCGCCGTTCAGTGGTGCGCGGGGCCCCTTCGCCGAGAGGGAGCGCGCGGGGTGGCCGAGGACCAGACCCTCGATCGCCCCGGGGCGGCGCGCGGCCAGCCTGATCGCCTGGGCGGCGCCGACCTCGTCGCCCACGAGGACGAAGCTGCGCCAGCCCCGTGCGTCGGCCTCGCCCAGCCCGCGCTCGACGATACCGGCCGCCGTCATCGGGAGCTGCCCCTCGCTTCCGGGTCGGTCCGCGCCGATGCCAGGGGCGTCGAAGCTCGCGACCTCGGCCCACTCCTCGAGCTGCGGCTTGATCTTCCACTCGACCTCGCAAACGGTCGGCATCAGCAGGATCCGCGGGCGGGTCATGCGCCCATGAAATCAGCCGGAACGGAAAAGGGCCCCTGTGGGGGGGCCCTTTGGTTCCGAAAGGACGTGCCGCCAGGAAAGTCCCTTCCTGGCCCGTCGGTCCTTCAAGTTCTCATGGCCCGAGATCGCGATTCGCAAACCGATTCAAGCCTGTCAGCAGACACTAACACGACTTCGGAGGCTGGTTTCGCTTGTCCGTGCTTTGCGGCGAAAAATTTGCACCGGCGGCCGCTTAGCGCTTCCTTGTATTCACTGGCCGCCCAGCCAGGATACGATCAGCCTCGTGCGCTACCTGATCACAGGCGGCTCCGGCTACATCGGCGGGCGGCTGATCGACGAGCTCTCGGGCCGCGATGAGGCCGAGCTGATCGTGAACGTGGACGTCGCCGCGCCCCGGCGCACCTGGCCGAAGACGACCTACGTCAAGGGCGACGTGCGCGACCGCGCGGCCACGCGCGAGCTGCTGGAGCGCCACGAGATCGACTGCCTGATCCATCTCGCCTTCATCCTGGACCCGATCCACGACGAGGCGCGAATGTACGACGTGGACGTGAACGGGACCCACGCCAGCCTGTGGGCGGCGTCCCAGGCCGGCACCGAGCAGGTCCTGGTCACCTCGTCCGCCTCGGCCTACGGGGCCTGGCCCGACAACCCGAAGCCGATCGCCGAGGATTGGCCGGTCCGCGGCGCCCCGGACTTCTCCTACGCCAGGGACAAGGCCGAAGCCGACCGCGTGTGCCAGATCTGGCAGCACGAGCACCCCGACCGAGCCATCACCTGGGTCCGCCCGTGCATCGTCATGGGGCCCAACGTCGACAACTACATCGTGAAGGCCTGGCTCAACGGCCCGTTCCTGCCGATGCTGGACGGCCGAGACGAGGAGTTCCAGCTGGTCCACGAGGACGACGTCGTCTCGGCGCTGATCGGGCTGCTCGACGCCAAGTCACCCGGGCCCTTCAACCTCGCCGGCGACGGCACCATGACCTGGGGGCAGTCCGCCGAGCTGATCGGACAGAAGGTCCGCTCGGTTTCACTGAAGAACATGAAGCGCCTGAACCAGGCCCTGTGGCGGCTGCACGTCCCCAACACGGACGCGCCAGCCGGAAACCTGAACTTCCTGCGCTACCCCTGGGTCGTGTCCACCGAAAAGCTGAAGGCGGCGACCGGCTGGAAGCCGAAGTTCGACACGCTGGAGACCTTCAAGGTCACGATGCGGGCCAAGGGCAAGCTTCCCGCCGAGCCGACGGTGGACAGGCCCAAGACGCCGGTCGCCTGACCCGTCCCGGCCGGCCACGCCGAGCAGGAAGCCGCTGGTAACTTTGGTCCCAGCGGGGCGCTTAGCTCAGTTGGGAGAGCGCCAGCTCGACAAGCTGGAGGTCACTGGTTCGAGCCCAGTAGCGCCCACTCGCTTGTGCTGACGCACGTGCCGATCTCGCCGGTTTCGCCCGAGCGCTATCGCGACATCGTAGGCGACCGATGGGCGGATGTGGAGGGGGGGATCGTCACCGCACAGGAGAGGCTGGCCGGACGGGCTATCTGGCACGTCAACTCGACGGCCCGCGGAGGAGGGGTCGCCGAGATGCTTCATTCGCTTCTGGCCTACGCCCGGGGGGTGGGGGCCGACGCGCGCTGGGTGGTGATCGGCGGGAATGCGGATTTCTTCCGCGTCACGAAGCGCCTTCACAACTATCTCCACGGCTCATCCGGCGACGGTGGCGGGCTGGGGGAGGCGGAGCGCGAGGTCTACGAGCAGAACCTCGCGCGCTGCGCCTCGGAGCTGCGAGAGCTGGTCCGGGCGGGCGACATCGTCTATCTGCACGATCCTCAGACGGCTGGGCTGGTGCGATCGATGCTGGAGCTGGGGGCGCGGGTGATCTGGCGATGCCATATCGGCCTGGACGACCCGAACACCCTCACCCGCACGGGCTGGAACTTCCTCAAGCCCCACATTGAGCCCGCCGACGCCTACGTCTTTTCTCGGCGGGCGTTCGTATGGGAGGGCCTCGATCACGACAAGCTGTGGGTCGTGCCCCCATCGATAGACGCTTTCTCACCGAAGAACGAGAAGCTCGACCCGCGGCTTGTGTGTGCGATCGTGGAGCATCTCGGCATCTCGCTCGACGGCGGCCGCGTGCCGACCTACACCCGCGAGGACGGCTCGGTCGCCCGGGTCGATCGCCGAGCCGACCTGGACCAGGAGGTTCCAGTGGGAGCTGAGGATCCGTTGGTGGTGCAGGTATCGCGCTGGGACAGGCTGAAGGACCACGCCGGCGTCCTCACCGCTTTCACCGAGCACGTGACCGACGACCGGGCCCGCCTCCTGCTGGTCGGTCCCTCGGTGGAGGGGGTGGCGGATGACCCGGAGGGCGCCGAAGTGCTGCAGGAGGTGCGCGCGCAGCGCTCAGCGCTGCCGGACGAGATGCGGGCTCGCATCCACCTCGCAGCGTTGCCGATGGATGATCCCCAGGAGAACGCTGTGATGGTCAACGCAATCCAGCGTCGGGCGGACGTGATCGTCCAGAAGAGCTTGGCCGAGGGCTTCGGTCTGACCGTCGCCGAGGCGATGTGGAAGGGGCGCCCGGTGATTGCGAGCCGGATCGGCGGCATCCAGGATCAGATCGTCGACGGAGAGTCGGGAATCCTGATCGACGACCCGCACGATCTCGTCTCGGTCGCCGACGCGATCGACGGATTGCTGGCCGATTCGGCTCGAGCCCAGCGCATGGGCGCCGCGGCCCAGGAGCGGGTCCGCGAGATGTTCCTGGCACCCCGCCAGCTCGTTCAGTACGTCGCCCTGATCGTCGGGATGCTCGACGCGCGCGACGATCGGGGAGCCGTCTGAGTGGCTGAAGGGCGACGTGCGCCTTGCGCGGGCGACTACGTCACGGCGCGGGTTCCGGTCGCGGCGCCCGAGGACACGGCCGAGCGGGTACGAACGCGATTGACCGCCGAGGCGTACGACTCGGTCGCGGAGGTGGCGGTGCTCGACGGGCCCGAGTTCGCGGGCCTGGTCTCCATCGAGTCCCTGCTGCGGGCCAGCGCCGGGAGCCAGTTGCGGGAGATCATGGAGCGGGACGGCCCACCGATCTCGCCGGACGTCAGCGACGAGGTGGCCGCCTCGGTGATCGCCGAGCGCGGCGGCACCTCACTACCCGTGGTGGACTCGGCCGGCCGGTTCATGGGCCTGATCCCGCCCAGGGGCATGCTGGAGGTGCTGCTGGAAGAGCACGAGGAGGACCTCGCCCGGATCGGCGGATTCTTGGCGGGGACCGGGCGCGCGCATCAGGCCGCCGAAGAATCGGTGCGAAGACGTCTGCGGCACCGCCTTCCGTGGCTGCTGGTCGGCCTCGTCGGCGCGATGGCGTCGGCCGTGCTGATCGGTTCGTTCGAGCGCACGCTCGACGACAACGTCGTGCTGGCGCTCTTCGTGCCCGCGGTCGTGTACATGGCCGATGCCGTGGGCACGCAGACCGAGGCCATCCTGATTAGGGGCCTGGCGGTCGGAGTGACGATCAAGGACGTCTTCAAGCGCGAGGTGGCGACCGGCGCGATCACGGGAGCGCTGGTCGGTCTCGCCTTCGTCCCGTTCGTCCTGATCGGCTGGAGCGAGCTCGATGTTGCGATCGCTGTGGGCCTCGCCCTGTTCGCCAGCTGCTCGATAGCAACCCTCGTCGCGATGGCGCTCCCATGGGCGTTCCAGCGCCTGGGGCGCGACCCCGCGTTCGGTTCCGGCCCGGTCGCGACCGTGATCCAGGATCTTGCCTCGATCGCCATCTACCTGGCGATCGCGATCCCGCTCGCGGCGTAGGCGGCGCGAGGGAATCGCATGGACCACTCGACTGGGCAGGAGCCAGCAACATCTGCGAGAACCTGGTGTTGGAAGGGCTCCACAATCTCGACGAGGGAGAAGAGAACACGATGAAGAAGACGACGATCATGTTCGGGGCGGCCCTGGCGGCGCTGGCGATCACGGCGCCGGGCGCGGCGGCCGCCGGCGAACAGCAGGCATCCGGGGCGGCGGCGGCAGCGTGCCCGGCCAGCTTCAGGGTGCTCCACAACGACCGCATCGGCTCGGCCGTGCTGCCGGCCGGCGATTACATGGTCACCGTGCGGGGGGCGGGGGTATCGTGCGCATCGGCCTCGAAGCTCTTCACGCGCTTCCTTCAGGACTACGACGGCAAGTTCGGCGGGGGCTGGAAGGTCACCGCCCAGGGCAAGGGCAAGGCCCTGTTCTCGCTGAACGGGCAGCCTGGGTTCTCGGTGGCGCGCAGCGGCGGCGGCAACACGCCCTCGACCTACGGCAGCGTCTGCCCCGGCCAGTTCCAGGTCCTGAACAACGACACGATCGGCCCGCTGCGCTTCCCCAAGGGCGGCTACAGGCTGGTAATCCCGCGGGGATCGATCATCACCTGCCAGAACGCATCGAAGCTGTTCAGGCAGTTCCTGAACCGCCCGGCCGGCAACCTGCCGAAGAACTGGCGGATGAAGCCGACGATTGCGCTGTTCTACAAGCCGGCCAACCCGAAACTGAAGAAGTTCAGGGTGGACCCGGCCACCTAGTCTCGCGGGGGCGGGGCGGAGACAACGACCTCCGTCCCGCCCTACGAGTACGAGTCCCAGTAGCGCAGCTCCTTCAGCGGGTCATACGGCTTCCCGCCGACGTACCAACCGGGAGCGGTCCAGCGCTCGAAGTG
>JAJTCK010000024.1 GCA_021323175.1 Solirubrobacterales bacterium | reverse complement strand
GCCAGCCCGGCCTTGATCTTCGCCTCAGTCTGCGCGTCCACCGACGAGGTCGCGTCATCCAGGATCAGGATCCGCGGCTCGGCCAGCAGGGCCCGCGCGATCGCCACGCGCTGACGCTGTCCTCCGGACAGCGTCAGTCCGCGCTCCCCGACCACCGTGTCGTACCCGTCCGGAAGCTCGGTGATGAAGTCGTGCGCCTGCGCCCGCCGCGCAGCCGCCTCGATCTGCTCCGGCGTGGCGTCGGGACGCGCATATGCGATGTTCCCCGCGACGGTGTCCGAGAACAGGAAGCTGTCATCGGCAACGAACGAGATCTCTGACCGCAGCGACGCCAGGTCGATCTCGCGGATGTCGGCGCCGTCGATCACGACCCGCCCGTCAGTCGGGTCATACAGCCGCGCCAGCAGCCCGACCAGGCTGGTCTTCCCCGAGGCCGTGGGCCCGACGAGCGCGACTGTGCGGCCGGGCTCGACGCCAAGGTCGATCCCGCTCAGTGACGGCTCCGCGCCGTCGTAGCGCAGCGCGACCCCCTGCAACTCCACCCGCCCGCCGCCCGGCGGTAGGGCCGGCGCCCCGGCCGGGCTTTGCATAGAGGGCTCCCGGTCCAAGATCTCGAACAGCCGGTTCCCCGACGCGACAGCGCGCTGCGCCATGCTCAGCGACATCCCAAGCCAGCGGACGGGTCCCGAGAGCATGATCAGGAACAGGTAGAAGGTCGAGAACTCGCCCAGGCTGAGGGTCCCGTTGATCACCTGGTTGCCCCCGACCAGCAGCACGACCGCCAGCCCGAGGTTCGGGAGAAACCCCATCAGCGGCGTGTAGAAGGCCTGCAGCCGGGTCGTGAACATGCTCTGCTCGAAGACACGGTCGGCGGACCGGCGGAAGCGCTGGATCATATGACGCTCGCGGGCGAACGCCTTCACGATCCGGATCCCGGTCACGCTCTCCTCGGCGGTCGCGGTCAGCTCACCCACCCGCTGCTGCACCTCCTGCTCGGCCGGCCGGTTGCGGCGGCTGTAGCGCGCGGCGGTCGCGATCAGGAACGGGAAGGGCGCGAGCGCCAGGGCAGCTAGCAGCGGGTCCAGGATGAACATCGCGGCCGAGGCGAACAGGATCGTGAGCGCGCTCTGTGAGACCCAGATCAGCCCATATCCCAGGAAGAACCGGATGGATTGCAGGTCCACCGTCGCGCGCGACATCAGCTGTCCCGTCTGCTGGGAGTCGAAGAACCCCAGCTCCAGCTTCTGCAGGTGCTCGTAGAACGTCTGGCGCAGGTCGTACTCGACAGCGAGCGATACCTTGCCCGCGATCAGGCGACGCCCGACCGTGAGCCCCAGTCGCAGCACACCCGCGCCCAGAAGCGCCACCACCAGCGGCAGAATGTCGTCCCGACGCCCCTCCTTGATCGCGTCGACACCGGATCCGAGGAGCAGCGGGATCGCCACCGTCATCCCCATCGCGAGCCACGCCAGCAGGAGGGAGAAGGCAAGTGGACGGCGGTAGGGACGAAGGAAGCCGAGCAGCCTGCGGAACGTGCGCACGCTCTGACTATACAAAGTGAAGTAACGCCCGATACCCGGCCGAACCGCCCGCATCCGGGCGCGAACCCGCGTCCGGATACCGCGGGTGAACTACGCTGACAGGCGTGCTGACGGAGATCGTCACCCGCCCCGTCAAGGCGGCCGTCGCCCTGGTCGAGCTGCCGCTGACAGCGAAGCGCAGCCTTGACGAGGTCAACCAGCTGATGGAGGTCTCGCGCCGCCAGCTCGAGGCGATGCAGCGTCAGACCGACAGCGCCCTGGACCAGGCCGAGCGCATGAACGAGCTGCTGGCACGGGTGGTGAAGCTGACCGAGCCGATCGAAAAGGCGCAGCGCGGAGGCGAGTACTTCGCCGAGGGCCTACGCCGCATGATCTTCGGCGAGGATCAGGCCCGCCCGGACGCCGTCGCGGGCGAGGCCACCGGGGTCGAGGGCGGGCTCGCCCGCATGAGCCGCGCCACCGAGGCCGAGCTCGAGGCCGCCGAGGCGGAGCTCGCCGCGCTGGAGGCCGACAGAGCCGCCGGAGAAGAGCGCGCCGCCCTGGCCGAGGAGGCTGCGGCCGAGGCGGAGGCGCGCGCCGCGAAGGGCGAGGAACCGGGGCCGAGACCAGACGAGCGGTGACGCGCCGCCCGGCAGCCGGCCTCTGCGACCGCTGCCATCACCAGCGCCTGGTTCCCAACACGCGCGGCTCGGTGTTCTCGCTGTGCGAGCGCTCCCGCTCTGACCCCGCCTACCCCCGCTACCCGCGGCTTCCCGTCCGGTCCTGCCGGGGCTTCGAGGTCAGGGACGACGAGGCCCCCCGCTGAGCCCGGCCATCAGCGGGTCCGGGCAGAGCAGCGCCGCCGCGGTTGTGTCGCCACCGCTTGCGATCCGCTACGGGGTCCCGCCCGAGCCGGTGGTCGTCGTCGGGCCCGTCGGCGTCGTCGGCGAGGTGACCGTGGGCGTGGTGGCCTCGGTCACGGTCGAGAGATCGGGCTCGTCCTTCTCGCCGCAAGCGCCGGCGGCCAGCGCCAGCGCCGCCGCGGCCGCGGGCACCGCGAGGGCCCTGGATGTGCGGACGCGCCCCACAGCGCCAACGTAGCGGCTGCGAATAGGGTCTGCGCCGTGACGGAGCGCGAACTGGATGTGGTGGTCTTCGGCGCGACCGGCGTCACCGGTCGCAGGGTGGCCGCTTACCTGGCCGAGCAGTCGGCGCAACACGGGAAGAGCTGGGCGGCCGCCGCGCGCGATGCGAACAAGCTCGACCGGATCCTTGGCGAGGACGGGGTGGAGGGAGCCCAGACGATCGTCGCCGACCTGGACGACTCAGCGTCGCTCGCAAGCATGGCATCGAGGGCCACGACGGTCCTGAACCTGGTCGGGCCGTACACCCTCCACGCCCGCCCGGTGATCGAGGCCTGCGTCGCCAACGGCGCCCACTACATGGACCTGACCGGCGAGATCCCGTTCGTGCGCAGTGTGATCGACGACTTCGACCGCCCCGCCGAGGACGCCGGGATCAAGATCGTGCAGGTCAGCGGGTTCGAGGCCCTGCCACCGGACGTCGCGGTCCTGCTCGCGGTCGAGGCGGCGCGCGAGCGCTGGGACGAGGGCCTCGCGATGGCCGATCTGGAGTTCAGCTCCGCTCCTCCTCCAGGCGTCCCCAGGCCCTCCGATGTCCTCTCGGGCGGGACGATGCAGAGCATGGCGGCCGTCACCTCGGCCCCGGGCGCCGAGTCGATAACGGACCCCGCCGCGCTGATCGACGACCCTTCGGTCGCCCCGCTGGTGCGGGCGCGCAGCCCGATCGGCCTCCTGCCGCGCCGTGGCGACCGCGGAGCGGTGATCGCACCGATGAGCCCTGCCGCGTTCATCAATCCCGCCGTGATCCAACGCTCGGCGGCGCTCCTTGCGGCCGAGGAGGGGCGGCCGCTCCAGCCCTTCCGCTACCGCGAGGGCATGGCGATCCGCGGCCCTGCCCCGACCCTGCCGCTTCGGCTGGCGGCCGCGGGCACGCTCTCCGGCATCCAAGCCGGGATGGCGGCCGCCTCGAAGGCACGTCCCCAGTTGCGCAGGCGCATCGGCAGCCTGCTCAGCTCGGCGCTGCCGGGCTCCGGCTTCGGGCCGGAGCGAGACCGGGTCGAGGGATGGACCTGGGGGATGTCCGTGGACGCCGTCACGACCGGAGGCAACTCCGTCCGCGTCAAGCTGGAGGCCGAGGGGCATCCCGGCTACCTGGCGACGGCGCGCATGCTGGGCGAGGCCGGCCTGCTGCTCGCCGAGCCCGAAGCCACGCCCGAGCGCGCCGGCTGCCTGACTCCGGCGATCGCGCTGGGAACGGGCTCCGTCCCGCGTTTCGAGCGCGCCCGGATGCGGTTCACCGTGGAGGCCTGACGGCGCGATGGCTGAGCTGCCCCCCGTCGATTGGAAGCTGGACCGGAGTCTCGGGCTGAGCCTTGAGAGCGCCGGCGGGGGTGACATCGTCCTGCGACTCGATCCGGGCGAGATCGCCGTGGTGGGGGAGGGAGACCAGGCCTATCTGCACGGCGGCGCGCTGGCAACCTGCGTGGACACGGCCTCTTGGTACTCGGCCGAGAGCGCTGCGCCCAGCGAGGGCAAGGGCGACTGGGTGGTGTCCGGCCTCAGCTTCGAAGGGCTGCGGCTCGCGAGGCCCGAGCCGCATCGAGTGACCGCTCGATGCATCCGCGCGGGGCGGACCAGGGCGGTCGTCGACGTCGAGATCGCCTCGGAGGCCGATCCGGACCGCCTGGTCACGATCGGACGGGTGAGCCTGGGGCGGGCCCCGGCCTGACGCATACACGCTGGCCTAGCTTCCCCCGGCGCCCGCTACGCGACCGGGGAGTCGCCGAACCGGCCCCTGCGTTACGTCCTCTCGGCCCCGGCCGGGTAGTAGCGGGTGACCGTGAACACGGCGCCCTGCGGGTCGCTCAGCACCGCCATGCGGACGGGCGGCGCATCGAACGGCTCGGCCAGGACCTTTCCGCCCAGCTCCGACGCCCTGGCCGCGATCGCGTCCGCGTCCTCGACCGAGAAGGTGACGCCCCAGTTCGGGGGCGCCCCCTCGGGCTGCCCCTCCATTCCCGTGACCCAGGCCGTCGCGTCCTCGAAGCCCTTAGGAGCGTCGTCGTCCGCCGACAGGCGCTCCCTCAGGGTGGGATCCCGCTGGGCCAGGTGGTCGCCATAGCCCGGCACCCGGAAGAACGTCCACTCGTCGCTCCTCTCCGCCTCCCATCCGAGGGCCGCTCGGTAGAACTCGATCGCCCCGTCCACGTCGGTGGTGGTGAGGCCGCTGAAATTCCAGGCCCCGTACTCGTTCACCAGCTGCGCGCCGCGGTGCTCACCGGCCTGCCACAGCCTCAACGCGGCGCCTTGCGGGTCCGCGACAACGGCCATGCGACCGGCCTGCATCACGTCGAAGGGCTCCCTCAGGATCGAACCGCCGGCGTCGGTCACCTTCGCGGCCGTCTCGTCCGCGCTCTCAACCCAGACGTAGGTGTTCCAGGCCGTGACCGAAGATCCCTCGGGCTGGGAACCGACCGCCGCGACATCGAGGCCGTCGATGCGCGCCGAGTAGTAGTGCCCAGGGGCGTCGGGCGGCATCCGGTCCTCCAACTCCCACCCGAACAGCCCTCCGTAGAACTCGGCCGCCGCGGCGGGGTCGGGCACTTCGCAGTCCACCCAGCACGTCACTCCCTCGGGGTATCCGTCGCGGACGATCCGCCGCGGCGCGCCCGTGCTCGTCTCTTCGCTCATCGTCGCTCCCTTCGCTAGTGGTTCTCGCTGCGGTCGCGCACGATAGTCCCCATATAGGCCAGGATCTGTCCTAGATGCGGAGGACCATGGGGATCCGATGAGCGAGACGTCAAGTCGCCTGCTCGAGCTTCTGTCACTGCTACAGGGCCGCCGCGACTGGCCCGGCGGCGAGCTCGCCGAACGGTTGGAGGTGTCGCGGCGGACCGTCCGCCGGGACGTGGACCGCCTGCGCGGGCTGGGGTATCCCATCGAGTCGCTGGTGGGCCCCGCGGGGGGCTACCGGCTCCAGTCCGGCAGCGCGATGCCACCGCTGCTGCTCGACGACGAGGAGGCGGTGGCCATCGCGGTCGGACTGCGCAGCGCCGCGGCGAGCGCCGTCGCCGGGATCGAGGAGGCCTCCCTCAGGGCCCTGGTCAAGCTGGAGCAGGTGCTGCCCTCACGGCTGCGCCCGCGTTTGCGTGCCCTGAAGTCGGCCACGACGATCCCCGTCGGAGGGCCCACGGTGGATCCGCAGTGCCTCACCACCCTCGGGGCGGCCTGCCGCGACACCGAGATGGTCCGGTTCGCCTACCTGGACCGCGAGGGAAAGGAGAGCAGGCGCGAGGTTGAGCCCCACTCACTCGTCAATCGCGGCCGGCGCTGGTACCTGGTCGCGTGGGACCGCCGCCGTGCTGACTGGCGCACCTTCCGGCTCGACCGGGTGGCGCGGCCGGCCCCGGTCGGGGTCCGCTTCCGGCAGCGCAAGCTACCCGCCAAGGACCCCGCCGAGTACGTGAAGCGCTCCATCTCCTCGATGCCGAGCCGCTTCGAGGCGCGGATTCTCCTGCGGGCTTCCGCCGACGAGGTCGGCAAGCGCTTCGGCGGCGACTGGGGCAGGCTCGAGCCCATAGACGAGCGCAGCTGCGAGTTTCGGACCGGCGACGACGACCTGGATTGGCTGGCCCTGCGGATCGCCATGCTGGGTGTCGACTTCGAGGTGCTCGACCCGCCCGAGTTGCGCAAGCACCTGGCCGCCCTGGGCGAGCGCGCGTCCCGCGCCGCGTCCACGACCTGACGGGTCGCATCCCCCTGATTGAAGGAGGCCCGATTTCTTACAAGCCTCGAGATTGCTCGACAGTGCAAATTCACGGCCCTGCGGCGATCAGCGCCTCCAACTTGTTGAAGCTGTCGGTCCAGCCGTCCCGGTGAAGAGCACACCGCGCCTCGGTCTTGAACGGGCCCTGCGTGAGGGTGACCTCGGTCGATCCGCCGCGATCCCGGAATGACAGGTCTACCAGGGTTTCGACGTCGTCGGGATCAGGGTCCTCCCACGCGAAGGTGTACGCGAGTCGGGCGGGCGGGTCCACCTCGCGGAACACGCCGGCCAGGTAGAAGGGCTCGCCCTCAGGCGGCTGCATCTCGATTCGGTACTTCTCTCCGACCCGGGCCTGGAAGCTCAGGCCCGGCACGCTGAACCCCTCCGGGCCCCACCACTTCGCCAACTCGGCCGCCTCGCTGAACGCAGAGAAGACGACCTCGGGAGCCGCATCGAGGACGCGCCCCATCGCGAGCATCATCTCGTCCGAGCGCGCGTCCACTCGTCGATCGTATCCGCCGGCTTGTGGTCGTTGGCTAGAGATGCGCGACGGAAGCCCATCCGCGAATACGATGTGGCCGGGCGCCGAGAAGGTGACTCAGCCGAGAAGCCGGCGTTGACTGACCGGAATCATCGAGGAGGAGGACCACGGATGGATGTTGCGAGCTTGACGGACCTCCTGAAAGAGGCCGAGGAGCATCACGGCCGTTACGAGGCGAGTGCTCCGAAGCACCACTGGTCGGGGTTCTATGCCGCCTACATCGTCGCCCGCCAGAAGGGGCGCAATCCGGAGGAAGCGGACGACGATGCCAGGAAGTACATGGACGGACAGCTGACCGACCAGGGAGCGAGCCCTTGAGCCACGACTACGACGCGATCGTCGTCGGCGGCGGCTCGCCGGGCGAGCACTGCGCCGGCGCGCTGGCCGAGGGCGGCCTGCGGGTTGCGCTGGTGGAGCGCGAACTGGTCGGGGGTGAGTGCTCCTACTGGGCCTGCATCCCGTCCAAGACGCTGCTGCGCCCGGGCGAGGCGGTGCACGCCGCCCGAGAGGCCGCGGCGAGCGCGGAAGTCGACGTCGAAGCGGCGCTCGCCTGGCGTGACTTCATGGTCTCGGACTACTCCGACGCCGGCCAGGAGCGCTGGCTGGCGGACCAGGGGATTGATCTACTGCGGGGGACCGGCCGGCTCGCCGGACGCGGCGTGGTGGAGGTCGATGGCGTGCGTCACACCGCGGAGCATGTCGTCCTGGCCAATGGCGCCGACCCCGTCGTGCCCCCGATCCCGGGCCTGCGTGAGCTCGAGGGGACGTGGACCAACCGCGAGGCGACCGGCATGAAGGCCGTGCCGCGCCGCCTGCTCGTCTTGGGCGGCGGGCCGGTCGGCGTCGAGATGGCGCAGGCGGTGCGCCGCCTTGGTGGCGAGGTCGCGCTCGTCGAAGGCGCCGGGCACCTGCTTGCCCGAGAGCCCGCGCCGCTGGGCGAAGCCCTCGCCGAGGTGCTGCGCCGAGACGGCATCGAGCTCCTCCTCGGCGTGCAGGTGGCAGCGGCCAGGCGCGAGGGCGAGGATTACGTCCTGGAGTTCGATGACGGCAGCGAGGTGAGCGGCGATCGCCTGCTGATCGCCACCGGCCGGCGTCCTCGGGTGGAGGGACTCGGCCTTGAGTCGGTCGGCGTCGAGGCGGATGATCACGGGATCCCGGTCGACTCGCACCTGCGGGCGGCCGAGGGCCTCTGGGCGATCGGCGACGTCAACGGTGACTGGCCGCTGACCCACGTCGGCAAGTATCAGGGAGACGTTGTGGCCGCGAACATCCTGGGCGAGCCGCGGGAGGTGAACTACGACGCCGTACCGAGGGTCACCTTCACCGACCCTCAAGCGGCCGCCGTAGGCATGAGCGAGGCGCCGTTCAGCGCGACCGCCCCGGTGTCCGAGGTCGCCAGGACGGCCACCTACACGCGCGCCTACGCTGACGAGAACGGCTTCCTGACCCTGCTCAGCGACGGCAAGCGGCTGACCGGCGCCTACGCGCTCGGCCCGGAGGCCGGCGAGTGGTTGCAGCAGGCCACGCTGGCCATCCGGGCTCGCGTGCCCGTCGAGATGCTGGCCGACACCATCCAACCGTTCCCGACGTTCTCGGAGATCTACGTCGCCGCGCTGAAGACGCTCTCCAGCGAGATCGCTCCCGCGCGCCAGCCCGCCTCGGCCCCCGGCAGCTAATCCGAAAGCCGCGCTTGTCCAGGCGTCACGGCGCAAACCCGGAAAGGGCGAGCGCTTGCTTGGCCGGGTATGCCGGAGGCAGGACTCGAACCTGCGACACGCGGATTATGATTCCGCTGCTCTAACCGACTGAGCTACTCCGGCGGGGGGGTCGAATCGTAGCCAGCGGTGGCGGAAACGCAGCCCTCGCAGATGCGAGAGGCGGACCCGCAGGCCCACCCCTCACCGGACGCGTTCTGCGCAGCTGGATGTCCTGGTTCGCTTTCGCGACGACGTGGGCGGCGCCACCACCCCGCACAAGCCCGGTCCGACGGCTGCGACTAGGGTTCGGCGCGATGGCCGAGCTCGACACAGCGGTGCGCGCGGTGGTCCGCGACTGCCTCGGGGTGCGCGAGGGCGAGGAGGTCCTGGTCGTCTGCAACCCCGCCACCCAGGGGCTCGGTGAGCGCCTGCGCGCCGAGGCCCAGGAGTGCGGCGCCGACGCGGTCCTGGCCGTGATCTCCGAGCGCGCGTCTCACGCAGCCGAGCCGCCGGGTCCCGTAGCGGAGGCGATGGCGGCGGCTGACGTGGTCCTGGGCCCGACCGTCCAGTCCCTCTCGCACACGGCGGCGCGCAAGCGCGCCAGCGAGGCCGGCGCTCGGATCGCAACCCTTCCTGGCGTGACCGAGGAGATGCTGGCGCGCGTGATGAGCGCCGACATGGACGCCCTGCGGCGCCACGGGGCCACGGTCGCCGCACGCCTGGACTCAGCGGCCGAGGCGCTCATCACCTGCCCCAACGGATCGGACCTGCACCTCGACCTGAGCGGTCGCACCGCGATCCCCGACGCCGGGGAGCTGACGGCGAAGGGTGCTTTCGGGAACCTGCCCTGCGGGGAGGGCTTCATCGCGCCCGCGAACGGGTGGGGGACGCTGGTGATCGATGGCTCCTTGGCCGGGATCGGCAAGGTCTCCGAGCCGGTCGAGCTGGTCGTCGAGGGAGGGCACCTGACCTCCGCGCGGGGCGGCGAGGGCATGACGTTCATGGAGCTGCTCACCGCTCACGGCGAGGCCGGGACCAACGTCGCGGAGCTTGGGATCGGCACCAACGAGAAGGCGATCCTGACAGGCAACATCCTGGAGGACGAGAAGATCCTCGGCACCGTCCACGTCGCCTTCGGGGCCTCGGCGGGGATCGGAGGCAACGTGCAGGTGCCCGTCCACCTGGACTGCGTGGTGATGAAGCCGACGGTCTCCCTGGACGGCGAGGAGATCGTGCGCGAGGGAGAGCTGCTCGTCTGATGGCTGCGGGAGCCGAGGCCTCGAGGACGACCCGGGTGCTGCTGAGCGTCCCGAACTTCTCCGAGGGCCGAAGTGAGCGGGTGGTGGACGCGCTGGAGGCCTCGGTCGCCTCGAGCGCCCGCGTCCTCAATTGCCACTTCGACTCCCAGCATCACCGCTGCGTGTTCACGCTGGCCGGCGACGGCGACCAGCTGACTGCGGCCACCGTGGCCGGAGCGCGCCACGCGATCGAGCTGATCGACATGCGGGTCCACCAGGGGCTGCACCCGCACATCGGGGCGCTTGATGTCTGCCCCATGGTCTGGGTCCACGAGTCCGACCACGACGCGGCCGCCTCCGCGGCCCAAGCTGCCGCCGAGGGCATCGCTGCGCTCGGCATCCCGGTCTTCCTCTACGGCGAGCTGGCCTCGGACGAGGACCGCCGCGAGCGCGCCTTCTTCCGACACGGCGGCCCGGCCGAGCTGGCGCGCCGGATGGCCTCGGGCGAGCTCCGCCCCGACCTGGGGCCCGACCAACCGCATCCCAGCGCCGGCGCCACCCTCGTCACGGCCCGGCGGCCGCTCGTCGCCTTCAACGTCGAGCTCGACACGCCGAACCCCGAGATCGCCCGCGCAGTCGCCGCCGAGCTGCGCGAGGCGGGGGGAGGGCTGCCGGGTGTTCGCGCACTGGGCTTGCCACGTGAGGGGGAACGCGCGCAGGTCTCCACCAACGTGCACGACGCCGAGCAGGTGCCGCTTGCGAGGGTGGTTGAGGAGGTGCGCCGGCTCGCCGCCGAGCACGGCGCCCGGCCCATCGAGGCCGAGCTGGTCGGGCTGGCGCCCGCGGCGGCTCTCTCGGGATACCCGGACGACCCGCCGATTCGCGACTTCGACCCCGACCAGCACGTCATCGAGCGGGTCCTCGGCGAGGCCGTCTGAGCCGCCGCAGGATCGCCGTTTGGCTAGATTCCTGCCGTGGCCCAGACCAAGAAGAAGCGCCATCGCAAGCACCGCGGCACCCAGGGCGGACGGGTCGACGAACGCCCCAAGGGCCGCCCCCGCAACCGCGCCGAGGCCCGCCAGCAGGCCAAGGCCCGGCGCTCGGGATCCGGCGGCAAGCGCACCGCGGCCTCGCAGTCGCGCGGGCTGCAACCTCCCTCGTGGGGAAGCGCGTTCACTAAGGGCCTGTTCGCGGCCGCTCTGTTCCTGGGGCTGCTGGTCGTAGTCCTCGGCCGGGGCTTCGGCCCGTCGGCGGCGATCGCCGGCGCGATGGTTCTGTTCTACACGCCCATGGCCTACTACCTCGACCTCTTCTTCTACAACCGCCGCCTGCGGCAGGTCGCCAAGGAGAAGACCGGCGCCTAGCCGGGGCCACAGGCCTCGACTAGCCTGATCCGCCCATGGACGTGCGCATGTTCACCGTCGGACCCGTAGCCGAGAACACTTTCCTGTTCCGCGCCGACGGGTCGGACCGGGCGCTGATCGTCGACCCGGGCGACGAGGCCGAGAAGATCCTCGGCGCCGTGGACGAGCTGGGGGCGAGCATCGAGGGGATCCTGCTCACCCACACGCACTTCGACCACGTCGGCGCGCTGGCGCCCGTCGCGAAGGCCACCGGCGCGCCGGTCTGGTGCCCGGAGATCGAGGCCCAGGTCATCGCCGACATCAACTCATACGTCCCCTGGCCGGGGTTCGGACCCTTCGAGGACTACGAGGCCGACCACCTGCTGAGGGGCGGCGAGAAGCTCGAGCTCGCCGGCTTTGAGATTGACGTCATCCACACCCCCGGCCACAGTCCGGGCCACGTCACCTTCTCGATCCCAGACGAGACCGCCATCTTCTCCGGCGACGTCCTGTTCCAGGGCTCGATCGGCAGGGTGGACCTGCCGGGAGGCGACCCGACGGGACGGACTCTGATGGAGAGCATTCGCACCCTGCTCGACACCCACCCGGACGAGACCCACGTCTACCCGGGCCACATGGGACAGACGACGCTGGGTGCGGAGCGCACGTCGAACCCGTTCCTCCAGGAACTCGCCAGCGGCGACAAGCCGCTGTCCTGACAACGCCCCGCGGCTGGGTCATCGGATATTGCGGCGCCGCGTGCGACTGTCGGCGAAGCCGTCCGCCGATACGCTCGGGCTCATGGGCGAGAAGATCAAGGCCCCGCGCGGCACCTTCGACGCGCTGCCGGACTCACAGGGGGCCCGGCAGGCGATCGGGGACATCTCGCGCGAGCTGTTGGAGAGCGCGGGCTACGGCCGCATCGAGACGCCGGACTTCGAGCAGACCGACCTCTTCACCCGCGGGGTGGGCGAGTCCACCGAAGTCGTCCAGAAGCAGATGTTCACGTTCACCGACCAGGGCGGGCGCAGCCTGACGCTGCGTCCCGAGGGCACCGCTCCGGTCTGCCGCGCCTACATCGAGCACGGGATGCAAAAGTGGCCGCAGCCGGTGAAGCTCTGGTACTCGGGGCCGTTCTTCCGCCACGAGCGGCCACAGGCCGGGCGCTTCCGCCAGTTCACGCAGGTGGGTGCGGAGTCCATCGGGTCTGACTCGCCCCTGGTGGACGCCGAGCTGGTCGTCCTGGTCTGGGACATTCTCTCCGAGCTCGGAGTGCAGGGCATCGAGCTTCGCCTTGGGAGCCTTGGATCCATCGCCGCCCGGGCCGCCTACCTGGACCGCCTGCGCGCGCACCTGCGCAAGCACGAGGACGCCCTCTCGGCGGAGGTCCGCGAGCGGATCGACCTGAACCCGCTGCGGGCGTTCGATGCGGCCGACGAGGGCACGCGCGAGGTGATGGCCGGGGCGCCGCGGCTGCTGGAGAGCCTGGAGGGTGAGGACGTCGAGCACTTCGAATCGGTGCGCGCGCTCCTCGACCGTTCGGGGGTCCCCTACGAGGTGGACGACACCATGGTCCGCGGGCTGGACTACTACACCCGCACGGTATTCGAGCTTCACTCACCGGCCCTCGGCGCCCAGTCGCAGGTCGGGGGCGGGGGACGCTACGACGGCCTGATCGGGCACCTCGGAGGGCCGCCGACGCCGGCGGCCGGCTGGGCGCTCGGGGTGGAGCGGCTTGCGCTGGCAATGGGCCAGGCCGCGCCGGAGCCGGCAGTCGACGTGTTCATCGTCGCCGGCGAGGAGGACCGGGAGCGCGCCCTGCAGCTCGCGATCGAGCTGCGCCGGGCGGGGGTCGCCGCCGACCTGGACTTGGCGGGGCGCTCGAACAAGGGCCAGATGAAGCAGGCCGACCGCTCGGGCGCGGCACAGGCGGTGATCCTGGAGGACGGGCGCGCGACGCTGCGCGACATGGGCTCGGGCGAGCAGCGCGAGGTCGATATGGCGGCCGTGGCGCAGGAGCTCGGCCGACGCTGAGCGGCGGCCCACGCCGGCACGCGCGGTACGGCGCCGCGCCGGTCTTGGCAGACTGCCCTCCAAGATGGCGGGCGAATTCCCTGCACTTCGCGCGAACGAGTACCGAGACGCCTGGTGCGGCCAGGTGCTGCCCGATCGCGTGGACTCCGGCGTGCGGGTGGCCGGCTGGGTCCACCGCCGCCGCGACCACGGCGGGCTGATCTTCATCGACCTGCGCGACCGTACCGGTCTAATCCAGCTCGTATTCGACCCCGACGACACCTCGGGACCGGCCTTCGAACTCGGCCACAAGCTGCGCGCCGAGGACGTGCTGTCGGCGACCGGCCAGGTCGTCAGGCGCAGCGACGAGACCGTCAATCCGAAGATGGCGACGGGGGAGGTCGAGATCCGGGTCAAGGACGCCGAGCTGCTGGCGGACTCAGAGACCCCGCCGTTCGAGATCGAATCGTTCTCGGGCGAGGTGAGCGAGGAGATGCGGCTGCGCTACCGCTACCTGGACCTGCGCCGTGACCGCATGCGGGAGGCGATCGAGCTGCGCCACCGCGTGACTCGTGCGATGCGCGAGTTCCTCTCAGGCGAGGGGTTCCTCGAGATCGAGACACCGGTCCTGACCCGGTCCACCCCCGAAGGAGCGCGCGATTTCCTCGTTCCCAGCCGCCTGCGGCGCGGCTCGTTCTTCGCCCTGCCGCAGTCACCACAGCTGTTCAAGCAGCTGCTGATGGTCGGGGGCTTCGAGCGATACTTCCAGATCGCGCGCTGCTTCCGAGACGAGGACTCGCGCGCCGACCGCCAGCTCGACTTCACCCAGCTCGACATCGAGATGTCGTTCGTGAACGTCGACGACATCATCGACATGAACGAGCGGATGCTGGCGGCCGTGCTCGCCGAGGGAGGGGTCCAGGTCGAGCTGCCCATGCGCCGCATTCCCTACGACGAGGCAATCACGCGCTACGGGACCGACAAGCCGGACCTGCGCTTCGGGCTGGAGCTGGTGGAGGTGACCGACGTCTTCCGCGAGAGCGAGTTCAAGGCCTTCCGCGGCGCGATAGAGGGAGGCGCGATGGTGCGGGCGCTCAACGCAGGCACGCGGGAGATGTCTCGCAGCGACCTGGATGGGCTCGTCTCCGATGCCCAGGAGCTCGGCGCCAAGGGGCTGGTCTGGGCAGTCGTGGAAGGCGATGGCTGGCGCTCTCCGGTCGCGAAGTTCCTGTCCGAGGCCGAGATCTCCGCTGCGAACGAGGCGCTCGGCGCGAGCGAGGGGGCCGTGCTGCTGCTGGTGGCCGACGAGCCGCTGCTGTCGGCCGAGGTGCTCGGCGAGCTCCGCCGCCGCCTCGGGGGGCGACTCGGCCTGATCGAGGAAGGGGCCAACGAGCTTCTCTGGGTGGTGGACTGGCCGCTGCTCGAATGGGCCCACGACGAGGAGCGCTGGGATCCCCACAATCACCCCTTCACGTCCCCGGCGGGGGAGTTCGACCCCGATGACCCCGGCGCCGCCCGCGCGAAGGCATACGATGTTGTCTGGAACGGATGGGAGATAGGGGGCGGCTCGATCCGTATCTCCGACCCGGACGTGCAGCGAAAAGTGTTCGCCACGATCGGCATCGACGAAGCCCAGGCCGAGGAGAGATTCGGCTTTCTTCTGGACGCCCTGCGCTTCGGCGCCCCGCCGCACGGAGGCATCGCCTACGGCCTCGACCGCATCGTCGCCCTGCTCACCCGGGCGGAGTCCATCCGCGACGTCATTGCGTTCCCGAAGAGCGCGTCGGGTGTGGATCCGCTGACCGCGGCGCCGGCTCCCGTCGACGAACGCCAGCTGCGCGAGCTTGGCATCGCGGTCCGCGGCGGCGGGCCCCGGCGCGAGGCGGACGGGGAGAGCTGACATGGAAGGCCGGCCGCCGTTCGACGAAGACGATCTGGACTTCGACTTCGGTTCGGCTCGACGGCGGGAGCCCGAGCGCGGCGCGGGCGAGCGCCCCGCAGCGCCCTCGGAGCCCGGCACCGGCGAGCGCGCAGACGAGACGGGGGAGCGCTCGTACGGCACCGGCGAGGAGCCCGCGTTCGGCTCCGAGGAGTCTGCCTCCGGGACCGGAGAGCAGCCCGCCGCCGGTGAGGACGAGTTTGGCACCGGCGAGCGGCCCGCCCGGCGACGTGAACGGCCCAGGCGGCGGCTGAGGCTGGGGCGCAGCAGGTCACGCGACCGCAGGGCGCGGCCAGCGGCCGCTTCCACCGCGTCTGAGCCGGGGCGGGACACCGGGACGGGGGAGAGGAGGTTGCGCGATGACCCCTACACACCGGCGAAGGTGCCCGTGCCGGGCGTGCGACGCAGCCGTCACCGCGACCTGCCGGCGAAGGTGCGCCGGCGCCAGGCGGCCGTCGCGGGCGTCGTCGCCCTCGTCGCCTTGATCGCCCTGGCCCTGCTGGTGCGCGCCGTGTTCGGCGGCGGCGGCGACGACGAGGAGCAGCCGCTCGGGCTGAAGAGGCTGGCCGGCCAGTCGATCGTCGCGAAGCTGCCCAGGAACGGCCCGAACGAGGAGCTGCTGCGGCTGGTCCGCAAGGGCCAGGTCGGAGGCGTGATCGCCGCCGCCACCGACGAGCAGACCCTGGCCCAACAAGTGGCCCAGCTGCAACAGGCCGCCGTGGGCGGCGACAACCCGGGGCTGCTCGTGATGGTGGACCAGGAGGGCGGCGAGGTGAAGCGTCTGCCGGGCCCGCCGGATACGGCTCCCCAGGACCTCGGCGAGCAGGGCGCCGACGCCGCCCGGACCGAGGGACAGGAGACCGGTGAGTACCTGCGCACCGCAGGCGTCAACGTCGACCTGGCGCCCGTGATGGACGTCGAGCTTCCCCAGACCGCGGACTCGATCGCCGACCGCACCTTCAGCGACGACCCGGCCGTAGTCGGCGAGGTGGGCTCCGCCTTCATCGAGGGCATGCAGGGCGCAGGGGTCGCGGCGACCGCCAAGCATTTCCCGGGCATGGGGCCGGCGACGGTGAACACCGACTTCGCCCCGACCACCATCGCGGCGCCGGACGAGACCCTGTCGGCGGCGCTGCAGCCGTTTCAGGCCGCCGTCGGGGCGGGAGTCGAGCTGGTCATGGTGGCGTCGGCGACCTACCCCAGCTACGGGCCAGAGGATCCGGCGGACCCGGACAAGCCGGCCAGCTCCGTCAAGCAGATCGTCCAGGGCCTGCTGCGCGACCAGCTCGGCTTCGAGGGCGTGGTCATAACCGACGATCTGCAGAGCGCGGGGATCCTGACGCTCGGATCCTCGGCCAGCGCCGGCGTCGCCGCGCTGGGCGCGGGCTGTGATTTGCTCCTATACGGCGGCAGCCTGGAGGGGGCGACCCAGGGCCTGGCCACCGTGGTGAAGGCCACGAAGCAGGAGAAGCTGAGCCGCGAGCAGCTGCAGGCCGGCTATGACCGCATCGTCGAGCTGAAGGGTAGGCTGGGGTCGTCATCGGACTAGAGGATTAGGGTGCGGCGTGGGGAGTAGACCCGCCAACCAAGGGGGACCATGAGAGAACTGCTCGCACCCGATGACACCCGGGACGCGCTGCGCAAGCTCGGGGGACTGCTGTTCGCCATCGGAATTCTGATGCTGTTCCTCCGCAAGGGCGGCGATTACGGCGACCTCGTCGTCTTCCTGATCCTGGCCATCCCCGCCGTCTTCTTCTACTCCGAGGGCGTGCTGACAGATCGGATCAGCGGCTCGATTCGCGCCTGGCAGGCGGTTTACAGCGTCCTCGGCCTGGTCTTCGTACCGCTGGCCCTGCTCCAGTTCCTGGAGCTGATCGACGGCACCCCGTCGGGTTGGAACACGTTCTGGATCTTCGGCGTGACCGCCGCCCTGGCGTTCTACGCAGGTGTCGTCAAGGGGATCCGCGTCCACCTGCTTGCCGGCTCGATCGCCGTGATCATCTCGTGGTCTGGGCTGTGGGACAGCGTCCTCTCCGACGGGATCGGCGCCAACTTCGGCGTCTACCGTGGCCTGCTGGGCATCCTCTCGATCGTGCTGCTCGCGGCGGCCCTGTGGATTTGGCGGCGGGATGACGATGTCCACGTCGCGGACACCGCGGTCCGGGACGGCGGCGACCGGTCGCTGTGGAAGGCCTCGGAGCTGATCACGGGAGCCGGGATCTCGGCCGTGCTGGCGTGCAGCCTGGGGATCTCGTCGGTCGCGGAGTTCGTCGGGCCGCTGGGACTGGTCGAGCTCCGCGTGGTCGAGACCGCCGCGGTCTGGGACATCCTCCTGCTGCTGGTCTCACTCGGACTGGTCGCGATTGGAAGCGCGATCGGGACCCGCGGGCCCGTCTATGTCGGCGCCGTCGGTCTATTCCTGTTCCTGCTGATCGTCGGCCTGGACCTGAACGAGGATTCGCCCCAGCCGGACAAGCTGGGCGTGTGGCCGATCGTCCTGATCGCGCTGGGCCTGATCGGCATCTGCCTCGGGGCCGTGAGGGAGGCGAGCCTGGACGACCGGCCGCGCGACTACCTGCGGGGGCTGAAGACCGGGCGCAAGAGATAGGGTCGCAGCTGGGCCCCGCCGATCCAGACGACCTCGCTCGCCGCTTCCTGGCCGCCTTGAGCGACGGGGACCAGGCGACGGTGGGCGAGCTCGTCCATCCCGGCGTCGAGATTCACACCGAGCGGACCACGTATCGCGGTCGCGACGCCGCGGTGGCGTGGTCGGCGAAGGATTTCGACCACATCTCCCGGCGCTACGTCCCGGTTGAGGTCGTCGCGGTCCCTGGAGGGGTCAGGGTCCGCGCCGAGCTGCAGTACGTCTGGCGCGAGTCCGGGGACGTCGGCGACACCTCCGCGATCGAGATCGAGCTGGGGATCCGGGATGGCCGGGTCTCCTCGTGGAAGCTCACCGACGTCGAGGGGTTGCGCGAGATCTGATCCTCCGTTTGGCCATCCCAACCCCGGCTAGACTTGCTCTCGGGTTCGAGCCTGTACGCGAACCGTCCCAAATAAAACCCAACACAAAGGCGCTTGGGGGTCGATTTCCGGCGGCGCCCACCGTGGTTCCGCCGGGTAGACACCCACCTGTTCAAGACGGGTTTCCAAGCCGGGGCGGAAACGGCAGGCTGGTGCCCTCCTAATCTTCCTGGTGCCATGAGCGCCGAGGCCATCGAGCACTATCTCGCGGACCGCTCCCATCGCGGCCCTCCACCCGAGCTCGCGTTCACGGGGTCGGCCGGCGGCGCCCCCTGCGGGGACCTGGTCCGCGTCTCGGTCCAGCTCCGCAACGGCCTGATTGACGACGTCACGCACGATTCCGAGGGCTGCGCGGCAAGCCGGGCCGCCGCCGCCGCGGTGGCAGAGATGGTGTCGGGCCGAACGGTCCTGGAGGCTGCGAGAGTCGCGCCAGAGGATGTCGCCGCCGAGCTCGACGGGCTGGCGGCGAGCCACCGGCACGCGGCCGACCTGGCGGTGGACGCGCTACACCGGGCGCTGTCGGCGGCGTGCCGGCCCGGCGGACCGGTGCTCGCCGAGGCGCCAGACCCGGAGCGCGAGCGCCTGCTCGTCGCTCTGAGCGGCGGGGTCGATTCAGCCGTAGCGGCGCTGCTGGAGCGAGAGCGGGGAGCCGAGGTGGTCGCGGTCACCCTGAAGTTGTGGGCCGATCCCGCCACCGACGGCGAGGCGAGCTGCTGCTCGCCCCAGGCGGTCCTGCGGGCCCGCCGGGTGGCGCACTCGCTGGGAATTCCGCACCTGACGCTTGACCTGCAGCTCGAGTTCCGGGCGGGAGTGGTGCAGCCGTTCCTGGACGGGTACGCCACCGGCAGCACTCCCAACCCCTGCGTGCTGTGCAACGGCGAGGTCCGCCTGGACGCCATGATCGCCCTGGCCGACAGGGTCGGCGCCGAACGCCTGGTCACCGGCCACTATGCGCGCGTGACCGACGACGGCGAGGGGCCCCTGCTGGCGCCTGCCGCCGACTCCGCCAAGGACCAGACCTACATGCTCGCCGGGCTAGCCCCGGCCTCGCTGGCGCGGATGAGTTTTCCCCTGTCCGAGATGCCGAAGCACAGGGTCCGCGAGCTCGCGGCCGACGCCGGCCTGGAGGTGGCCGGCCGCGCCGAGAGCCAGGACCTCTGCTTCCTGGCGGGGGTCGGCAAGCGCGAGTTCCTGCGCCGCCACGCGGGCCTCGCCGAACGGCCCGGCGACATCGTCGGGGCGGATGGGCGGGTCCTCGGGTCACACCGCGGCCACCACGAGTTCACGGTCGGCCAGCGCAAGGGGCTCGGCCTCGCGGCGGAGGAGCGCCTGTACGTGCTGGGAGTTGACGCCGGACGCAACGAGGTGACCGTCGGCCCTCGCGACCAGCTCGAAACCCGCACGGTCCGGCTGCGGGCCGCCAGGCTGCACCGCGAGGCGTCCCGGGTGGACTCGGTGCGGCTGCGCTACCACTCTCCCCGGCGAGGCTGCCGCGTCGAGGCCTTCGACCCGTCGGGTGAGGCGACTCTGTCGCTTGACGACGCCGCCGACGGCGTCGCCCCCGGGCAGGTGGCCTGCCTGATGGACGGCGATCTGGTCGTCGGCCACGGCACGGTCGCCTAAGCCCTCCAGCCGCAGAGGTCTCGAATCGAGGAAATTCTCGGTCCCCGGCCGCATGGGCCTGTGCCCGCCCCCGCTCCTAGACTTCGCCTTCGTGAAGAGCGAGGACATCCGCAAGACGTATCTGCAGTCCTTCGAGGAGCGCGGGCACAGGATCGTGCCCTCGGCCTCGCTCGTGCCCGCGGTGCACGACCCGTCGGTGTTGCTGACGACGGCGGGGATGCAGCCCTTCAAGCGAGCGTTCCTGGGCCAGGAGGAGCCGCCCGCGCCCCGGGTCGCCGATGTCCAGCGCTGCTTCCGTACGACCGACATCGAGCAGGTGGGAAACACGGCTCGCCACCTGACCTTTTTCGAGATGCTGGGCAACTGGAGCTTCGGCGACTACTTCAAGGAGGAGTCGATCCCGTGGGGATGGGAGCTCTCGACGCAGGGCTTCGGGCTTGACCCCGAGCGGATCTGGGTGAGCGTCTTCCAGGGCGATCAGGAGCTGGGGCTCGACTCGGATGAGGAGTCGATCGAGATCTGGCGCAGGGTTGGGGTGCCGGACCAGCGCATCGTGCTGTTGCCCCGGTCGGAGAACTTCTGGCAGGCCGGGCCCACCGGCCCATGCGGGCCTTGCACCGAGCTCTACTACGACCGCGGCGAGGACTACGGCGACGTCGACGACCGGCCTGGCGACGACACCGACCGCTTCGTCGAGTTCTGGAATCACGTGTTCATGACCTACGACCTGGCCGAGGACGGGACCCTGACCCCGCTGCCGCGGAAGAGCGTCGACACCGGCATGGGCGTCGAGCGCATGGCCACGCTGCTCCAGGACGTCCCGTCGGTGTTCGAGGCGGACACCCTCTGGCCCTTGATCGAGCTCGCCGAGGACCTGTCGGACCGCGCCTACGCCGACGGCGGCGCGACCACCCGCGCGATGCGTATCCTCGCCGACCACTCGCGCGGCACCGCGGCGCTGATCGCCGACGGCGTCGTTCCCTCCAACGAGGACCGCGGTTACGTGTTGCGCCGGATCATGCGCCGGGCGATACAGCAGGGGCGCTCGGTCGGGCTCGAATCGCCGTTCATAGCGAAGTTCGCCGAGCGTGCCCTGGACCTGCTCGGACCCACGTACCCGGAGCTCGCCGCCGAGCGGGACACCGTCCTCCGGTGGGTCAACGATGAGGAGGAGAGCTTCGGCCGTACGCTCGACCGCGGCAGCGAGCTGCTCGAGGATCTGATCGACCAGGCGAAGCAGCAGGGCACCTCGTGGGTGGACGCGGGCGAGGCCTTCAAGCTGCACGACACCTACGGCTTTCCGTATGACCTGACCAAGGAGCTGCTGGCGGCCGAGGGGCTCTCCGTGGACGACCAGGGCTTCGAGGAGCTGATGGAAGAGCAGCGCCAGCGCGCCCGGGTCGGCACGGCGACGGCGCACGGGTCCGAGGACCACCACGGGGCCGTCCTCGCCTTCGCGGCCGCAGCGCCGCCCTCGCGCTTCGTGGGCTACGAGAAGCTGCGGACCGAGACGAGCATGGCGGCGGTCTCGCCCGATGACGGGCGAGTGCTGGCGAAGCTCGAGGAGAGCCCCTTCTACGCGGAGGGTGGCGGCCAGGTCGCCGACTCGGGCACGCTCAGCTGGGATGGCGGCCAGGCCAGGGTCGCCGACGTCTACCGCCTCGGGGAGGACCAGGCCATCGCCATGGAGCCCGAAGGCGAGATCCCGGACGCCGGGGCCCACGTCGAGGCGCGGGTCGACCATTTCGCCCGCCACGCGACGATGCGCAACCACACCGCGACGCACCTGCTGCACGCGGCGCTGCGCGACGAGCTCGGCTCACATGTCCGTCAGGCCGGCTCGGCGGTGCGGCCCGACAAGCTCCGCTTCGACTTCACACACGGCGCCCCGCTGACTCCGCAGGAGGTCCAGAAGGTCGAGGACCGTGTGAACGAGTGGATCAAGGAGAGCCACCCTGTCCGGGCGCTGCAGATGTCCCGCGCGGAGGCCGAGCAGCTCGGCGCGATGGCCCTGTTCGGCGAGAAGTACGGGGACTGGGTCCGGGTGATCGAGGTCGAGGGCGTCTCGCGCGAGCTCTGCGGCGGAACCCATGTCGCCAACACCGCGGAGGTCGGCGTCTTCAAGCTGGCCTCCGAGGGCTCCAGCGCGGCGAACGTCCGCCGGATCGAGGCGCTGACGGGCCCCGCCGCGATCGACTGGTTCCGCGAGCGTGAGCGCGAGTTGGAGCGGGCGGGCGTGCTGCTCGGCTCCCCGCAGGACCCGGTCACGGGCGCCGGCCGCGCGCGCGAGCGCCTGGCCGAGCTCGAGGAGCAGAGCCGCAAGGCGGGGTCGGAGGACCTCAGCAAGCGCGCGGACGAATTCGCCGGCGCCGGTCAGGCGGTCTCGGGCATCGAGGTGATCGTCGCCGACGCGGGCGCGGGGGACCAGAAGGCCCTCCTGGACTTGGCCGATCGCGTCAAGTCGAAAGCCGGCGACGCGGCGGTCGTGCTGGGCGCCGGGGGGGACGGCAAGGTCGCTCTGGTGGCCAGCTTCAGCGAGGGCGCTGTGGCGAAGGGGCTTTCGGCGGCGGACGTGATCCGGGAGGCCGCCAGGCACGTGGGCGGCGGGGGTGGCGGGCGCGAGAGCGTTGCGCAGGCCGGCGGGCGGGACCCCGGGAAGCTGGATCAGGCGCTGGCGGCTGCGCGCGACGCGATCGCCGCGCGCCTGTCGGGCTGATAGAGCGGCCGATGCGGGTACTCGCGATCGACTACGGGACCGCGCGCTGCGGCGTAGCCGTCTCGGATCCCAGCGGCACACTGGCCAGGCCGCTCGAGTCGGTTCCTCCCGAACCCAGCGCGATCGTTAGGCTCGTCGGCGAGCAAGAGGCCGAGCGCGTGGTCGTGGGTTTGCCCGTGTCCCTGTCAGGGGAAGAGGGCGACCAGGCCCGTCTCAGTCGCGCATTCGCGGCGGAGCTTGGGGATCTGCTCGATGTGCCGGTCGAGACCTATGACGAACGCCTGACCACGAAGATGGCCGCCGAAACCGCACGCCGAGGGGCACGAGCGGACGAGGACTCGCTCGCCGCCGCCCATCTGCTCGAGTCCTACCTGACGTCCCTGGTCACCGGGCGAGGCTCCGACTCCGGAGCGGGGAAGGCTCCTCCGGATGCCTGATCGCGACGAGTGGCGGGTGGACACCGAGACGAACCTGACGCCTCCCAGCGACCTGACTCCCGACACCGACGAGTTCGGGAGAGACGATCCGGCGTCGATGGAGCGTGAGCGCCGTCGCCTCGAGCGCGAGCAGCGCCGCCGCGGCGGGCGCCGCAAGAAGGAAAAGGGCGGGATCACCGGAGGCTTCCGCAAGGTCCGCAGACGCAGGGAGGAAAAGCCTCCGGCCGCCGCACCGCCTCCTCGGGGCGCCGAACCGGCTCCGCCGGCCGCCGCACCGCCTCCTCGGGGCGCCGAACCGGCTCCGCCAGCCTCCGAGCAGGGCCCTTCCCAGCCTCCATCTGCAGCGGGCCGCCCGTCGCCGGTGACCTCTGAGCACTCGCCCGTTCCAGTCACCGCCGAGCGAGCCGCGCCCGAGACCCGCCAGCGCCTCACTTCGCGCCCCGTCGAGCGCGCGGCACCGGCCGCCGAGCCGGGACGGTCCCGCGAGGGGCTGCGCTCCAGGCTCTCGCGCGCAAGCGGCGACGGGGGAGAGCCTTCGCGACAGCCTGCGCGAGCCAGGCGCGGGGACAGGGGAAGCAACTACGGCCGCCGCAGGTTCGCCGCGCTGGCCATCGCCCTGTGCGCGATCCTGCTGGTCTGGTTCCTGGTCGCCTTCTTCCAGCCCTTTGCAGGGGACGGCGAGGGCTCCGGGTCGGTCTCGGTCGAGATCCCCGACGGCGCGACCGCGGGTGAGATCGCGAGCATCCTCGACGACAGCGGGGTGATCTCGAGCGCACGCCTGTTCGAATGGCGACTGACGCTGGCCGGCAAGTCCGGCGAAATCCAGGCCGACACCTACGCCCTCGCCGAGGGAATGAGCTACGGCGCCGCGATCGACCGGCTGACCGGCGAAGGGGGACCCGCCGGTGCGATCACGGTGACGATCCCCGAGGGGCTCTCGCGCGATCAGATCGCCTCGGACATCCTGCCCGAGGGGGTCAGCAGCGAGGAGTACCTGCAGCTGACCGAGCGGGCGCCCAAGAGCTTCAACACCAAGCGCTACGGGGCGACCTCCAACAGCCTCGAGGGCTTCCTGTTCCCGGCGACGTACGAACTGGCCTCCGGCCAAGGGTCCAAGGAGCTCGTGGACCAGCAGCTCCAGGCGTTCGAGGACAACTTCGCCCAGGTGAACATGAGCTACGCGAAGAAGAAGAACCTGACTCCCTATGACGTGCTGATCATCGCCTCGATGGTCGACAAGGAGGTGCAGGTACCGCGTGAGCGCGACGATGTCGCGGCCGTGATCTACAACCGCCTGAGCCAGGGGATCGTGCTCGGAATCGACGCCACGACGCGCTACGAGACCCAGAACTACACCGAGCCGATCCTCCAGGCGACCTTCGAGGAGGACACCCCTTACAACACCCGCACCAACGCCGGCCTGACGCCCACCCCCATCGGCAACCCCGGGCTGGACGCGATGAAGGCGGCGGCGCGGCCCGCGAACGTCAACTACGTCTACTTCGTGGTCAAGCCGGGCACCTGCGGTGAGCACAGCTTCACCGACAGCGAGGCGGAGTTCGAGAAGCTGGCCGCCGAGTACCAGGCTGCGCTCGAGGCCGAGGGCGGCTCTCCCACCGAGTGCTGAGGGCCCGCGGAACGCGAAGCGGAGGCGGCCGCCTGATGGCGAAGCCGTCCCTACCCAAGTGAAACGCCTCGCCGTCCTGGGTCATCCCGTCGCCCACTCGCGCTCGCCGGCGATGCAGAACGCAGCCATCGCCGCCCTCGGGCTGGCGGACGAGTGGAGCTACGAGGCGATCGAGATGCCGCCGGCAGACTTCGCGGAGCTGACCGTGGCACTGCCCGCCAAGGGCTTCGTCGGCGCGAACGTGACGCTCCCGCACAAGGAGGCCGCGCTGGCGCTGGCCGGTGAAGCGTCCGCGGCCGCGACCGAGATCGGTGCCGCTAACACGCTGAGCTTCTTCGGCGGGCAGATACGGGCCGACAACACCGACGCCCCCGGACTGCTGGCCGCGCTTCCCGAGGCCCCGGCCGGAAAGCGCGCCCTGGTGCTGGGAGCCGGCGGATCCGCCAGGGCTGTCGCCTGGGCGCTGGCGGGACAGGGCGCCCGCACCGACATCTGGAACCGCACCGCGGAGCGGGCCGAGGAGCTCGCCGGGTCGCTCGCGGCCACCTCCGCGGGCGTGGCCGGGCCGCTCTCGGCGGTCACCGCCGACCAGGCTCGCGCGGGCCGCTACGACGTGATCGCCAATTGCACCACGGTCGGGATGTCCGAGTCGGAAGACCCATTCGGTGAGCTTCCGCTCGACCCGGAGGCTTTAGGGCCGGGGGTGTTGGCGGTCGACCTGGTCTACGCCGGTCGCGAGACTGCCCTGATCGCCGAGGCCCGAGCCCGCGGCGCGGGAGTCGTGGAAGGGCTGGACGTCCTGGTCCACCAGGGGGCGCAGGCGCTCCGGATCTGGACCGGAATCGATCCGCCGCTGGACGTGATGCGCGACGCGGCGGCTGGGACCTAGGTTCCCGGCTCGAGTCCCGCGCTCCTGGCGGAGCAGACCGTCGATAGTTTTCAAGTGCTCAAGATGCTCGGCACACACCCGACTTGCCAGGAGGGCAGAGGATGAACACAGCCGAGGCCCGGGAGTCCGCAGGCCCCGCCGGAGACACTCTGAAGCTCACTCCCTCGGAGTCCGTGACGATCATGCGCGCCGAGCCGGGTGCCCTCGAGGTCGAGGCGCTCTACGGCCCCGGGGGCGAGGCGCCGCCGAAGCACCTGCACCCCGCCCAGGACGAGCGCTTCGAGGTCCTCGCGGGAACCCTTCGCGTCAGGCTGGACGGCGCTGAGCGGGGGCTGTCGCCGGGCGAGTCGATCGAGATCCCACGCGGCGCGGTCCACCAGATGTGGAATCCCGGAACGGAGCCGGCGCGCGTCACCTGGCTCACCATGCCCGCGGGGCGGACCGAGCAGTGGTTCCGGGCCGTCGACCGGCTGCACCGGTCCGGGCGCGTGGGACGAAACGGGATGCCCGGGCCGCTCGCGTTCGCCGCGCTGCTGACCGAGTTCGACGACGTATTCCGACTGGTGGCTGGACCCGAGCCGCTGGTCCGAGGCGCGCTCAAGGCACTCGCGCCCCTCGGCAGGGCGCGTGGCTACCTGCCCGGGACGCCTGACCGGTGAGATCGCGGGAGCCATTGCTAACTTTTCGTTAGTGATGGCGCTCCGCCTCATCGGCGATCACGACGAGGGTCCCGCGGATCCTGCCGCGCCCCTCAGCGACGCCGAGGCTTTCGACGCGTACTCGCGGGCGGTCTCGGGCGTCGCCGAGCGGCTGGGACCGTCGGTCGCACACCTGAGCGTGGCCCGGCGCACCCGGCGCGGTAGGCGCGAGGGAGCGGGCAGCGCGGTCGCGATCACGGCCGACGGTTACCTGCTGACCTCGGCCCACGTCGTGGCCGGCGGCGAGGATGGGGTTCGCGCCACCTTCTCGGACGGACGCGAGCTCGCCGCCCATGTGGTTGGGGCCGACGCGCTGTCTGACCTGGCGGTCGTCCGGGCCGAGGCCGGCGATCTGGCGGCCGCCGAGCTGGGTGACGCCGGTGAGCTGCGCGTGGGCCAGCTGGTGGTGGCGATCGGCAGCCCCATGGGCCTCGCCGGGACGGTGACCGCGGGCGTGGTCTCCGCGCTCGGGCGCTCCCTTCCGACCCGGTCCGGTTCGGCGGGTCGGCTGGTCGAGAACGTGATCCAGACCGACGCCGCCCTCAATCCCGGGAACTCCGGGGGCGCGCTCTCAGACAGCAGCGCCAGGGTTATCGGGGTCAACACGGCCGTCGCCGGAATCGGCCTGGGCCTGGCCGTCCCGATCAACGAAGCCACGCGCCGGATCATCCACTCCCTGATCAGCGATGGCCGCGTGCGCCGCGCCTACATCGGGATCGTCGGCGGGTCGCGTCCGCTGCCCCCGCGGGTCTCGGCGCGCCTGGGCCGGGACAAGGCGATAGAGGTGGTGGAGGTCGTCGAGGGCAGCCCGGCCGATCTGGCCGGCCTGCGGCCCGAGGACCTGATCGTGGCCGTGGACGACACTCCGATGGGCGACGTCGGCGACCTGCAGCGCCTGATGGTCGCCGATCGGATCGGCGCG
>JAJTCK010000084.1 GCA_021323175.1 Solirubrobacterales bacterium | reverse complement strand
CTCGAAGTCGGGCACACTGACCTACCAGATCGGAAACGAGTTGAAGCAGGCGGGGCAGGGCAACTCCTCGATCGTCGGCATCGGCGGGGATCCGATCGTCGGCTCGGACTTCATCGACATCCTCGACCTCTACGAGGCCGACCACGCAACCGAGATGATCGTGATAGTCGGCGAGATCGGCGGGGACGCCGAGGAGCGGGCGGCTGAGCACATCGAGGCATCTCCAAGCCCGTGGTCGCCTACATCGCCGGTTTCACGGCACCGCCTGGCAAGCAGATGGGCCACGCCGGAGCGATCATCTCGGGCTCCTCGGGCACCGCTGAGGCCAAGAAGGAGGCACTGGAGGCGAGGGGGGTCCGCGTCGGCAAGAGCCCCACGGAGACCGCGCAGATCGCGGTTGACGTGCTCGGAAGCTAGCTGGCGGCCTTCTGGCGGCGCAGGCGCGCCCTCGCCTTTGCGGCCATCCTGATGCGCTCGGCGGACCCGGATCCGGATACCGCAGCCAGCTTCGGCTCGGCGACGAGGGCTGGTTCCGGCGCGGCCTCCGGCTTCCTCGGCTTCGGCGCGTTCGGCCCCGTCAGCTCGCGGGCCGCCCGCACCGCCTCCCGCGGCGTCAGGTAGGTGGACCAGGACGCGACCTTGGCGTCCTCGACCACCCAGACCCCGCCGAAGCGCCGGTCCACGGCAGCGCCCTCGGCGCCCACGCCCCGCTCGCGGCAGATCCCCACGACATTGCCGGGGGCGGGCTCAGCGACGTCCTCCAGGTCGAAGCGGTAGGACTGCCAACCATCGCGGTAGCGGCGCATCGCCCTGGCGACCTCATCACGTCCCCAGACCAGGTCGCCGTCGGGACGCGACGCGCGCTCGTCCCAGCGCACGTTCGGGTCCGAGAGCGCGAGGGCGATCTCCACGTCACCGTCGCCATACGCCCTCAGGGCGATCTTCACGAGCTCGAGCGATGCGGACATCTCCCGACAAGCTATCCGCTCGCCCGGCAGATCGGAAACCCGTTTCTATACTGGCCGCCCCATGGCGACCGACACGATCAGCTTCGCCCGAGGCGCTCCGAGCGCGGACATCCTGCCCCACGAGGCCGTGCGGGAGGCTGCGTCTCGCGCGCTGGAGTCCGACTGGGAGCGAGCGCTCTCCTACGGCACCGGCAGGGGCCACCTGGGGCTGTGCGAATGGATCGCGGATCTGCACGGCGTCGAGCCCGACCGGGTCATGGTCACGAACGGGTCCATGGAGGGAGCGGCGCTGCTGTTCCGTCACTACGTCGGCTCGGGGGACCGCGTGCTCGTGGAGCAGCCCACCTACGACCGCACGCTGCTGTTGTTGAACCAGGCCGGCGCCGAGATCGCCCCGGCCGCGCTCGAGTCCGACGGAGTCGAGGTGGCCGCCGTGGAGTCCGCGGCCCAGGTCGGGCCCTTGAAGCTGGCGCACATCATCCCCAACTTCCACAACCCCGCCGGCTGCACCCTCGCGGCCGAGAAGCGCGAGCGCCTCGTCGCGCTCGCGGACGAGCACGGGTTCCTGCTGTTCGAGGACGACCCCTATCGCCTGATCAGCTTCGAAGGCCCCGCGGGCACGACCATGCTCGACATGGACGCCGCGGGCCGGGTGATTCACGCCTCCTCGTTCTCGAAGACGGTTAGCCCCGGCGTCCGGGTCGGGTACCTGGTCGGGCCCCCCGACGAGATCGCCGCCCTGGCCAAGCGCGCGGGCGAGAACTACATCTCGCCGAACATGCTGGCCGAGTCCATCGTCTGGGAGCTCTGCCGCTCGGGCGAGCTGGACCGGAACATCGAGGCGGTGAACACCGCCCTCCGGGGGCGCCGCGACGCCCTCGTGGCCGCGCTCGAGGAGAAGATCCCCGAGGCCCGCTTCGTCGTGCCCGCCGGCGGCTACTTCCTGTGGCTCGACCTCAACGACGACGTGGACGCCGCGGCGCTGCTGGATGCGGCGAAGGAGGAGGGCGTCACGTTCGTCGCCGGGCCCGACTTCATGATCGACGGCGGCGAGTCCAGCATCCGGCTCTCCTTCGCACCGGTCCCCGCGGACCGGGTTCCCGAGGGCGTGCAGCGAATCGCGACGGCCCTCGAAAAGCTCCGCGCCCGCACCGGCTCCGCCGCCTAGGTCGGCCGACCGCCCCCGCAGTCGTCGGCGACGTTGGTCGCGGCCGGGGCCTTCGCTATCGCCCGTAGCGGTCGCTGGAGAGGACGAGCTGCTCGGGCAGCGGGGGGCGCGAAGGTGGCGCGGGGTCGGCGGCGACCGAGACGGTCTCGGCCACGCTCCTCGAGACCGTGTGCACGCCCTCGTCCGAGCTGACGACGACCCTGTCGTCCTCGGAGCTCTGCAACTCACCCTCGAGCCCGGGGCGAAGCCCGGTGTCGCGCAGGTAGTGGAGGATCTCCTCGGCCTCGTTCTCGAAGCGCAGGATCCGCACGCTCGCGCCGGGCTCGACGTCGGCGAGCAGGACGCCCTGCTCGCGCGCCCCCTCGACGATCGGGTGACCGTGCGGGCAGGTCCTGGCGTCGCCGATCGCGGCGAGCATCCGCTCCTCGAGCACGGGAGACATCGCGTGCTCCAGCCGCTCGGCCTCCTCGTGCACCTCGTCCCAAGGGATGCCCAGCACGTCTGTCAGGAAGCGCTCGATCAGCCTGTGACGCCGCGTGATCGCCTCGGCCTCGGACCTGCCCTTCTCGGTGAAGGTGAGTGACTTGTCATCGGCGCGGGCGACGTACCCGTCGGTCTCCAGCCTGCCGATCATCTCGTGGACCGTGGGCGGCGAGAGCTGCATCGCCCGGGCGAGGTTGGCGCCTGTGATCGCGAGCCCGGCCTCCTCCAGCCAGAACATCATCTGGAGGTACTCCTCCTCCGCGACCGTGGCGTGGTCCGCAGCCATAGCCGGGCGATACTAGATGGTGCGAGGATTCGGGTATGGAGATCGGGCCGGGGAGCACGGCGATCGTCAGCGGAGCGACGCACGGCATCGGGCGGGCCACCGCCCGTGCCCTCGCGGGCCGCGGAGCGGCGGTGGGGCTGATCGCACGCAACCGAGGCGAGGTCGAGGCTCTGGCCGAGGAGCTGCCGCGCGCGGTGGCCCTGCCGGCCGATGTGGCCGACCCGGCGGCCACCCAAGAGGCCGTCGAGGGTTTCGTCGTGAAGGCGGGTCAGCTGGACCTGCTGGTGGCGAACGCGGGCCTGGCCCACACCGCCCCCTTCACCGAGCTCGAGCCCGACAAGGCGGAGGAGATGGTCCAGGTCAACTTCATCGGCACGCTCAACCAGATCCGGGCGGGGCTACCCCGCATGCTCGACCGGGGACGCGGGCACATCGTCATCGTCAGCTCGGCGGCGGCGCTGCGGGGATTCCCCTGGACCGCGGTATACGGCGCCACGAAGGCGGCCCAGAAGACCTTCGCCGAGGCGCTTCGGCACGAGCTGTCAGGAACCGGGGTGTCCCTCAGCACAGTCATGCCCGGTTCGGTGACGACCGACCTCCACAGCCACGAGCGCGGCCGCATGCCGGATTGGTGGAGGCGGGGCGAGAAGATCGGGCCCGAGCAGGTGGCCGAGGCGATCGTGGACGCGGTCGCCCACGACCGCCGCGAGGTCCACGTTCCGAAGAGCGTCCGGCTGCTGGGCCTGAACTCCCTGGCGCCCGCGGCCGTGGATCGCCTGCTGGCCCTGCTGCGAGGAGGCTCGGCGGCGCCCCGGAGGTACTGAGTGAGGGCCGTGTTCCTGCCCCACGCGGCCCCGAGCGCGATGCGGGCGATCTGGGCGCGGCTCGCCCTGGCGATGGGCGCGATCCTGTTCGTGGCCCTGATCACCTACCTGGACCGCGACGGCTTCGTCGACAACCAGGGTCAGGAGATCGGGTTGCTGGAAGCCGTGTACTACTCGACGGTGTCGGTGACGACCACCGGTTACGGGGACATCGTTCCGGCGACCGACCGCGCCCGGCTGCTGACCACCCTGCTCGTCACGCCCGCCCGCGTCCTGTTCCTGATAGTCCTGGTGGGGACGACGGTCGAGCTGCTCATCTCACGCCAACGGGAGGAGCTGCGGGTCTCGGCATGGAGGAGGAAGGTGAAGGACCACACGATCATCTGCGGGTTCGGGGTGAAGGGCCACGCGGCCCTGGAAGCCCTGGTTGGCCAGGGCGTGGACAGGGGTGCGGTGGTTGCGATCGACAACTCCATGGAGATGATCGAGAGCGCCGGCGGCGCCGGGATCGCGGCCGTGCACGGGGACGCGTCCCGCACGGACACCCTGCAGCGCGCGCGGGTCGAACGGGCGCACACGATCGTCGTCTGTCCCCACCGCGACGACGCGGCCGTGCTCATTACCCTGACGGCGAGGCAGCTCAATCCCGACGCGACGATCGTGGCCTCGGTGCGCGAGGAGGAGAACGTGGCCCTCGTGAAGCAGTCCGGCGCCGACAGCGTGATCATCTCGAGCGGAGCTGCGGGCCGGCTGCTCGGACTGGCGGCGCGCCAGCCCGGGACCGTCAGCGTTTTGGAGGACCTCCTCATCGTGGGCACGGGGATCGATCTGGCCGAGCGCGTGATCGGGCCCGGCGAGGCCGGCCCGAGAAGCGCGGTCACGGACCACCGCCCGATGCTGGGGGTCCTGCGCGGCGAGCGGTTGATCTCCTTCGACGATCCCGAGGCGGAGGTCCTGCAGGTAGGCGACAGGCTGGTCGTGGCCGAGAGCAAGCCGCAGCAAGGCTGACTCAGCCCAGCGCGCGCCGCAGCGTCTCGAGGCGCTCGTCCCACTCGGCGCCGACGCGCTCGATCCAGGCCGCGGCGTCCTCGAGGGGCCCGGGGCGGAGCGTATAGACGGTCTCCCGTCCCACCCGCTCGGAGCTGACCAGCTTCGCCGCGCGCAACGCGGCCAGGTGCTTCGCCACCGCCTGCCGGGAGATCGGCATCGAGCGCGCAAGCCGGCTGGCGGTGACCGTCCCGTCCGCCGACAGCGTCTCGAGCACCCGGCGGCGGGTGGGGTCAGCGAGCGCGGTGAACACGGCGTCCACCTGAGTCATTGCGCGTTCAGGCCGGGACCAGCGCCACGACTGAGCCCAGCCGCCGCAGCCGCGGCTCCCAGGCCGCGGCCGCCCGAGCGGCGGAGGCGCCGGCCATCCCGACCGGTCCGGTCCGGCTCTCGGTCACGATCAGCCTGCTGCCGCCGGGCGCCGTCTCAACGGCGAACTCGACCCGGCTCTCCCGCTCACCCGGACGCGCCCAGGTGAACGTCAGCAGCTCGCATTCGACCACCTTCTCGACCGTGCCGGAGCGCTCCCCGCCTTGATCGCTCACACGGACCTCCCCGCCCTCGACCGGCTCCATCCGGACGTCATCGCCGAGCCACTCCTCCAGGCGGTCGGGGTCGGTCAGGGCCTCCCAGACCTCGTCTGGGGACGCGGGCAGGACCGCCTCGCGCTCGACGGTCGGGGCCTCACCGTCCCCCGCCGGGGCAGTCTCCCTCTGGGCCGTTTCCTCAGTCATCGCGGACGCTCCTTTCATCGCTAGCCTCATCCATGCGGGCGCCAACGCATATCGCAACCCACTGGTTGCGTATGTTATCGTCTCGCGCAGCGCAACCGCTGGGTTGCGGATACGAAACGAGGAGGTGGGTTCATGCCCCTGGTACCGATGGTCGTCGAACAGTCCGCGCGGGGCGAGCGCTCCTTCGACATCTACTCCCGCATGCTGAACGAGCGCGTGATCTTTCTGGGCACACCGGTCGACGACCAGATCGCGAACCTGATCGTCGCCCAGATCATCCACCTCGAGTCCGAGGACCCCGACAAGGACATCAGCCTCTACATCAACTCCCCCGGCGGGCAGGTATACGCCGGTCTGGCCATCTACGACGCGATGCAGTTCGTCAAGCCCGACGTAGCGACCATCTGCTACGGCGTCGGAATGTCGATGGGGGCCCTGCTGCTTGCGGGTGGCACGCCGGGCAAGCGCATGGCGCTGCCGAACTCCCGGATCCTAATCCACCAGCCCTCGGGCGGATTCGAGGGGCAGGCTTCGGACATCGAGATCCACGCCCGAGAGACCCTGAAGCTGCGCGACCAGATCGACCAGATCTACGCGAAGCACACGGGCAGGTCGAAGGAGCAGGTGCGCGAGGACCAGGACCGCGACCGCTTCTTCAAGGCCGACGAGGCGAAGGAGTACGGCCTGATCGACCGCGTCATCGAGCACCGCGAGGTGACCCAGACCCCGACCGGCTTCAGCTCGAACGGGGGCGACAGCAGCAAGACGTAGGCGCGGCGCCGGTGAACCTGGCCGGGCTAGGCGCTCATCAGGCTGCTGACGACCGCCTCGTAGACGCCGTCGCCCATCGCGCCCTCGGTGACGGTGACGTTGGGATAACTGCCGATGGCCTGGCGCAAGCCGGGGTCTCGCTCAGGGCCGTTCGAGGGGATGAAGAAGCGGCCCACGACGGGGGCGACCGACAGGTCCTCCACCGAGTCGCCGATCGCGATGCACTCCTCGGGCGGGTAGCCGCGGGCCTGCATGTGGAATAAGACGGCGTTCGCCTTGCTTGCCGCCGCGGGCATCAGGTGGTAGGCGTGCGCGCGGCCCTCGACGCCGTCCATCTGGCGGACGATCGCGCCGTTGTCGATCAGCTTGAGAGCCCCGTGGCCCTCGCGGTCCAGGAGGGCGTTGGCCTCCGCGACGTCGATCTTGCCCCTGAACAGATGCGAGTGCCGGCGCTCGGTATGCCAGGGGGCGTGGTACTCGAGCGCCGGCGCGAAGGCCTCGAACAGGAGGTCGGGCACCCCGCGGTCCACGATCGTCTCGTAGACCGTGCGGCCCTCGTCGGGCCGGAAGTCGCCGATCAGGACCGTGGCCTCGCCGTCCATCATCACGGCGCAACCGGCCTCGTAGATGTAGGCGGTCTGCCCGATCAGCCGTGCGTCCTCGAGCACCTGCGGCTCGCGCCGGCCCGACTTGATCACAACCTCCACCTCGGCTCGGTGGCACGCCTCCAGCACGCGGGCCTGAAGCATCGAGAAGTTTCCCTCAGCGTCGCGGAACAGCGAACCGAATCGCCCCAGCAGGGTCCCATCCAGGTCGGTGTAGACGCATCGCAGCGGCATGCCGCGCCAACCGTAGCCGCACCGCCCGCGCTAGCGCAGGTCAGGGACAATCCTTGTCCTGATGGCAGCCTCCTGGAAGATCGCCGGCGGGACCCTGGACCTCCGTCGCCCGCTGGGCGCCGGGATCGTCAACATCACGACGGACTCGATGTTTGAGGGCGCGCGCAGCGGGACAGCGGGACGCCTGAGCAGGCGGTCGAGGACGGGGTCGGCCTGGCCGCGGCCGGATTCGACATGCTCGACCTGGGAGCAGTCGCTGCGCGCAGCGGGCCGCCGGTGCCCCCCGCAGACGAGGCAGGCAGGCTGATCCCGGCCGTTGAGAAGCTCGTGGTCGAAACCGGGCTGCCGGTGTCGGTGGACACGTTCTCGGCCGAGGTCGGGCGCGCGGCGCTCGCGGCCGGAGCGGTGGCCATAAACGACATCTCCGGGGCGGCGGATCCGGCGCTGATGGATATCGCCGCCGAGACGGGATGCGGCCTCGTCCTGATGCACACCGAGGGGCCTGCGCGCGAGGAGCGGCCGCTGCCACGTTACGAGGACCCCGTCGCGCACCTGCTCGACTGGTTCGGCCGGCGGATCGCCGCCGCCGAGGCGGCCGGCGTGGATCCCGAGCAGATCGTGCTCGACCCCGGGCTCGACTTCGACCTCGGCGTTCGGGACGACCTGGAGATCCTGCGCCGCCTCGCCGAGCTGCGCGGGCTGGGCAGGCCGCTCTACGTGTCGCTTTCGCGAAAGGACTTCCTGGGCGCGGTCCTGGCGGGGTCCTGGGACGGGAGGCCGGCGGCGGAGCAGCGTGAGTGGGCCACGGCCGCCGCGACCGCGCTGGCGACGGCGGCGGGTGGCTCGATCCTGCGGCTGCACGACGCCAGCGCGCTCCAGGCGATGCGGATCGCGGCCGCGATCGACCCGGGCTCCGAGGCCGAGGTGGAGCTGGCCAGTGGCTAGCGGCACCAACGTGGCGGGAGGAGCGTGGGAGCCTGCGCTCGCTCCCGGCAGGAGCGACGGACGCCTGGTCGCGGAAAGCTCGGAGCCCGCCACGATGGCGAAGCTCACGGGGCTGCCCGATGACCTGGACCCGGCCCTGGCCGCGGCGCTGGCCGCCGAGGGCATCGAGTCGCTCTACTCCCACCAGGCCGAGGCCTTCGAGACCGCCAAGCGCAGCGACCTGATCCTGACCAGCGGCACGGCGAGCGGAAAGTCGCTGTCGTTCAACCTCCCGGTCCTCGACGGGATCGCACACGAGCCGAAGAGGCGTGCGCTCTACCTGTACCCCACCAAGGCGTTGGCTCAGGACCAGGCCCGCAAGCTCGCCGAGCTGGAGCCGCCCGGCCTGCGGCACTCCATCTATGACGGCGACACTCCGCGCGAGGACAGGCCCAGCATCCGGCGACGTTCGAACCTGATCCTGACCAATCCCGACATGCTGAACGTCGGGCTCCTTCCCCACCACAAACGCTGGGGCGACTTCCTGGCGAACCTGGGCTGGGTCGTCGTGGACGAGGCCCACACATACCGCGGCGTCTTCGGCTCGCACGTGGCGAACCTGCTGCGGCGTCTGCGCCGAATCTGCGGGATGTACGGGGCCCGGCCTCGCTTCGTGATGACCTCGGCGACGATCGCGAACCCGTCGGAGCTGGCGGAGCGACTGACCGGGCTCGAGTTCGCCCTGCTGGACGATGACGGCGCCCCTGGCGCCGGACGCGAGATCGCGATGTGGAACCCGCCCGTGATCGACCAGCGCACGATGACCCGCCGCTCGGCCGTCTCCGAGGCCGCCGACCTGTTGGTCGAACTCGTGACACGCGGGGTGAGGACGATCTGCTTCATGAAGAGCCGCCGCGGGATCGAGCTGATCAATCGCTTCGCGTCGATGCGACTGGCCGAGGCGGGCCAGCCGCAGATGGCGGACCGCATCGCCCCGTACCGGGCCGGCTACACGCCCCAGCAGCGCCGCGAGATCGAGGCCGCGCTGGCGCGCGGGGACCTGCTCGCCGTCAGCGCCACCAACGCGCTGGAGCTCGGGATCGACGTGGGCGAGCTCGACGCGGCCATCTGCGTCAACTTCCCGGGCACGGTCGCGAGCCTGCGGCAGATGTGGGGGCGCGCCGGCCGGCGGCGCCGCGGCCTGGCCATGTACGTCGCGGGCCAGGACGGCCTGGACCAGTTCTTCTGCCGCCACCCGGACGAGTTCCTCGACCGGCCGGTCGAGGCCGCGATCCTGGACCATCGCAACGAGCAGATCCAGATGCAACACCTGCACGCCGCGGCCTACGAAGCGCCCCTGGGATCCCTGCCCGGCGACGACGAGATCCTCGGCGAGGGCTGGCGCGAGCCGGCCGAGCGGCTGGTCGCGATGGGCGAGCTCCGCCGGGCGCGCGGCGACCGCTACATGACCCGCGGGGGGGATTTCGTGGCGGGGCGGATCAGCCTGCGCTCGGCCTCGGCCGACAGCGTGGCGATCATCGACGCCAGCTCGGGCGAGATGCTGGGCCAGGTGGAGGCGGCGCGCGCCTTCGACACGGTCCATCCCGGAGCGATCTACCTGCACCTGGGCCGCTCCTACGAAGTAGCCGAGCTGGACCTGAGCTCGGGCCGGGCGATCGTCCGGCCATTCGACGGCGACTACTACACCCAGGTCAAGAAGGAGACCGAGATCTACATCGAGGAGACGCGGACGACCCGCAACGCTCTCGGCGTAGTTCTCAACTTCGGCGCCGTGTCCGTCTCCGAGCAGGTGATCGCCTACCAGCGCAAGCGCCTGGGCGACAACGAGGTGCTGGACATCATCGCTCTGGACCTGCCCGAGCAGGACTTCGTAACCCAGGCGCTGTGGTACGTGATCGGCGATCGCACGGCGGCCCGCTTCCCGATGGAGGTCCTGCTGGGGGCACTGCACGCCAGCGAGCACGGCCAGATCGCGGTGCTGCCGCTGATCGCGATGTGTGACCGCTGGGACATCGGCGGGCTCTCCACCAACATTCACCACCAGACCGGCGCGCCGACGATCTTCATCTACGACGGCCACCCCGGGGGCGTCGGCATCACCCGCCGGGGCTTCGAGGAGTTCGAGCGGCTCGTCGGGGACGCCGACCGCCTGATCCGAGAGTGCCCATGCGACGATGGGTGTCCCTCGTGCGTCCAGAGCCCGAAGTGCGGCAACCTGAACGAGCATCTGCACAAGGCGGGCGCGCTGGAGTTGATGGGGACGATGCTGACGGAGGGGAAGCGGCCCGGCCGGGACGGCCCAACCCGCCGAGCGGGATGAGCGAACGGCCGCCCCAGGTCGCGGTGATCGGGGGAGGCTCCGCCCGCGAAGAGCTCCTGGAGCTCGCTGAGGAAGTCGGGCGGCGGCTGGCCGAGGCGGGAGCCGTCCTGGTCTGCGGGGGCCGCGGCGGCGTAATGGAGGCCGCCTCCCGCGGAGCGCGCGAGGCCGGCGGCGTGGTCATCGGGATCCTGCCCGGTCTCTCCCCCGGCGAGGCCAACGAGCACGTGACGCACGCGATCGCAACCGGGGTGGGCCACGCCCGCAACCTGGCGGTCGTCGCCTCGGGTGACGCGGTGATCGCGATCGGAGGCGAATGGGGCACGCTCTCCGAGATCGCCCTGGCTCGCAGGCTCGGGCATCCGGTCGCCGCGCTGCGGAGCTGGACGCTGGAGAACGCCGCGGTGGACGATCTCGGCATCACGGAGTCCTCGGACGCCGCCGAGGCGGTCGCCTTCGCCCTGGGGGCTGCGCGGACCGCTGCTTCGGGGATCGCCGAGGGGCGCGACCCCGTTGACGAGCCGTGAGCGCTTCGCGCGCGACCGTCGAGGCGTTCTATGCGGCGATCAACGAGCGCCGGATGACGGATGCAATCGGCTGGCTCGCTGGCGACGTGCGCTGGCATCGGCCCCCGGACGTGCCGATCGAGTTCGGGGGCTGCCAGGTCTTCCGCTTCGATGACGGGCTGATCGCCGAGGTCCACGAGGTCCGCAGCCTCGACCAGGGCCGCGCCCTGCTTTCCGGCTGACCCATCGGGCCTCGGCTAGCCTGTGCGGCCCCGGCGAGGTAGCTCAGTTGGTAGAGCACACGACTGAAAATCGTGGTGTCGGCAGTTCGATTCTGCCCCTCGCCACTTTGGAAGCGGCGTCGTGAAGCGCATCCCGGCCGCCGTCGCCCTCACCGCCTGCGGAGTTCGTGGTCGCCGCCCTCGGCGGAGTGAACCACCGCCCGGGATCATCCGGCGAGGACGGGGCGCATCTCCTCCGGGAACACGGAGACGACATCCTCGATCTCGCCCTGCGACACGTGCCGCCTGAGCACTCGTGCGGCGGCCGAACAGGCATAGGAGGCCTGCGTCTCGCCCGGCAGCTGAGCCTCGCGAGCCACTCGCAAGAGAAACTCGTCCACGGTCCGGTACTTGACAGGCGTCCGGGCGGGAACCCAGCCCTCGTAGTACGTCCCACGAATCAGCTCCGGCAACTGTGCAGCGAGCTGAGCGGCCTCGTTGACCGTCAGCCGGTCACGGACCGCGTGCAGATACGCGCGTAGCACCCGGTACGCGGCCTTGCGATCGTCGCTCCCGAGCTCTTCGGCGAGGTCATTCAGCCAGATGTTGGTCTTCTCGACAGTTCTGTCTATGACGCTCACATCGGACATCGTGTTCCTCCTCGTGTTCGGATCACCCGATCGCGCGCCATTCGCTCGATCGCGAGCTTGGCCCTCTCCGCGACCTCAGGCGGCACCTTGACCTCGAACTGCAGGTCCCGGAGCGAGTCGCGCCGGCACCTGGTAGTCGTGGGCGAGGATCACGGCGTTCCGGTCGGCGGCGAGTCGAAGTCGCCTACGTGTTCTTCGCCTTTTTCGACTTCCCCAGGTGCTGGATGAAGACGTCCGAGCTGGGGAAGATCTCGCTCTCGTGACCGTCCTCCCAGCGCACCAGGTAGGGGGGTCCTCCGCCCTCCCCGAGCGCCTTCAGGACCTCCGCGTCCCGCTGCGCCTCGCCCTGGTGGTGCCCGCGAATGACGAGGCGGTCCCCCGGTTGCGCGTGAAGGGGTGAATTGCTGGAGGCCAGCTGGATCCTCCTTTCGTTACAAGCATCATACGGCCGTGGCGGATCGGCGGCGAACTCGCCGATCTGGCGGAGACCGACGGTTTATT